>JBDSCZ010000142.1:0-1637 GCA_039920865.1 Burkholderiaceae bacterium
GCTGGTGGTATGGGCGATCCGCGAAGGCCGCCAATGCGCGCGCGCAGTGGATGAATTCCTGATGGGAACTTCGGTACTGCCGCGCTAGAACTGGCTTGACGCATAAAAAACCTGCCGCATCGAACGACGCGGCAGGTTTTTTACTGCATACGGTATTTTTTGTTGCCGCATAATATCAGTCGGGCAGCTCTGTGACGTAGAATCCGATGCGCCGGACAATTGCTTGCGTCGCATCAGTTTGATCAAGCTGCAGCGCAACATTCCATCTATAATGGCGCTTTTCGCAACCCTTACAGGCAAACACCACCGTGCAACCGGACGCCTCTCCCCTGGTCGAAATAGACAATCTCAGTTTTGCATATGGCGAGCGCCGTATCCTGGACGGCTTGAACATGCGTTTTCCGCGTGGCAAGGTGGTGGCGGTGATGGGCGGTTCCGGTTCCGGCAAGACTACCGTGCTGCGTTTGATCGGCGGTCAGCTGCGGGCCCGCTCCGGCTCGGTGCAGGTTGATGGGCAGCCGGTGGCTGCACTCGATGCCAGCGCGCTGTATGCGCTGCGGCGCAAGATGGGGATGCTGTTTCAATTTGGCGCGCTGTTTACTGACTTGAGCGTGTTCGAGAATGTCGCCTTCCCGCTGCGCGAGCATACCGATTTAAGCGAAACGATGATTCGCGACCTGGTGCTGATGAAGCTGCACGCGGTCGGATTGCGCAATGCGGCACAACTGAAACCGGCCGAGATTTCCGGCGGCATGGCGCGGCGGGTCGCGGTGGCGCGCGCGATTGCGCTGGACCCGCAGCTGATCATGTACGACGAACCGTTCGCCGGGCTGGACCCGATTTCGATGGGTGTGATCGCCAACCTGATCCGACGCCTCAACGATGCGCTCGGCTCGACCTCGATCCTGGTCTCGCACGATGTGCATGAATCATTCGCAATTGCCGATTACATCTACTTCCTGTCGCAGGGAAAAATCGTCGCCGAAGGCACTCCGGCCGAAATGCAGGCATCCGACGACCCCTTCGTAAAACAGTTCATCAATGCCGAAGCCGACGGTCCGGTGCCGTTCCATTATCCGGGCCGCACGCTGGCTGCGGATCTGGGACTGGAGGTGCGCTCATGATGCTGCGCCTGCTGGCGGCGCTGGGCGGCGGCGTTCGCACCCTGCTGTCCGATCTGGGCTATGCCGCGACCGCTTTTTTGGCGATCTTGCGTGCCTCGGGCGGCCTGTGGCGGCGGCCGCGCCTGGTGACCGACCAGATCCACTTCATCGGCAACTATTCGCTGGTGATCATTTCGGTATCGGGATTGTTCGTCGGTTTCGTGCTGGGTTTGCAAGGGTTTTATACATTGAATAAATATGGCTCAGAGCAGTCGCTGGGCCTGCTGGTGGCGCTGTCGCTGACGCGTGAACTGGGGCCGGTGGTGACCGCGCTGCTGTTCGCCGGTCGCGCCGGCACTTCGCTGACCGCGGAAATCGGCTTGATGAAGGCCGGCGAGCAATTGTCGGCGATGGAGATGATGGCGGTCGATCCGCTGCAGCGCGTGATTGCGCCGCGCTTCTGGGCCGGCATCATCGCGATGCCGGTGCTGGCTGCGGTGTTCAGCGCTCTGGGCGTATTGGGCGGATATTTCG
>JBDSCZ010000143.1:0-40987 GCA_039920865.1 Burkholderiaceae bacterium
ATCTTTCATTAATTGGACAAACGCCGCCGACCGTCAAGCTGCGGCGCGACATACTGCAGTTGATTTGATCCGGATCGAAAAAGACATTCGCACCCCCTGGATCACTTGTCATGCGTCAGATTGCATCCTGGCTGGTGGTGCAAATTAGCGGCGGATACGAAATGCGCCCCGCAGTGACTGGCTTTGCACCAGCGGTTTATTTTTTGAAGGAGTATGATCAAATACCACCGTATTACCGCAATACTTCATTGCCGATTAAAATATACAGCATTCAGTATATGAACACGCCATTACCGCAATTTTGACACTACACGGAGCCCATTACATGCCTATCAGCGCCTACCTCGACACCCTGCCCGCCCTCGGCGCACGGGTTTTTCTGCACGACTCCGCCCGACTGATCGGCGATGTGCGGATCGGCGACGACAGTTCGGTCTGGTGCAATGCTGTGCTGCGCGGCGACGTTAACCGGATCACAGTCGGCAAATGCAGCAATGTGCAGGACTTGACGATGGGCCATGTCTCGCACAAGACCAGCGCCAAGCCGGACGGTTCGCCGCTGATCATCGGCGACTATGTGACCGTCGGCCATGCGGTCATCCTGCACGGCTGCAGGATAGGCAATGCCTGCCTGATCGGCATGGGATCGATCATCATGGACGATGTGGTGATTGACGATGAAGTGATGGTCGGCGCCGGCAGCCTGGTGTCGCCCGGCAAGGTGCTGGAAGGCGGCATGCTGTATATCGGACGTCCGGCAGTGGCGGTACGCGCACTGAGCGCCGAAGAAAAGGCTTACCTGCGCTATTCGGCCGAGCATTACGTGCGGGTGAAGGACAATTATCTCAATGGTGGTGCTGCTGCAGCATTGCAGAACTGATGCGCTGACACTGCAGCATTCATTGCGCCAATAAAAAAGACAGGACGCGCCTGTCTTTTTTATTATTAGGAGGCTGATTACTGCGGTGCGGCTTCTTTCGCATCGACCTTGGCTTTTGCAGTGTGCGCCTTGGCTTTTGCCTTGGTGGCTTTACGGTGCGCCTTGGCTTTACTGGTCTTGGCGACGGCTTTTGCGTCTGTTACTTTTTCATCGGCTTTAGCAGTCGATTCTTTGGCATCCGTTTTGATTTCCGCTTTGGTTTCTTTCGCTTCGGTTTTGGCGCCCATTACTTTTGCGTCTGCCTTGGCATCGGTTTTTGCTTCTTTTGCATTGGCATCGACGACAGCTTTGGTTTCTTTTGTTTGCGCTTTAACCGTTTTAGCGGTGGGTGCGGCTGGCGCAGCAGGAGCTTGAGCGAAAACAGAAGTAGCGAACAGGCCGGCGATCAAAGTAGCGAGTAATTTATTCATTTGTATTCCAGTAGGTTTTCTAAATAAGCTCAGGCAACTCCTGAGGGCTTGCGCTATAAACGCCAGGCGAAAGCGTTGGGTTGACGGCTATTACACACGGTTACAATTTGATGAAAATCTGCCCCGGCAGCGGGCTTGATAGGCCAAGGCCAGCCGATGACCGCCGTTAGCTAAGCGATGCTGTCCAGCGCCAGCATCCCGGCCAGACCCAGCATCACCGCGCCGATCATGCCGTCCAGCACGCGCCACGCAGACGGGCGGGCAAACAGCGGCGTCAGCAGGCGTGCGCCGTAACCTAGCAGTACGAACCATATTACTGAAGAGGTGATCGCACCCAGCGCGAACCACAGCTTGCCGGCACCGGTCTGCTGGCCGCCGATCGCGCCCAGCAGCAGCACGGTGTCCAGATACACATGCGGGTTCAGCAGCGACAGGGCGACAATCGCGGCGACTGCTTGCCTGGCGCTCATCACGACTGCCGGCGGATTCAGATGCAGCGCATGGTTGGCCCATGCCGCGCGCCAGGCCCGCAGTCCGTACCAGCTCAGGAAGATCACGCCGCCCCACTGCGCCAGCCCCAGCAGCACAGAATTGCCTTGTATCGCCGCCCCCATGCCGGCGATGCCGAGGCTGATCAGCAGCACGTCGAGCACGATGCAAAACAGCACCGTCAGGCCGACATGCTGCTGCCGCAAGCCCATCCGCAGCACATGCGCGTTTTGCGAGCCGATCGCGATGATCAGGCCGGCGCCGAGGCCGAGGCCTTTCAGGTAGAACGGGAGCAGCATGATGAGATCCTGTGGACGATTAAACGATGGACACCATTCTGCTTTTGGCCGCACAATTAATGAAGCATAATTAATATAATGTGTGAATCATTAAAAATTCTTAATATATAACCCAATTCACCATCAAAAACCATGAAACTCGATACCAGGCAATGCGAAGCGGTGCTAGCGGTGATAGAGACCGGCAGTTTCGAGCAGGCCGCCAGCCGCCTGCACCTGACCTCGTCGGCGGTATCGCAGCGGGTGCGGGCGCTGGAAACTGCGCTCGGCAGCCCGCTGCTGGTGCGCAGCCGGCCGTGCCGCGCGACGCAGGCCGGCCAGCGCCTGCTGCAATACCTGCGGCGGGTGCAGTTGCTGGAACAGGATTTTCAGACGGAGTTGGCAGGCAATCAGGCGGCGCCGCTGACGCTGTCGGTAGCGGTCAACGCCGACAGCCTGGCCAGCTGGTTGCTGCCGGCGCTGGCAGATTTTCTGATCCGCGAACAGGTGCTGCTGGATCTGACGGTGGACGACCAGAACCACACCTATGCGCTGCTGGAGGCCGGCCTGGCGCTGGGCTGCATCTCGACCGAGCCGCTGCCGATGCGCGGCTGCGTGACGGAGCCGCTGGGCGCGATGCGCTATCGCTGCATGGCTTCGCCAAGCTACCGCCAGCGCTGGTTTCCGCACGGCATGAACCGCAACGCGGCCCGGCTAGCGCCGGTACTGACGTACGACCGCAAGGACGCGCTGCAGGCGGATTTCCTGCTGCGCCATTTCGGCCTGCCGGCCGATGCCTATCCTTGCCACACCATCCCGTCTTCGGAGGCGTATCTGCAGGCGGTGTGCCTGGGGCTGGGCTGGGGCATGATTCCGGAAGTGCAGATGGGGCAGTTGCAAGACAGCGGCGCGCTGGTCGATCTGGCGCCTGAGCAAGCGGCCGATGTCGGCCTGTTCTGGCACCGCTGGAAAGTGCAGTCGCCGCGCCTGGAACTGATGTCGGCAACCCTGGTGCAGGCGGCGCGGCAGGTATTGCGGCAATAAATGTACTGCCGCTGCAACCACATAATCAATGAGTATATTTCTAGCCGCAATGAATATATGCGGAAAATGCCATGAAAATGGCAATACTCATTATTTTTCTCGATGCAGGCGTTTACACCGCTTCCAGCACCGCGCGCAGAAATTCCTGGGTGCGCTCGTTTTGCGGCGCGCCGAAGATTTCTTGCGGCGTACCCTGTTCGGCGATCCTGCCTTCGGAAAAGAAGCAGACCCGATCGGCGAATTCGCGTGCGAATCCCATCTGGTGCGTCACCATCAGCATGGTCAGATTGTGCTCGTCGCCCAAGCGGCGGATCACGTTCAGCACTTCGCCGCATAGCTCCGGGTCGAGCGCCGAGGTGACTTCGTCGAACAGCATTACCTGCGGACGCATCGCCAGCGCGCGCGCGATCGCCACCCGCTGCTGCTGGCCGCCGGATAGTTGCGACGGATAGTGCTTGAACTTGTCGGACAGCCCGACCATGTCGAGCAGTTCGCTGGCACGCTCGGTCGCTTCGGCTTTGCTCAGACCCAAGGCCTTGACCGGCGCCTCGACCACATTCTGCAGCGCGCTCATGTGCGGAAACAGGTTGAAGTTCTGGAACACCATGCCGATCTTGCGGCGCCCCTGGCGCTTGTAGGCTTCGCTGGCGGGCACCAGGCCACCATTGCGTGGCATGTGGGTGAGCGGCTCGCCATCGACTTCGATCATGCCTTCATCGATGCCTTCCAGCATCATCAGCACCCGCAGCAGCGTTGACTTGCCGGAGCCGCTGGGGCCTATGATGGCGACCTTTTCATTCGGCGCCACGTCCAGGTCCAGCTTATCGAGGACGGTCAGCGGGCCGTAGCGTTTTGTCACGCCGCCGAAGCGGATCATCGGAGAAGTCATGTTTTATCCCGGAAAGAGCATTTTCATGGCATGCGCAAATGCGCTTCGAGCTTACGCACCAACAGCGCAGCGACGATGCTGATGAGCAGGAAAAACAGGCCGGCCATCGTGATCGGCTCGATATAGCGAAACGATTGCGAACCGATATTCTTGGCTTGCAGCATTAGTTCGACCACGGTAATGGCCGACAGCACCGGCGTATCCTTGAACATCGCGATCAGATAATTGCCGAGCGCCGGCACGATCGGCCGGACTGCCTGCGGCAGCACGATATCGCGGTACGCATCACCGGGACCGAGACTGAGCGCCTTGGCCGCTTCCCACTGGCCGCGCGGCACGCTGTCCAAGCCGGCCCGATACACTTCGGCGGTATAGCAGGAATAATGCAGCGCGATGCCGATCGTGCCGGCAGTGAGCGCGGACAGCGTCAGCCCGTATTCCGGCATCACGTAGAACAGGAAGTACAGCTGGATCAGCAGTGGCGTGCTGCGGATGAATTCGATCACCGCAGTGGCCGGCCACGACAGCCAACGCAACCGGGCGCGCCGCATCACCGCCAGCAGCAGGCCGAACACCAGTGCCAGCGCAAATGCGACCAGCGTGATGCCGATGGTGTACAGCGAGGCGCGCAGCAGCTCGGGCAGGATTTGCAGCGCGAACTGCCAGTCGAACAAGGTACGGGCCGTACTATCCATTACATGCGCCCCCGCTTCAAGCCACCACCGAGGCCGCGATTGAGCCGACGTTCCAGCAGGCGCATAAGCAGATTGATGGTTTGTGCCAGCGCGAAGTAGATCACCAGCGCGATGCTGAAAATCTCACCGCTGCGAAATGTCGACTGGACCAGTTGATTGGACCGGAACGTCAGGTCGGCCAGCGCAATCAGCGAAACCAGCGAGGTGCCTTTCAGCAGTTCGATCAGCAGGTTGGTGGCCGGCGGAATCGCGTTGACCAGCGCCTGCGGCAGCACGATGTCGAGAAAGCGGTGCAGCGGCGGAATGTTCAATGCAGTCGCCGCCTCGATCTGGCCGCGCGGCACCGACGCAAATGCGCCGCGCATGACTTCCGCACCATAGGCGCCGATGTTCAGCCCGAGTCCGAGTACCGCCACCGTGAACGGCGTCATGGTCAGGTTGAACGGCGGCAGCGGTAGCACGAAGTATAGCCAGAACAGTTGCACCAGCAGCGAGGTGCCGCGGAACGTCTCGATATAGAAATTGGCCGGCCAGCGCAACAGCCGCCACGGCGATAGCTTGGCCAGCGCGGCCAACAGCGCCAGCGCCGCCGCCAGCAATGCGGCCAGGACGGTGATGCGGATGGTGACCAGCGTCCCTTCCAGCAGGAGCGGCAGCAACTCAGTCATGACGTCGGGACGTTATTGCTGGGCGATTTCTTCAACCGTCTTGCTGGTCAGGTTGGAGCGGTCGAAGCCGAACGGGGCCACCGTTTTCAGGTGCTCGTCAGTGCCCACCCACGCCTTGAGCGCGGTATTGACCGCGTCACGCAAGTCCTTATCTTCCTTGCGGAATGCCAGCGCGCCGTAGCCGGTGTGCGCCGGATCGTCCTTGAAGTCGGCGATCGCCTGCACTTTCTTGCCGCCCTTCTGCGCCAGATCCTTCATCGTCAGCTGGGTGCCTACGGCAGCATTGGCGCGCCCGGTGCGCACTGCCTGCAACTGGGCGATGGTGTTCGGCACCTGCATGATCTGGGCCTCCGGAATTCCGGCTTCGCGTGCATAGGTGTACTCCGCGGTGCCGGCCATGATGGCCAGTTTCAGCTGGTCGTTTTTCACGAAACTGTCATAGCTGTTGAGCTTTTTCGGATTGCCGCTGGCGACTAACAGCGTGTCGCCGATCTGGTAATGCGGATCGGTAAACAGCACCGCTTTCAGGCGCTCCGGCGTGACATACATGCCGGCCGCGATCACATCGAAGCGTCCGGCCATCAGGCCGGGAATCAGGCCGCCCCATTCGGTCAGCACCGCATTCACCTTCTTGACGCCAATCTTCGCGAATACCACCTTGGCGATTTCCGGCGATTCGCCGGTCACCTTGCCGTCCGGACGGGTGTAGGCAAACGGTGCTTCGTTGGCATAGCCGATGCGGATTTCGCCGGTGCGCTGCACCCGCTCCAGCGTGGTTTCGGCGCTGGCCATAGAGCTGAGTCCGATGGCGGCTACGGCGATCAGTGTCGCGGCGGTGGAAGTTTTGAACAGGGATTTCATGCTTGCTCCTTTGAGATTGGACTTATGGTTGTTATGGTTGTATTGCGAAGCCGGTACTTTGTGCGCCGGTTACGATCATGTCCATCGCGATGGTGCCGATCAGCAGCGCCGACATGCGCCCCACCAGATCGATATAGCGGTCGGTCAGCGCCGCGTGCCTATCCTTGAGTCGGTCGTGCAGCAGCTTCATGACCACCAGGATCAATACCGTCAGTACCAGTGTGCCGGCGATCACCGCCGCCGCACCGGCCAGCGGCAGCCGGGTGCCGATCACGACCGATGCACTGACCGTGCCCGGCCCGATCATGATCGGCATCGCAATGCTGCCGGCAATCGAGTCCGGTGTGCCGTTCATCGCGTCGATTGCGCCGGCGCCGGAGAATACATAGCGCAGTCCGATCAGCAGGAACACAATGCCGCCGAAGATCTGGAACGAGGCAAAACGCACCTGCAGCGTATCGCGGAAAAATGCTTCGCCGCCCCAGGCGAACAATATGAAAACGCAGGTACTGATGAAGCTGCCACGGATCAGCACCCGCGCGAAAGCCGGCGTAGGCAGGCCCCGGATCAGATCGAGCAGGTAAATGCTCATCAAAAACGGGTTGAACAGCGCGAAAAACAACAGGAAAGAGCGCAGGTACGGCTCCATCAAGCGCCTTTCTCCGGTCCAACAGCCAGGGTCAAGCGGGCGATCCGGCAGTTGCCATCATCTCCAAAGGCTCGGGCTCCAGCACCACCAGATCCTTGCGTGCGGCGATATACTCGGGACGCGGCTTCAATCCGCCCTGCGGCGACTGCAACTTGTTTTCGATGCTGTTGTAGACGAAAAACACATTGCTGCGCGGGTAGGGCGTGATATTGCCGTTCGAGCCGTGCATGGTGTTGCAGTCGAAAAACACCACCGAGCCGGCCTTGCCTGTGCACGCAGTGATCCCGCCCATATCTGCCAGATAGCGCAGCAACAGTTCATCCGGCACGCCGTATTCCTGCTTCTGCAGCGATTGCTTGAAGTGTTCATCCGGCGTCTCGCCCGCACAGGAAATGAAATGGCGCTGCGAACCCGGCATCAGCATCAGCGGGCCGTTGTTTTCATCGTTGTCGGTGAGCAGGATCGAGCAGCTCAATGCGCGCATCGCCGGCATGCCGTCTTCGGTGTGCCAGGTTTCAAAATCCGAATGCCAGAAAAATTCCTTGCCGGTGAATCCGGGCTTGTAGTTGATACGCGACTGGTGGATATAGACTTCGCTGCCGAGAATCTCGCGCGCCACATTCAGCACGCGCGGGTCGCGCATCAGCCTGGCAAACAGATCGTTCAGGCTGTGCACGCTGAAGATCGAGCGCACCTCGCCGCTGTCCGGCTCCGCAATCACTTCGGCGCGGCCGCTGGCCGCAAAATCTGCGCGCATGCCCTGCATTTCGTCATACAGGCGGCTCACTTCGTCCTTTGAAAACAGCTCAGGCAGCAGCAGAAAGCCGTTCTCGCGGTAGAGGTCGCGTTGCGCGGCGTTCAGTGCAGCGGCAGCGCCGCTTTGCTCCTGCTCATAGACGACCGGCTCGCAGCGCGCCAGGATCGCAGGAGAGATCAGCGCCCGGCTCTGGTATGGGTCTTGGGATAGCATCTGATGGTCCTTTCTCTTATTCGGCGGTTAATCAATGGTTATTCGACGGTTATTCGACGGATTCTGGTGCGGCGGCGTAGACGCCATCGGCGTCATGCACTTCATCGCCGACCAGCGCCGGGTTGAAGGTGCACACCAGCCGCATGTCGGCACCGGCATCGGCGCGCAGCCAGTGGCGGTCGTTCTTGTTGAGCGCGTAGATGGTGCCCGGCTCGATGCGGAAGATCTCGCCGGACGGGATCAGCTCGACCTCGCCGCTGCCCTCGACGCAATACACCGCTTCCAAGTGATTTTTGTACCAGATATGGGTCTGGCTGCCGGCGAAGATGGTGGTCTCATGCATCGAGAAGCCCATCTTGTCATCGCGCAACAGCAAACGCCGGCTGGCCCAGGTTTCGGTTTGCACATCGCGTTCGGTATTCAATATGTCCTGCAGGCGGCGTACGATCATGCTGTCACCTGCTTCTTCGCGCCCGCTTTGCTGCTCTGCTCACCGAGCGCATCGGCCAAAGCCTGCTCGAGGATATCGAGACCGGCCAGCAGTCTTTCCGGCTCGATGGTCAGCGGCATCAGCAGCTTGATCACCTCATCGGTACCGCCTGAGGTCTCGATGATCAATCCATTGTCGAATGCCACCGAAGTCACCCGGTCAGCCAACTCGGCATCCTTGAACGCCAGGCCCTGCATCAGGCCGCGGCCGCGTCGTGTCATTTCGGCAGCCGGATAGGTTTTCACCAGCTTGTCGAGAAACTCGGTGACGGTCAACGCTCTCTTTGCGACCGACGCCTGGAACTTGCCGTCGCTCCAGTAATGGTCAAGCGCCGTAGCGGCAGTCACGAATGCCATGTTGTTGCCGCGAAAGGTGCCGTTGTGCTGACCCGGCTTCCAAATATCATATTCGGGCTTGATCAGCAGCACCGCCATCGGCAGACCGTAACCGGACAGCGACTTCGACAACGTCACCATGTCGGGCCGGATGTCGGCCGGCTCGAAGCTGAAGAAGGTTCCGGTGCGACCGCAACCGGCCTGGATGTCATCGACAATCATCAGGATTTCATGGCGGCGGCACAGTTGCTCTATTTTCTTCAGCCAGTCCATGCTGGCGCAGTTCAGGCCGCCTTCGCCTTGCACAGTTTCAACGATAATCGCAGCCGGAAAGTCGACGCCGCTGCTGGGGTCGGTAATGAGCTTGTCGAGCATCGCGACGGTATCGATGTCCGGGCCGAAATAGTTGGAATACGCGGCATGATGCACGTCGGTCAGAGTCGCTCCGGCGGCGTCGCGGTACTTGCGATTGCCGGTCAGCGACAGTGCACCCAGCGTCACGCCATGAAAGCCGTTGGTAAACGAAATGATGTTCTGACGCTTGGTCACGTTGCGTGCCAGCTTGATCGCGGCTTCGACTGCATTGGTGCCGGTGGGGCCGGTGAACTGCATCTTGTACTGCATGTTGCGCGGCTTCAGGATCTGTTCTTCAAAGGTGCACAGGAACTGCTTCTTGGCCACAGTTGCCATGTCGAGACCGTGCACAATACCGTCGCCGGCCAGATATTCGACCAGCGCCTGCTTCAGCACCGGATTGTTGTGGCCATAGTTCAGGCTACCGGCGCCGGCCAGGAAGTCAATGTACTGGCGGCCGCTTTCGTCGGTCAGAACCGCGTTCTGCGCCTTGGTGAAAATGGTTGGAAAAGAACGGATATAACCACGAACTTCTGATTCAAGTCGATTAAATGTATGCATTATGTTTCTCCTTAGAATGGAATAGATGTTGAAGAGTGCCCTGCTTTATTGACTCGGCACGATGAAGTCTTGATTTCATCGTGCCCCGTTCTCACCCTCTCCCTCTGGGAGAGGGTCGGGGTGAGGGGATCCGGTTCCAATATTATTCGTTCCGGATCTTTAGTCTGCGCGGTCCCAGGGACCGATTTTGTACAGACGCTCTTCTTCGTGACCACTCTCGCCGAACGCGCCGGCATCAAACAGAGTGGTGATGGAACAGCCCGCATCGTGCTGCAGGGCGAAATGGGTAAACAATCGATTGGACGCTGTGTTGCTGGGGCTGATGGTGGTTTCCATCCAGCGCAACCCGCGCGGTGCGGTGCGATCCTGCAGCAGGTGCTGCAACATGCGCTTGCCCAGTCCGTGGCCGCGCTGCTGCGGTGCGACCGCAACCTGCCAGACGAACAGCGTGTCAGGCTGTTCCGGAGGGATGTAGGCGGTAATTGCGCCGACCAAAACGCCGTCGGCTTCGGCCACCACGCTAGTCTGCGCATGATGCCAGCACAATAAAAGGTAGGAATAGAGTGAATTCAGGTCCAGCGGCGGACAGGCCGCTATCAGACCATGCAGTGCGGCGCCATCGGATTGCTTCGGTTGCCGCAACGTCAGGCTGCTACCTGCTGTTGATTCGAGATTGGATACATTCATGCGTCTCCTTTTTGCAGACAAAACGTTCTGTGGCTAGCTTGCGCCGCCAAACGTTTTTGTCAGTTAGAGGGAATCAGAACGCAGTAGAAGCTTAGATTTCGCCGCTGGTTGGCGCCTTGACCTCGAGCAGGGTAGCGAATTGCTCCAACACCACCACCAGGGTATGCCGGTCATTTTCCGGCAACGCGCCAAGCGCACTGGCAAAGCCTTGCGGCAGCGCCGACGGCGCATTGTCAACCAGGTTCTGGCCGACTGCCGTCACGCTCACGTAGACATTGCGCCGGTCACGCGTATCGCGCTCGCGGATCACCAGCTTTTTTTCTTCTAGCCGGTCAACAATACCTACTACGGTGCTCGAACTCAGGTGTATCGCCCGCCCGATCGCCTTTAGCGTACTCGGCCCCAGTTGGGCAATTGCCATCAGCGCGACCAGTTGCGGCGAGGTGATGTGGTGGGTAGTTGTCAGCCGTTTCGAATGATGCTCCACACACTGCGCGATACGGCGCACGCTTTGCAAAATCCGAATGGAATCATTTACCGCGACAAGTTTGGTGGCATCAATCATGGGCGCCAGTTTAACGACATCCCGGCCTCCTGTCAGCACCTTGCACCCGACTTGCTCCCCTGCTTTGCGTTCTACTGAATCCCAAATAAGAGGTGCCATTATACATTAGTAACATTGCATGTCAAATCATCTCATAACCGATCATTTGAATACGAATGATTTGACCGTGAAAAAAGCGGATAAATTTGCAGCAACACCGGGCCCGGTCTGAACTGGTGCTGCGCTTTATCCGCTCTGTAATTTCCTTTCAAATGCGCGCGCCGTGCGGTGCGGCGCGTTACGTTACGTAACGTTAAGAGCCCGCCATTTCCTGCCGGTAGCGCTGCTGCGCCTCGGCTTCCAGCCGCGCATCCTCGATCTCGTACAGCACCGCGCCGACGTCCACCTTGCGTTCGTCAAACTTGAAGCGGCCGGTCAGCGGCAGCTCCGGCGTGAGCAAGCCGGCCTGATACAGCGCCCAGATTTCCTTGCCGTAAAACGTGGCGTTCAGTGCGGGGGCGAACTGGCCGAAATACGTCCTTAGATTATCGACATCGCGCTCCAGCATGGTTCCGGCGTTGGTATTACCGGCCGCATCCACCGCCTGCGGCAGATCGATGATCACCGGGCCGTCGGCGTCGACCAGGATGTTGTACTCGGACAGATCGCCATGGATCACGCCGGCGCACAGCATCAGCACCACCTGGTGCAGCAGCAGCGCATGGTATTCCAGCGCCATCGTTTCGGTCATTTCGACATCGTTCAGGCGCGGCGCAGCATTGCCGCTGGCGTCGGTGACCAGATCCATCAGCAGCACGCCTTCGAAGCAGATGTAAGGCGTTGGCACCTTGACGCCGGCGGCGGCCAGACGGTACAGCGCATCGACTTCGGCGTTCTGCCAGACCTCCTCCTGCATCTTGCGGCCGTAGCGACTGCCCTTTTCCATTGCGCGCGCCTGCCGGCTGTTCTTGACCTTGCGGCCTTCCTGATAGACGGCAGCCTGCTTGAAGCTGCGCTGACTGGCTTCCTTGTAGACTTTGGCGCAGCGGATCTCTTCGCCGCAACGCACCACATACACGGTGGCTTCCTTGCCGCTCATCAGTTGCCGCATCACTTCGTCGATCAAGCCTTCCTGTACCAACGGTTCGAGTCTTTTCGGAGTTTTCATAAATACATCGGGTGCTCATTTAATACAGGGTTAGGTATTTTTAACTGGCGCAATGTTTTCATGCGCGCGTTATAGAGTTTTTCCACATACTCTTAAAATAACACAATAGCTCACGGCCGGCCTGGCAACGGATATTCCTGCGGCGGCTCGGCAGTCCGGTATGGATCGATGATCCTGCCCCGCGCCGGCACTTCAATGTATGGCTCAACATATGGCTGATCGTATGGCTGATCGGCACTGCCGCCGTCGTCAGGATACGGGTTTGGCGCAAAATCCCGCGTCTCTTGCTGCTGTTGCGGCAACCTGCGCATCTGATCCATCCAGTCCTCGGGAGTTTGCTCCTCGGTTTGCTGCTCGGTTTGCTCCTCGATGACCGGAGCGGATTGGACTGGCTGCAGTTTTCCGCCCGGGAACGTCGCTCTGGCATCGATTAACCGGGCGCTCAATGCGCTACGGAAAAAATCGCCGACGACCAGCACCGCGTTGTGTCCGCCCTGCCCCCAGTAATTGCTGCGCATGGTGACGCGCGCATCGTTGAAGCCGACCCAGGCGCCGGCCACCAGATCCGGGTGCATCAGGATAAACCAGCCGTCGGTGTTGTTTTGGGTGGTGCCGGTCTTGCCGGCGATATCGGCGCTAATGCCGAAGCGCGACTTGACCGCCTGGCCGGTGCCCTGATTGACCACGCCGCGCATCATGTCGATCAGCTCGACTGCCGATTCGGCCGACATCGCACGCCGGCTTTCAGGCTCGAAAGTAGCCAAGACCTTGCCGCTGCGGTCGCTGATGCTCTTGATGAAGGCCGGTTTGCGGTATTCGCCTTGCGCGGCGATGGTCGAATAGGCCGACACCATTTCCAGCAAGGTCACCGGACTGGTACCCAGCACCAGCGACGGCACTTGCGCCAGTTTGCTCTGGTTGATGCCGACCGCACGCGCCAGCTTGACGATGTCTGGCAGGCCGACATCCTGCCCGACTTGCGCGGTGATGGTGTTTTTCGAATAAATCAGGCCCTGGCGCAGCGTCATGGTCTTGCCGCTGGATGCCGACATGTCGGTCGGGCGCCAGATGGTGCCGTCGCCGGCGCGAATATCGATCACGCTATCGCGGTACGGGCGATCCGGACGCAAGCCTTTTTCCAGGGCGGCGCCATACACGATCGGCTTGAAGGTCGAGCCGGGCTGGCGTTCGGCCTGCGCCACATGGTCGAACTGGTCGTGCTGGAAGTCGCGGCTGCCGACCCAGGCCCGCACTTCGCCGCTGTTCGGGTCGATCGCGACGAAGCCGGTTTCCAGCCGTGTTTTGGTGCTGCGCAGCTGCGCGATGAACTTGCTATCGGCCTGCAGTTTCTTGAGTGCATCCGCTGCGCTGGCGCCGCCTTCCAGCAGCTGTTTGTAGGCGTCCGATTCACGGGTGAAGCCGTCCTGCAGGTCGCGATGACTGTCCCAGAAATAGCGGAACGGCGCGACCTGACGCCGCACGCTGGCGTAGACGTCGGTCGAGGTCGACATCACGCCGCCCTCGCTATGCGCCCATTCGACATCGGCGATGTTTTGCAGCGCGCCGGCCTGCCGTTCGACCGCGCGCAACGCGGCCTTCTGCAATCCGGCATCGAGCGTGGTATGGATGATCAAGCCGTCCAGCTGCAAGTCGTAATCGTTCTGGTCGGCCCATTCGATCAGCCATTTGCGCACATAAGCGGTGAAATGGGTTTCGGCGGTATCGGATGGTTCGTACTGGCGATGAAAGCGCACCCGCAAAGGTTTCTTCAGCAGCGACTTGTATTGCGCATCGCGCAGGTGGCCATGCTTGTGCATCTGCCCCAGCACTACGTTGCGCCGCTCCAGCGCCCGCTCCGGATTCAGCACCGGATTGTAATAATGGGTGCCTTTCAGCATCCCGACCAGGGTCGCGCTTTCCAGCACATTCAGCTTCGCCGCCGATTTATCGAAATAGGTGCGTGCCGCCATTTCGATGCCGAACGCGTTGTACAGGAACGGCATCGTATTCAGATAGGTTTCGAGAATCTGCTCCTTGCTATAGGCGCGTTCGATCTTGAAAGCGGTAACGATTTCCTTGAGCTTGCGGCTGATGCTGCGCGAGCGGCCGATCTCTTCCGGAAACAGGTTGCGCGCCAGTTGCTGGGTAATGGTCGAACCCCCTTGCGCATCGCCGCCCATCGTATACAGGATGGCACCGGCAGTACGCCTGAAATCGACTCCGTGATGCTGGTAAAAGCGGTGATCTTCGGTCGCTACCAGGGCCTGGATCACGTACGGGGAAACCTGCGACAGCTTGATGCGTTCCTGCTGCCGCGGGCTGAAGTTGGCCAGTTCCTGCCCGTCGGCCGACAGTATCGTGCTGGCTTTTGCGATGCGCGCCTGCTGCAAATCCTTGATGCTGGGGGTGGTCGGAATCAGTACCAGAACGTACAGGAACAGCAATCCGCCCAGCGCCGCGGCAGCCAGGCCCAGCACCAGCACGCCGCGGCGCAGCGGCGCCTGACGCATCAGATAAGCATAAAAGCAGGCAAACTGGCGCCGGCTGGCGGCAATCAGCTGTTGCGCGCGCTGGCGCAGCAGAGCCAGCGTGCGCGGCAGGAATTTTTTTTCATCCAAGGTCGAACCTATCGGGTTTTTTACTGAAAATCGGGCATACGGGAGGGAAAGTTACCGCATCGCATCACGCGAAGCCGGTGTCGGCCCGTGCAAACTGCAGCGAAGCATACACCAACCACCCTCGCTTGCAGGGCGCGCGTCCGCTTGCAAGCGAATGCCGTTCAGCAGGCGGCCAGCATGCTGCCCGAAGCCCCTGCTTCACCCCCCCAGACCCTCTCCCGCATGCGGGAGAGGGTAGCGAAGTGCGTCGCTACGCGACTTTCATGCTAATCGAAATAACTGCGCGTCATTTCGTAGCGCTGCGCATAGTAGCGGTTGTCGAGCCGATCGATGCGCACCCGGCCGTTGCTCGATGGTGCATGGACGAAGCGCGCGTCGCCGATATAAATGCCGACGTGCGAAGACGGCCGGTTCATCGTGTTAAAGAAAATCAGGTCGCCAGGACGTATGTCGGAGCGGTGGATTTCCCTGCCGCGCCGCGCAATATCGGCTGCGCTGCCGCTCACCTGCACGCCTGCTGCATGGCGATAGATATACGACACCATGCCGCTGCAGTCGAGCCCGGCATCCGGATTCTTGCCGCCGAAGCGGTAGCTGGTATCGATCAGTCCCAGCGCATAGAGTGCGACTTCATTGCCCTTTTCGCTGGCGGCCGGGCGCGCCTGCCGTTGCGGCACCGCGCCGCAGGCCGCCAGCAACAGAGCCAGTGAAAAAAGCAAGGTTTTAAGCGGCATGGTCTTCATGCGGAACTCCATCCGGATCTATTTCATCGAGTGTAATGCTGGATCAAGGTGCAGCCATTCGATGCTTGATGTTAATTAATACCGTTGCGTTATTTTCGCCTAATTCTTATAGCAGATTAAGCGCATTCCGATATTACCGCTGGCCCTATTTCCCTACACTACCGGTCTGCGGCTGGCGATGGCGACAGGTGCGCCACGCCAACATGAACAACTCTCATCAGATATTGCCGAAATACAAATGCATCAAACTGAAGACATGGAAACCGAACACGTGGTGTACGACCCGAACTGCTTGCTGGATGCGGTTCTTAAAAAAATGCGCTGGGAAAACGACGCAGTCCTGGCCCGCAAACTCAACGTCAGCGCCAATGTAATTCATCGGATCCGGTCCAGGACATTGCCACTCGGCGCGTCGATGCTGATCTGGATGCGGGAGGCTACCGGCTTCAGCGTCGATGAATTGCGCCAGTTGTTGGGAGACCGGCGCACACGATTGCGCCTAAGTTACGCTTAAGTTGTATTTGCGTTACGCTTGCAGGCTGCAGCAACACAAACAGCCAACAGGAGCAATCATGAAGGTCGATATATTCAAGAGAATGGAAAATCAGAACCGCATTTCATATCTGGCGGTGCCGCATGGCAAACCGCTGCCGCAAGAGGTCACCAACACCGATTGGCAGGCTGCCGAACTGAATATCGACCTGGAAGAAGATACCGGTCCGCTGTTCAATCTGGGACTGGACGACGCGCTGGCGCAGATCGGCGAGAAAGGCTACGCGATTACGCACCTGCAGGATCAACAGCCGTAGCGGATCAGCGGCAAGTTAATACATGGCAGTGTATTTTTAATGTCGCAATAGTTACTTGCGGCATAACCATTGTTTTTACCTATACTCTAACAATCAACCGAAACTGCCGGCAAAGCGATAGCGCGATCCCCGGTGCCACATGATGGCAACCGAGGCGACGCCGTTGCCGGATCCGGTTTTGCGCTGCAGGACCAGGCAGGACTCCTTCGCCTCGGTGCCGTACTGCGCACCCTGCAGCGGCGTCAGGTATTCGTCCGGCGTGACTGTTGCAAAATCCTGCACATGTAATCCGGTGCCAACATTATTCGTTCCGGATCTATAGTGGGATAACATTGCCCTGTTTCTTGCGAAAAGGGTCCGATGAAATCATTGCGCATTCTGTTGCTGCTCGCCGTTGCCGGTATGGCTGCGTCACTGACGGCGTGCAGCGAACCGCCATCCGACAGCTTTCCCGGCTATGCGGAGGCCGATTATGTACGGGTCTCGACCCCGATCGCCGGCACCCTGCTCACCCAGCCGCACAAAAAAGGCGACACGGTCAAACGCGGCGCCCTTGCCTTCGTGCTGGAACAGGAAAGCGAAACCGCGGCGCGGGCCGAAGCCGCATTCCGGGTCCAGGGTGCCGAAGCCACGCTGGCGAACCTGAAAAAAGGCAAGCGGCCGGATGAGATCGCTACCGCGCAGGCGCAACTGGCGCAGGCGCAGGCTGCGGCGCGCCTGAGCAGCGCCGATCTGTCACGGCAAATCAAGCTGGTCGATGCCCACTTCATATCGGCGGCGCGGCTGGATGAAGCACGCGCTGCGGCCCAGCGCGATCAGGCCCACGTGCGGGAGTTGCAGGCGCAACTGCGGGTGGTGAATCTGGGCGCCAGAAGCGACGAGATTGCAGCGGCCGCGCAGGAGCGCAATGCCGCACAGGCGCAACTGGCACAACTCGCATGGCGGCTGGCGCAAAAAAGCCAGACGGTCCCGGTCGATAGCGTGGTTGACGACGTGCTGTATCAGGAAGGCGAATGGGTGGCGGCCGGCAGCCCGGTGCTGAGCCTGCTGCCGGCACAGACCATCAAGGCGCGTTTTTTCGTGCCGGAAACGATGCTGGGCCGGCTTCAGCTGGGTCAGGCGGCGAACTTGCTGTGCGACGGCTGCGGCGCACCGATCGCGGCCACCGTCAGCTTCATCGCGCACGCGGCCGAATACACCGCGCCGCTGATTTACAGCAAGGAAAACCGCGCAACGCTGGTGTTCATGGTGGAAGCGCGCCCCGGCAGCAAGGATGCCTATCGACTGCATCCTGGCCAGCCGCTGGAAGTAAGGCTTGTCGCTGTAGCCGCCCAAGGCAAGCAATGACGCAAGAGCACCCGATCATCGACGTGCGCGGCCTGACCAAGCGCTTTGGCGATCATATCGTGGTCGACCACTTCGACATGCGGGTGCCGAAAGGACGAATTTACGGCTTCCTCGGGCCGAACGGCAGCGGCAAGACGACTACCCTGCGCATGCTGTGCGGCTTGCTCAGCGCCGATGCCGGCGAAGGCACCTGCCTGGGCTACGACATCCGGCGCGAATCGCATCTGATCAAGCGCGAGGTCGGCTACATGACGCAAAAATTCGGTCTGTACGAGGATCTGAGCATCACCGAAAACCTCGACTTCATCGCCCGCATCTTTGAAGTACCCGAGCGCAGGAAAACCGTCGCAGCGACGCTGGCGCAGCTGGGCTTGAGCGAGCGCCGCGACCAGTTGGCAGGCACGCTATCCGGCGGCTGGAAGCAACGGCTGGCGCTGGCTGCCTGTCTGCTGCACGGGCCGCAACTGCTGTTGCTCGACGAGCCGACCGCCGGCGTCGATCCGAAGGCCAGGCGCGAATTCTGGGACCAGCTGCACGATCTGGCTGCGGCCGGCCTGACGGTGCTGGTGACTACCCATTACATGGATGAGGCCGAGCGCTGCCACGAACTATCGTACATTTCCGAAGGCCGCCTGCTGGCGCGCGGCACGCCGGCCGCACTGATTGCCAGCGCCGGCCTGGCGACGTGCGCGGTTGCCGCCGACGATCCGGCCCGCGATTCGACCAAATTAAGCGCACTGGCGCACCAGTTGCGCGCGCTGCCGGCGTTGCGCAGCGTCGCATCCTTCGGCGCCACGCTGCATGTCAGTGCAACTTCGCAGGCGGTGCTGGATGCTGTAATGGCGCCCTTTGCCGACCAGGGCTTCCAAATCAGTGCAATTGCACCGAGCCTGGAAGATGTCTTCATCGTCCTGATGCAGGACAACCAGAGCAATCCGGAGCGGAGCGCGGCATGAACTGGTCGCGCTTTGTTGCCATCCTGCTCAAGGAATTCCGCCAGATCCGGCGCGACCGGATGACTTTTGCGATGATGGTCGGCATGCCTATCGTGCAACTGATCCTGTTTGGCTTTGCGATCAATACCGACCCCAAGCATCTGCCGCTGGCGCTGGTCAGTGCCGACCAGAGCATCTTTTCGCGCAGCTTCATCGCTGCGCTGGAAAATTCCGCCTATTTCCGCGTCGCGCAACGCCCGCCTAGCGAGGCGCAGGCCAACCAGCTGCTGGCCGAAGGCCGGGTCCAGTTCGTGCTGGTGATCCCGGCGGATTTTTCGCGCCGGCTGCTGCGCGGCGAAAAACCGGTAGTGTTGCTGGCGGCCGACGCCACCGACCCGGCGGCGTCCGGCAATGCGCTGGCCGCTATCACCAACATCAGCCGGCAGGCATTGCGGTACGATTTAAAAGGGCCGCTGGCCGCTCTGCAGCCGACTGACGCGCCGTTTGAAGTACGGGTGCAGCGCCGCTACAACCCGGATGGGCTGTCGCGCTACAACATCGTGCCCGGCCTGATCGGCGTGATCCTGACCATGACGATGGTAATGATGACCGCGCTGGCGATGACCCGCGAACGCGAACGCGGCACCATGGAAAACCTGCTGGCCACGCCGGTGCGCCCGTTCGAAGTAATGACCGGAAAAATCGTGCCCTACATCCTGATTGGCTACATCCAGGTCGCGGTGATTCTGGTCGCCGCGCGGATTTTGTTCGAGGTGCCGATGGTCGGCAGCCTGGGCTTGCTGCTGCTGGCGCTGGTGCTATTCATGGCCGCGCATCTGGCGGTCGGCTTCACCTTTTCGACCATCGCTAAAAACCAGTTGCAGGCGATGCAGCTGACTTTCTTCTTTTTCCTGCCGTCGATGCTGTTGTCGGGCTTCATGTTCCCATTTCGCGGCATGCCGGCATGGGCGCAATGGGTCGGCGAAATGCTGCCGCTGACGCATTTCCTGCGCATCGTGCGCGGGATTCTGCTCAAGGGCAATACCTTAGCGGAGATCAGCGCTGACCTGTGGCCGATTGCCGTTTTCATGCTGGCAGCAGGCGCACTTGCCATGCAGCGCTATCAAAAGACGCTCGACTGAGCGAGCATCTTTGATCGCATCGCATCGGTGCTGCCGCCCGGACACGTCCGCTATTTCTGCTTGCGTCCGGTAATCATTGCCTTCACCAGATTTTCCTGGTGCCGCACGCTGGAGAAAATCACTCCGGCGACATGCAGCCCGACCAGTGCCAGCGTCAGATTGGCAACGCTCTTGTGCAGGTCTTCCACCCATTCGATGCCAAAAAAACTATCGAGCGACATCATCCAGCCGGTGGTGCCGATGGTTGCAACCGCCAGCAGCAGCGCCAGGATCATCACGCCGCCCAACGGGTTATGACCCAGACTGCGCGCCTCGCGCCGGGCCAGCACGTCCTTGACGTAATTTGCCAGTTTCGGCGCAGACGGCACGAAGCTGGAAAATCGCGCATACCGGCTACCGACGAAACCCCACAAGATGCGCGCGGCCACCAGTCCCAAGGCAGCGTAGCCCAGGTTCTGGTGCCAGGCGGCACTCTCATCGCCAAGCAAATATGCGCCGAGAAAAGACGCTACCAGCGACCAATGGAAAACCCGCACAAACGGGTCCCACACCTTCACGGTTTGCGCCATTCCGGCGCTATTGGCGACGCTGTCCATTATTTTGCTTCTTTGGATTCGCTGGTTTCTGTACTAACAAATTTACCGTCGGCCGGATTGATCAGCATTTCGCTCTTCTTGCCGTCCTTGGCGATCACATACGCTTCGTAGCAGCTGCCTTCGGTCTTGATGCGGTTGACCTTCAAGCCTTGCGCCACCAGTTTGGCATTCACGTCTTTTTCCGCCATCCATTTGGATTTTGGCTCTTGGGTGCAGCTCGAAGAACTTGACGCGAATGCGTTCAGCGATAATGTGGCGACAGCGGCAGCAGCGAGTGTTTTCAACAGGGATGTTTGCATGGTGAATCCTTTCGAGTGTGGTTGAAATTTCGGTTCAAAGTTATTTCGTTAGCATCATGTGGTCTAACGTCTAACGCAGTGCCATATTGCTGCTTCAACCTTAAGCGAATCTTATGGAGTTGGCATATGCGGTTATTTTCCCGTCAATCTACATTTCACAAATGCAAGGGTATGGTAAAAAACACTGCATTTTCCGCATATAAACTGTGATAATTTAAAAATACAGTGTCTTGTATATAAATTTATCCAGGCCTTGCCCAGTCAAATCAACAATGTCGCTTCTTGAATTGTCCTTAAGCAAACCTTAAGGCGGCGCAGTCATACTGCAGGTCGCTGCTGAAGAAAGAAGGAAATCGCATGCGTTTGCTGGTGGTGGAAGACGATGCCCTGCTCGGGCAAGGGATCGAGGCCGGCCTGAAACAGGCCGGATTTACCGTGGATCGCGCAATCGATGGCCGCGCGGCGGCATTGGCGCTGGATGCGGTCGATTACGCATTGCTGGTGCTCGATCTGGGACTGCCGGGCATGAGTGGTCTTGATCTGCTGAAAAACTTGCGCGGCAAGGGGCGCGATATTCCGGTGCTGATCCTGACCGCGCGCGACACGGTACAGGATCGGGTCGCCGGCCTGAATGCCGGCGCCGACGATTATCTGATAAAGCCGTTCGACCTGGCCGAGCTGGTGGCCCGCATCCGCGCACTGCTGCGCCGGGCGCATGGCCGCAGTTCCGCCATCATCGAGCACGGCAATCTGCAACTCGATCCTGCTTCGCTGCAGGTGACGCAGGGCGGCCAGGCAATCCAGCTGTCGGCACGCGAGTGCGCGATCCTGATCGATCTGCTGGAACACAAGGGTGTCGCACTGTCGCGTGCCCGACTGGAGGAAAGCCTGTATGGCTGGAACGAGGAAGTCGAAAGCAATGCGATCGAAGTCCACATCCACAATCTGCGCAAGAAGCTCGGCGACCAGCTGATCAAGACCATACGCGGTGTCGGCTACCTGATCCGCAAGGAGACCGCATGAAACGATTGTCGCTGCGGCAGCGTCTGACGCTGATGATCATGGCCAGCCTGCTGGCAGTCTGGAGCGCAATGGCGGTGTTTAGCTACCTTGAATCGCGCGAAGAAATCAACGAACTGTTCGATACCCGGCTGGAACAAGGCGCCCGCATCATCCTGCTGCTGGACCTGAAGCGCCTGCAACGTCTGGCCAATAATGAAAGCGAAGTCGTCGACGATCACGACGGCGATGAAGAGCGTCAAGGCAAGGCGCTGCCGTTCCAGGTCTGGGATGGCAACGGCCGGTTGCTGCTGCATACCGCCAGCGCGCCGCGCATCCCTTTTCGTGCCGGCAGCGGCTTAGACACCATCAAAGGGCAGGACAAGACCTGGCGCACGCTGGCGCTATGGAACCAGAAGCAGGGATTTCAGGTACGCGTGTTCGAGGATGCGCAGCAACGCAACACGCTGGCCGGCGGCATCACGTTTCGCATGCTGGCACCCCTGCTGTTCGCCTTGCCTGGCCTGGCGCTGCTGATCTGGTTCAGCATCGGGCGCGGCCTGCAGCCTTTGCAGTCGCTGTCGGCTGCGATTGCCGCGCGCAGTGCCGGCAAACTGGATCTGATCACCTTGCATTCCGTACCCACGGAAGTCCAGGCTCTGATCGCCTCGCTCAACGACTTGCTGCGAAGGCTTTCGCACTCACTGGATCAGGAACGCCGCTTCACTGCAGATGCCGCACATGAGTTGCGCACGCCGCTGGCCGCCATCAAGGTGCAAGCCGAGGTCGCGCTGGCGGCACAAGACAAGCCGCAACAGGATCAGGCACTGCACGGCATCATCGAAGGCATCAACCGCACGACCCGTCTGAGCGAACAGTTGCTGCTACTGGCCCGGCTTGACCATCTGACGCCGGAATCGCAGCAAAGCATCGAGCTGGGCGAACTGGCCCGGCAATGCGCGGCCCGCTGTGCCGACAGTGCGCTTGAGCGCGACATCGACCTCAGCGTTAGCGCTGCCGTATCGTGTCAGGTATGCGGCGACCCAGTATTGCTGGAAGCGCTGATCGGCAACCTGATCGACAATGCAATCCGTTATACCCAGCCGCAGGGCTGCATCGAGATCGGCATCCAGACGGCGCAAGACGGTGTCACGCTCACCGTCAAGGATGACGGCCCCGGCCTGTCGGAACAGGACAAGGAACGCGTGCTGCACCGTTTTTATCGCGCCGAAGGCAATGGTGGCAGCGGCAGCGGCCTGGGGCTGTCGATCGTCGAGCGCATCGCGCAGGTGCACCGCGCAACGCTGGCATTGGAGACTGGCTTGCATGGCCGCGGACTCGGTATACGGATCCTGTTTCCGCTGCAAAAAGTAAGCTGAAACAGCCCCCGAGCTGCCGCCGGTTGCAGCCCTCATGCTGGCAGCGGGCGTTATTGCGTTGCAGCGCAATCACAAGAGGCCCGACCGGGCGCCGGAACCATTAAAGTCTGTCGCACAACCGGCAGGGACACGGCTGCCAGGTCACGATTAATAGCTGCACTCTGTCGCAAATGCATACTGCCAGAGCTGCACAAGTGACGCATTCGTTTATGCCGCAGTGCAATATTTATATATTCCCCATCGAAATATTGTTACTATTAAAAATGCTCGGCATAGCTTTTTTAATGGCAGTCAGCACCCTGAGAATGCACGGCCGATGCCCCGAAAGCGCGCGTTTCGGAAATATTCGCAGCGAATCCGTTACCGCACTAAAGTGCGACGGCAAAAATACCACCCCAATCCATGAAAATGAATCTTGCCCAGGCGGGGCGCTTTACAAAGAGCCGCAATGAAAAATCAAATTTCACCGGTACTGCCATCCGAATGGCAGTACGAATTTACCGAAAACACTGATGGAAAGCCGCTACCGGGCGTGACCGCATCCAGCATCGAATGTCCGGTACTGTGCGCCTTGTCCGGTAACGCTATGGTGTCCCATGCAGACTGACCAACTGTCCACGGAAGATCCGCAGGCCGAGCGCCTGCAGCGCATGACGTCATCCATGGAAGCGATCAACGCACGCATCGTTCGCTTGGCGATTGCCCTAGACGTATCATTGCAGAGCAATGACGAGGTACTCCAGGTGATGAGTCAGCAACAGCTGCCGGCGCTGCCGCATCAGGGCCAGATCAGCGTGAGCCTTCTGATGGCCCGCAAGCGGGAAGAGTTACGCGGCCTGCTGGTACTGCGTTACAGCGTTGAAACCCGCTATGTGGTCGAAGTGGGGGTCACTGCCACACGCCAGATTTTGATCGAGGCCGAACAGCACCTGGCAAGCAAAGGCTTCAATCCCGGCGACGACGGCATCGACCTGAACCGGATGTTTAACGCGTTCTGACACGCCCAATCAAGCCACCGATTCCACCGACTATTTTTAACAATCCCATGAAAATCCAGCCTATGACGCCTTCCGGCATGCCCTTCTCTCTGGCCGGCAAGCGCGGCCTGATTCTTGGCCTCGCCAACCAACACAGCATCGCCTATGGCTGCGCCCAAGTGGCGCATGCGCAGGGCGCTGCACTGATACTGTCTTGCGTCAACGACAAGGCGCTGCCGTTCGCGGCGCCGCTGGCTGCCGCGCTGGAAGTGCCGCTGGTTGCCTGCGATGTGGAGCAGGAAGGCGCACTGGAACATCTGGTGAGCGCGGCTGTTGCGCAACTGGGCGGCCTGGACTTCGTGATCCATTCAATCGCCTGGGCTCCGATGGAAGACCTGCACGGCCGCGTCATCGACAGTTCCAGCGCCGGATTTTCAAGGGCCATGAACATCTCCTGCCATTCGTTCGCACAGCTGGCAAAATTGTGCGAACCGCACATGAACAGCGGCGGCAGCATGATCACGATGAGTTATCTCGGCGCCGATGCAGTGGTACCGCATTACGGCCTGATGGGGCCGGTCAAGGCGGCACTGGAATCGCTGGTGCGCTACCTGGCAACCGAGCTCGGCCCGCGCAATATCCGTGTCCATGCAGTCTCGCCCGGCCCGATGCCAACCCGCGCCGCTTCCGGCCTGGAAGATTTTGACGGCCTGATGCAGCGCGCATGCGAAAGATCACCGCTGCAACGACTGGTCACACTGCCGGAAGTCGGCCAGCTTGCCGCATTTCTCTGCAGCGATGCCGGCTCCGGCATGACCGGCCAGACCATCTATATAGATGCCGGCTATCACATTGCCAACTAACCATGACAAACATGACCCAGATGACCCCTATGACCGACCTGCTCGAAAATACGCCGGAAAATTTATCCGAAACCATAGAAAACGTCACTTACGATGAGATAACAATCGGACAGACGGCGCGGCAGACCCGCACCCTGAGCAAACAGGATATTGCTGCCTTTGCCGCGGTATCGGGCGACACCAATCCAGCCCATATCGATGCAGATTACGCCGACAAGACCTTGTTTCATGGCGTTATCGCGCATGGCATGTGGGGTGCAGCGCTGATTTCGAAGTTATTGGGCACCAGCCTGCCGGGGCCGGGCACGATTTATCTGGAGCAAACGCTGCACTTTCTCAAGCCGGTCAGAATCGGCGACACGCTGCGCATCACCGCCACCGTGATCTCGAAAGAAGACCTGAAAAAGCACGTCCAGCTGGATTGCCAGATCAAGAACCAGACCGGTGCCCTGGTGTTGTCCGGCATCGCCACGGTGGTCGCCCCGAGCGAGAAGATCAAGCGGCTACGCGCCCATATTCCGGAATTGCACCTGTTCGATTCATCGGCGCACTTCGGCACATTGTTCGAAAGCGTGCGCGGCCTGGCAGCGGTACGCTGCGCGGTGGTCCATCCGTGCGACCAGGAATCGCTCAAAGGTGCGCTGGACGCCGCCACCCGCGGCCTGATCATCCCGGTACTGATTGCCCCTGCCGCCAAACTGCAGGCGGTCGCACGCGACGCCGGACTGTCGCTTGACGGCATCGAGATCGTCGATGTCCAGCACAGCCACGCGGCAGCTGAACGCGCCGCCAGCATGGCTGCCGCCGGCGAGGTCGAGATCCTGATGAAAGGCAGCCTGCACACCGACGAGATGATGCAGGCCATCGTATCGACGCCGGCACTGCGCACCAAGCGGCGGCTGTCGCACGTGTTCCGTTTCGATGTGCCGATGTATGACAAGGTGCTGCTGATTTCAGACGCCGCCTTGAATATCCAACCGACTTTGATGGAAAAAGCCGACATCGTGCAAAATGCGATCGATCTGGCGCATGCGCTGGGCACGCCGGAACCGAAAGTCGCGATCCTGTCGGCGGTCGAAACCGTGACACCGAAAATTGCCTCCACCATCGATGCCGCGGCATTGTGCAAGATGGCCGATCGCGGCCAGATCAAGGGCGCGCTGCTGGACGGACCGCTGGCGTTTGACAATGCGATATCGATTGCATCGACCCGCATCAAGGGCATCAAATCCGCCGTTGCAGGACATGCAGACATCCTGATCGTGCCCGACCTGGAATCCGGCAACATGCTGGCCAAGCAACTGGAATACCTGGCCGGTGCCTCTACCTGCGGCGTGGTGTTGGGTGCGACGGTGCCGATTGCGCTCACCAGCCGTGCCGACGATGCCAGCTCCAGGGTCGCATCGGCTGCGCTGGCTCTGCTTTTGGCACACCGCTACCGGCTGGAGCGCCCATGAGCATCATGCAAAATCCGATGAAAAATCCGATCCAGAATGCCGTGCTGGCGGTCAATGCCGGCTCATCCTCGCTGAAATTCGCGCTGTATCCGAAGCACAACTACCAGGTCGACAAGGCTTGCCTGACCGGCGTCATTGAAGGGCTGGAACCGGGCGGCATACCGCGCATCAGCGTGTGCGATGACCAGGGCGAATCGCAACGGATGCTGCCGCCTGCCATCAGCGACAGCTTCGATCATGCGCTGGACGCCCTGCGTGAAGTCCTGGTTAGCCACTCTGATAGCTTGCGCATCGTCGCCATCGCCCACCGCATCGTGCATGGCGGCGCGCGCTATGCCACCTCGATCGTGCTCGACGATGCAGCGCTGGACTACCTGGAAAGCCTGTCGGCTCTCGCCCCCTTGCATCAACCGCACAATCTGGAAGGCATCCATGCGTTTCGGCGCGCCTATCCGGCACTGCCGCAGATCGGCTGTTTTGACACCGCCTTCCACGCCACTATTCCACTGACCGAACAATTGTTCGCATTGCCGCAAGCGCTGCGTGCATCCGGCATCCGGCGTTACGGCTTTCATGGCTTGTCATACCGCTATGTCGCCGGCCGCCTGGCCGAACGCTCAGTGCAAGCCGGAAAAAAAGTCCTGATCGCCCACCTGGGCAACGGCGCCAGCGCCTGCGCGCTGCAAAATGGCAAAAGCATCGCCACCAGCATGGGTTTCTCGGCCCTCGACGGCCTGATGATGGGAACCCGCTGCGGCGCAATCGATCCCGGCGTACTGCTGCACCTGATGCGGCAGGGTTGGGATCTTAAAAAAATCGAGCGCACGCTGTACCGGGAATCGGGCTTGTCCGGCGTCTCCGGCATCTCGGCCGACATGCGCACCTTGCGCGCCAGCGATCAGCCCGATGCGGCACTGGCCATCGACCTGTTTACCCACCGACTGGTCAAGGAATGCGGTGCTCTCACCGCCTGCCTCGGCGGCTTGGATCTGATCGCCTTCACCGGCGGCATCGGCGAACATGATGCGGCGTTGCGCCAAGCCAGCTGCGAGCGCTTGCACTACCTGGGCGTAAAAATCGACCCCGAGCGCAATCTGGCCGCAACCGGCAGCCATATGCTGCCGATCCACGCACCCGACAGCCGGGTCGAAGTATGGGTCGTGCCGACCGACGAAGGACGGGTCGCAGCCGGCGATGCTGCGCAACTATGCCGGCGGTAATGGAAAAGGCGCGGTCCACGGAAGTTACGAAAACCACTTAAAGCGGCACAGCTTTCGCTTTTTTATGGACAGTGTGTATCAGCGCATTAATTGAAATCAGGGCATGCCGGCTTGGCGTAAAATAAATTTTCATTCCCAAAAGCAATGGTCCCAACATGCAAAATCGTCAAGCCGCACCGAAATCGATCCCTGCCGTAGCCTGTATCCGGTTATCCGAGCTGATCGGGGCGCTCAGCCATGCGCTCGACATCACCGAAGGCCAGCCCGAGGGGCATTGCATCCGCTGCTGCTGGATCGGCATGCATATCGGGCGCGAGATCGGCCTGCCGGAAGATCAGTTATGGGATCTGTATTACACCTTGCTACTCAAGGATCTGGGTTGCAGCAGCAATGCCGCCCGCATCTGCGAGCTATACCTGACCGACGACCTCAATTTCAAGCGCGACTTCAAGACCGTCGGCGAAAGTCTGCCGCAGGTATTGCAATTCGTTCTCAAGCACACCGGACTCAAGGCCGGACTGGCCGAGCGATTTCGCAGCGTGCTGACGATCTTGCGCGACGGCAGCGAAATCGCCCACGAATTGATCGCCACCCGCTGCCAGCGCGGCGCCGAAATCGCGCGCCTGCTGCGCTTCCCGGAGGGCGTGGCTTGCGGCATCTACAGCCTGGACGAGCACTACAATGGGCAAGGCAAGCCCGATGGCTTGGCCGGCGAGGCGATTCCGGTGTATGCCCGTATTGCATTGCTGGCGCAGGTGATCGATGTATTTCACACCGCCGACGGTGCACAGGCGGCAATCGCCGAAGTGCGCCAGCGCGCAGGGCGCTGGTTCGACCCGCAACTGGTGCAGGCCTTTGAGCGTGCCGCACAGGCAAGCCCGTTCTGGCCCATGTTAACCGCAGCCGATATCGATCAGGCAGTGCTGGCGCTGGAACCGGCCAGCCACGAGGTACCGGTGGACGACGATTACCTGGACGACATTGCCGCCGCATTCGGCCGGGTGGTCGATTCCAAAAGCCCGTACACCAGCGGCCACAGCGCCCGGGTGGCGTTGTACGCCGACATGATCGCCGAAGCGCTGGGCCTGTCGTTCGAGCGCCGCCGCTGGCTCAAGCGCGGCGCCCTGCTGCACGATGTCGGCAAGCTCGGCGTGAGCAACAGTGTGCTGGACAAGCCCGGCAAGCTCGACGCGGCGGAGTGGGATGCGGTAAAGCTGCATGCGACCTACACCGAAACCATCCTGTCGCGCATCGGCGCTTTCTCCGAACTGGCCCGGGTGGCTGCCGCACACCATGAACGACTGGACGGCGGCGGCTATCCACGCGGCCTGAAAGCTGACGCGATCAGCCTCGAGACGCGCATCATCACGACCGCCGACATCTTCGATGCGATCACCGCCGAGCGCCCGTATCGCGGGGCGATTCCAATCCCGCGCACGCTGGAAATGATGGCTGAAACGGTCGATAGCGCAATCGACGCCGAATGCTTCGATGCGCTCAAGCTGGCGCTGGAGCGCTTATCCGCCCCGATCAATGCGGCGGCGCCAGTCCGAACCCGGAGCAATACATCATACTGATGGAGTATTGCAAAAAATACCGCCATGGCCGCAATACTTCATTGCGCATCATAAAATACACCGCCTCAGTATATTTACAACAACAGAACCCGGCCGGCACCCGCCGGCGGACTATGCGAAGATACTGCCATGACACTGACAGAACTCAAATACATTGTCGCGGTTGCGCGCGAAAAGCATTTTGGCCATGCGGCGGAAGCCTGTTTCGTCGCGCAGCCGACCCTCTCGGTCGCCATCAAGAAGCTAGAAGATGAGCTGGGCGTAGTGATTTTCGAGCGCGGCGGCGCTGAAATCTCGGTCACGCCGCTGGGCGGGAAAATTGTCGCGCAGGCAGAGCTGGTACTAGAGCAGACTGCCGCCATCAAGGAAATCGCCAAGCAGAACAAGGACCCGCTGGCCGGCCCCTTGCGTCTGGGTATAATTTACACCATTGCGCCGTATCTGCTGCCGCCGCTGGTCGGCACCATGATCGAACAGGTGCCGCAAATGCCGTTGGTGCTGCAGGAGAACTTCACGGTGCGGCTGCTCGAACTGCTGCGCCAGGGCGAACTGGACGCCGCCATCATGGCGCTGCCGATTCCGGATCAGGGCCTGATGGTGCAGCCGCTGTACGACGAACCGTTCGTGGTGGCGCTGCCGAAGCACCACCGCTGGGCCGATCGCAGCAGCATTACCGCCGCAGAACTGAAGTCCGAAACCATGCTATTGCTGGGCAACGGCCACTGCTTCCGCGACCAGGTGCTGGAAGTCTGTCCGGAGATGTCGCGCTACTCCAGCGCCGGCGACGGCATCGCCCGCACCTTCGAAGGCTCGTCACTGGAAACCATCCGCCACATGGTGGCTTCCGGCATCGGCATTACCGTACTGCCGCAGGCCTCGGTGCCGGACATGAATGCCAAAAACGGCATGCTGCGTTTCATCCCGTTCGAACAGCCAATGCCGTCGCGCCGCGTAGTGATTGCCTGGCGCAAAAGCTTCACCCGCAGCCTCGCCATCGAAGCGGTGCGGCAGGCGATCCTGCGCTGTACCTTGCCCGGGGTGACGATGATCGACGCAGCGGCGCTGGAGCAATAAATGAGCGCCGCTTGCTATTAACCTGATCCGCTTTTTTTGCATTGAACCAACATGACACCCATCACCGCCCGCCTGCCGCTGTATTTCCGTCTGGTCCGGCTCGACAAGCCGATCGGCATCCTGCTATTGCTATGGCCAACCCTGATTGCGCTCTGGCTTGCCAGCGCCGGCATCCCGGACTGGAAGCTGCTGCTGGTTTTCACGCTGGGAACCGCACTGATGCGTTCGGCCGGATGTGCGGTCAACGATTTCGCCGACCGCGACATCGACCGCCATGTCAAGCGCACAGTCGACCGGCCGCTGACTTCCGGCAAGATCAGGTCGTGGGAGGCACTGATGGTGGCGCTGACGCTGGCGCTGCTGGCATTCGCACTGATCTTGCCGCTGAATCTGCTGACTAGGCAACTGTCGGTGGCAGCGCTGCTGATCGCCGCCAGCTATCCGTACTTCAAACGTTTTTTCGCGATCCCGCAAGCCTATCTGGGCATCGCTTTCGGCTTCGGCATTCCGATGGGATTTGCCGCAGTACAGGCGACTGTGCCGGCCGCGGCATGGTGGCTGCTGCTGGCAAATATCTTCTGGGCGGTAGCCTACGATACCGAGTATGCGATGGTGGACCGCGATGACGATATCAAGCTCGGCCTCAAGACCTCCGCCATCACCTTCGGCCGCTTTGATGTGGCTGCGGTGATGCTGTGCTACGTCGCAACTCTGGGCATCATGCTTGCAGTCGGCTGGCAATTCGGGCTGCGCGGCTGGTTCATCGCCGGCCTGCTCGGCGCCGCCGGCTGCGCGGCGTATCACTACACGCTGATCCGTAGCCGCGACCGGATGCGCTGCTTCGCTGCCTTTCGTCACAACAACTGGCTCGGCGCGTTTATTTTTGCCGGGGTCGCACTCGACTATGCCTCTCGTAGCATTTTGTAGCGATTTTTAGTTGAATCCGCCAAACTGCGCTCTGGCGAATTTACCCGGAATGCGCCTATACTGGCAGCAGTAGATGAAACGCCCCGAAGGTCGTTTCCGCAGGCCACGTTGACGTGGGACAAAGCAACGCAAGCGGCCTCCAGTAAAATTATTTTTGTTCAACTTAACTTAGACAAGGTGACTTATGAATGCCAATGAAATCAGTACCGAAGGTCGCGACAAGATAATGGGCGAGCTGAAAAGCGTCATCAAGGATGCTGAAGAGATGATGAAAAATACCGAACAGCAGGCTGGCGAAGGATTCAAGGCAGCCAAGGCAAAGTTTGAATCGACACTACGCAGCGCAAAGTCCGAACTGATTGACCTGGAAGAAACCATTGTCGAAAGAGCGAAAGACGCGATGCATACCACCGACGAGTACGTCAAGGATCATCCGTGGAAATCAGTCGGTCTGGGTGCCTGCATCGGGCTGATCGTCGGCTTGCTGATCGGCCGCAAGTAAATGGCGATTGTTGCATCGGTTTCCCGGCTGGCCGGGACTCTAATCAGTTTGCTGCAAACACGGCTGGAGCTGGCCACTGTAGAACTGGAAGAAGAAACCCTGCGTATCTTCTCCTATGTGCTATTTGCACTGGCGGCGTTGTTCTGCGTCGGGATGGCGATATTGCTAGGCGTATTCTTGCTGGTCGTTATTTTCTGGGATACGCACCGGATTGCAGTGCTGGCCTCATTGATGGCCGCCTTCGCTTTGGGCGGCATACTGATCGCGACAGGGGTTCGTAACAATTACCGCAACAAGCCGAAATTGCTGTCCCATACGCTGTCTGAGCTGAGCAAGGATATCGAGCGACTCAATCCCGATCACAGCAAAAACAGGACCGCACCATGACCTCCACAGCATTCGCGCTGCTCGCCAGACGTCGGACTGAATTGATCGCTCGCAGCACTGTACAGCGCGATGCGCTGTCGAAGCAAAGCCAGTCGCTGGAACAAATGATGTCAACCCTGGATCATGGGATTGCCATGCTGCGGAACCTCAAGAACCACCCGCTTGCACTGGCCGGCACGCTGGTCGGATTGGTGATCATCAAGCCGCGCCGCCTGCTGCCGTTGCTACGCAACGGCTTGCTGGCTTGGCAGACGTTGCGCACTTTCGCTCCATTGCTGCACGAAAGATTTATGCGCTACAGGGAAAAACCAGGCAACCGGGGCGGACTCTAAACACGCCACGGATGTAATTGGTAGGGGCGGGCTTCAAACCCGCGCCCTACCAGTACTACCTGCTTTAATCACGCCCCATTTCCTCACCCAGCTCCCGGCCCCTGGCAGCGGCTGCCTTCACCGCACGAATGACGCTGTCCTTGACGCCGCTGGCGTCCATGCTGGTGAGTGCGGCATAAGTCGTGCCGCCTTTTGATGTCACGCGCTCACGCAATACGGCGACCGGCTCGGCGGATTGCGCAGCCAGGTGCGCGGCACCGACAAAAGTGGTAATCGCCAGTTGTTTGCCTTGCTCCGCGCTCAAGCCCAGCTCTTGCGCTGCCTGCTGCATCGCCTCGATAAAATAGAACACATAAGCCGGGCCGCTGCCGGACACCGCAGTGACCGCATCGATCTGCGCCTCGTCATCGAGCCAGACGGTGCTGCCTACTGCCTGCATGATGCCGTTGGCGGCATCGCGCTGCGCCGCCGACACACCCTGCATGGCGACCATACCGGTGATCCCTTGTCCGATCAGCGCCGGCGTATTCGGCATGCAGCGCACGATTGCCGCATGGCCCTTCAGCCAGCGCGACAGGTCCGGTGCCCGGATACCGGCGGCAATCGACAGCAGCAGTTGCGTCGTCAGATGCGGCAGCAGATGCGCGGCCACCTCCCGCATCTGCTGCGGCTTGACCGCCAGCACGATCACGTCCGATGACGCCACTTTTGCATCTATCTGGCTGGATGTAGTGACGCCGAACTGCTGCGTCAGTTTTCCCAGCGAAGCCGGATTCGGATCGACTACGTGGATATCAGCGCTCGCGGTGAATTTTCCTGCCAGACCGCTGATTAACGCTGTAGCCATGTTGCCGCCACCGATAAAGCTGATTTTCATGCTTTTCATACTATTTATCACTTCTCATAATTTCGTTGACCAAAAATTGCCGACCCGACGCGCACTATCGTGGCGCCCTCAGCAATGGCTGCGGCCATATCGGCCGACATTCCCATCGACAGCGTGTCGAGCGCGCAACCCTGCGCATTCAATTCGTCAAACAGTTTCCGCAGGCGGCCAAACGACTGGCGCTGCGCATCGACGTCTGTCACCGGCTCGGGAATTGCCATCAGGCCGCGCAGGCGCAGGCGCGGCATCGCGGCCACCGCACGCGCCAGCGCCGCGACTTCCTCGGGCGCGGCACCGCTTTTGCTCGACTCGCCACTGATGTTGACCTGCAGGCAGATATTCAGCGGCGCCAGAAGCGGCGGGCGCTGTTCGGACAGACGGCTGGCGATTTTTTCGCGCTCGACCGTATGGACCCAGTCGAAATGTTCGGCGATGGGCCGGGTCTTGTTGCTCTGGATCGGGCCGATGAAATGCCATTCAGGCAGCGGCAGTTGCTCCTGCTGCAAGACGGCACCGACTGCGATCAACTTGTCCAGAGCTTCCTGCAAGTAATTTTCGCCAAATGCCGACTGTCCTGCGCGGGCCGCTTCCAGCACGTCGGCCGCGCCAAAAGTTTTCGATACTGCCAGCAAGCGGACACTATCGGGATTGCGCGACGCAGCCTGCGCCGCCTGTGCAATGGCAGCATGAACGGCTTGCAAGTTTTGGGAGATTCTGGACATAATCAATTTGCTTTAAGCGATGCTCGATAGAAACTCTGCACGGGTTATATGTGACATTGCCACCATCACTCATATTGCAGGACTAGGGATTATAAATGGACATTTCCGAACTGCTTGCATTCTCGGTCAAGAATAACGCTTCCGACTTGCATCTGTCGGCCGGCATGCCGCCGATGATTCGCGTGCATGGCGATGTGCGCCGGATCAACCTGCCGGCGATGGATCACTCCGAAGTGCACAACATGTTGTACGACATCATGAACGATGGCCAGCGCAAAAACTACGAAGATCACCTCGAACACGATTTTTCGTTCGAGATTCCGGGCCTGGCCCGGTTCCGGGTCAATGTCTTCAATCAGGGACGCGGCGCTGCTGCAGTGCTGCGCACGATTCCGTCCAAAGTGCTGTCGCTGGAACAGCTCAATGCGCCGAAAATCTTCACCGAGCTATCGATGAAACCGCGCGGACTGGTGCTGGTGACGGGGCCGACCGGCTCTGGCAAATCGACTACGCTGGCGGCCATGGTCAACCATGTCAACGAGCATGAGTATGCGCACATACTGACGGTCGAAGACCCGATCGAATTCGTCCATGACTCGAAAAAATGCCTGATCAACCAGCGCGAGGTCAACACCCATACGCACTCCTTCAGCAATGCGCTGCGCTCGGCGCTGCGCGAAGATCCGGACGTGATCCTGGTCGGCGAGTTGCGCGATCTGGAAACCATCCGGCTAGCCCTGACCGCAGCAGAAACCGGCCATCTGGTGTTCGGCACGCTGCATACTTCGTCGGCGGCCAAGACCATCGACCGTATCGTCGACGTGTTCCCGGCCGAAGAAAAGGAAATGGTGCGCTCGATGCTGTCAGAATCGCTGCAGGCGGTAATTTCCCAAACACTGCTCAAGACCAAGGACGGCAGCGGCCGCGTTGCCGCGCATGAAATCATGCTCGGCACGCCGGCGATCCGCAACCTGATTCGCGAAGGCAAGGTGGCGCAGATGTATTCCGCGATCCAGACCGGCAACAGCATCGGCATGCAGACGCTGGATCACAACCTGACCGAACTGGTAAAACGCAACGCGATCTCGCCAGCCATCGCCCGCGCGGCGGCAAAGACGCCGGAAAATTTCCCCGGATAATCCGGGGATAACGCATTGATGGCCATGACGAAAATACGATCAACAGGCATGGCCGCCCTTCTCCTCCAACCCCTCTCCCGTAAGCGGGAGAGGGAAACGAAATGAGTCGCCATGCGACTTTCACGTTAAAGGCACCACCATGGAACGCGAACAAGCCACCAAATTCATGCATGAATTGCTGCGACTGATGGTCAGCAAGAATGGCTCCGACCTGTTCATCACCGCCGATTTCCCGCCGGCTTTCAAGATCGACGGCAAGATTTTGCCGGCCTCGAACCAGGCCCTGAGCGCCGCCCATACGGTCGAACTGGCGCACGCGATCATGAGCGACAAGCAGGCTGCATCGTTTGAAGCCACCAAGGAAAGCAACTTCGCCATCAGTCCCGGCAATCTCGGCCGCTTTCGTGTCTCGGCCTTCGTGCAGCAGGGCCATGTCGGCATGGTGTTGCGCACCATCACCGGCAAGATTCCAAGCTTTGAAGAACTGGGCCTGCCGCAAAGCCTGAAGGAAGTCGCGATGGCGCAGCGCGGACTGGTGATCCTGGTCGGCGGAACCGGATCGGGCAAATCCAGCAGCCTGGCGGCCATGATCGGCCACCGCAACGAGAACAGCTATGGCCATATCATCACGATCGAGGACCCGGTTGAATATGTGCATCCGCACAAAAATTGCATCGTCACCCAACGCGATGTCGGACTGGACACCGAAAGCTGGGGCGTGGCGCTGAAAAACGCGTTGCGCCAGGCCCCGAACGTGATCCAGATCGGTGAAATCCGCGATCGCGAAACGATGGATTTCGCGATCGCATTTGCCGAGACCGGCCATCTGTGCCTGGCGACCCTGCATGCGAACAACGCCAACCAGGCGCTCGACCGGATCATCAACTTCTTCCCGGAAGAGCGCCGCCACCAGTTATTGATGGACCTGTCGCTGAACCTGAAGGCGGTCATCTCGCAGCGCCTGATTCCGCTGCGCGACACCAAGGGGCGCTGCATCGCCGTTGAAATCATGCTCAATTCGCCGCTGATTGCCGAACTCATCTTCAAGGGCAATGTGCACGAACTCAAGGATGTGATGAAGCGTTCGAATGAACTCGGCATGAAGACTTTCGACCAAGCGCTGTTCGACCTGTACGAGGCGGGCTCGATTTCGTATGAAAATGCGTTGCGCTTTGCCGATTCGGTCAACGACCTGCGGCTCGCGATCAAGCTCGAAAGCAAGGATGCCAAGGGCCGCGACCTTCATGCCGGCACCCAGCACATGGGGATTGTTTAGCGGCTGTCACACGCCTGATCGTACCGGCCGAGCGCACAGTGTGTCGCACACCGTATTCGGCCGGATGCGCGGCACTAGTCTTGCTGCGCGGGGGATGTGTCGACTGCCACTGCCACCGGCGGATACCAGATGTGCAGCCCCTCCGCGTGCGCCCATGGCGTCAAGTGATGCGGCTTGCGCCCGTGCGGTCCGATGATGTCTTCCACCGTCACCCCGCGCAGCAGCAGCGCATCGGCGATCAGCGAGCGATGGCAGCGCCACGGCACCGCTTCCGCACACATCAGCGCACAGCGTTCGCGCGCTGCCAGCACCACCAGTTGCTGCACTTGATCGGCAAATTCGGCGGTTTGCATGTAGTCTGCATAACCGCGAAAGGAAAGGTTGCGCCAGCCGGTGTTGATCGAATCCGCCCGGGTATGACGCAGGCCGCCCAGCCCGGGTAGATGGGTATAGCCAATGCCGGCCGTTTGCAGCGACGCCGGCAGCGCATCGCGGTTGAATTGCGGATTGTGGCGCGAGCGCGGCACAGTGCGCACATCCAGCACATGCGCGACGCCATTGGTTTGCAACAAGCCGATAAATGCCTCCAACGAGTGCGTCGAATGGCCGATCGTACATACGAGCGACGGTGTTGCGGATGATTTATTCGCCATGATTGTGCCTTTCAACGCCCCTGCGAAGCGGCGACAGTGCACCGCTGGCCGCCTGTTCCACTGCTGCTTCCTGGGCTACATAAACCCCAGCAACTTCAGCGCCAGCGGCAGCAGCAAGGCGGTCAGCAGTCCCGACAGCCCCATCGCCAATCCGGCAAAAGCGCCCATCTGCTCGCTGACCTGGAACGCCCTTGCGGTGCCGATGCCGTGCGCGGTAACGCCGAGCGCAAAACCGCAGGTGCTGTCATCGGTAATCTTCATCAGTTTCAGGACGCCGCGCGCCATCACGGCGCCGAGCACGCCGGTCACCATTACCAGCACCGCAGTGAGCGACGGCAGGCCGCCGATTTTCTCCGCAACCCCCATCGCAATGGCCATTGTCACCGACTTCGGCGCAATCGATAAAATGGTTGCCGGCGATGCGCCCAGCCACTTGGCGACCGCCATTGCGGTGGCAATGGCGGCAGCCGAACCGACCACGGCGCCGACCAGAAATGCAAACCAGTCGCGCTTGAGTTTCGCAATCTGCTGATACAACGGAATCGCCAGCGCAACCGTGACCGGCCCCAGCAGAAAATGCACGAACTGCGCGCCATCGAAATAGGTTTTGTACGAAGTGCCAGTCAGGCTCAGCACCAGCACGATCAAGGCCACCGCGATTGCCACCGGATTGGCCAGCGGATTGAACCTGGTGCGGGCATAGATGGCAACCGCGATCTGGTAGGCCAGCAGGGTCGCAGTCAACCACAGCAACGGCGATGCCGCCAGATAGACCCAGACTTCACCCAGTTTCGGGGTCATCCTAGATTCCCCAGTTGACCGCTTGTTAGCTTCGATAAATACATGAATTCATTATGGATTTTCATGATTAAACAATTCACCGTTTGGGTGAGAACGCTACAGGCACGATTGCACGTTTTTCCGGCTCCCTGGCTTCGTTGCTCCTCCTCGCAGAATGCAGTCTGCAGCGTCGTCGCGCCTAGCCAGAAATCCGGAAAAACGCACACTCGCACCTGTCCAACTGAGGAATCTAGGATCATTTCTGCAGACTCTTGACGACTGCGGCAGTGACCACGATCGATACCACGGTGGAGGCCAGCAGCGCTGCTGCAATCGGCAGCCATTCGGTTGCGACCCGTTGAAAATGCACCATGATGCCGACGCCAGCCGGCACGAACAGCAAGGACAGGTGGCGCAGCAACGCCAGCGAGGTCGGCGCCAGCGTGACGATCGCATCGCGGTTCAACACCAGATACACGAACAGCAGCACCATCCCGATCACAGGCCCCGGTACCGGTAGCGACAACGCATAGGTCAGCCCCTCCCCTATGGTTTGGAAAATCAGCAAGGTGGCCAGGGTATTGATCATGTCTGCGGCTCCCGAATGCGTCAAATCATCAGAACAATGGAAAGATCAGAATGTATTTTGTAGGTTGGGCTAACGCTTTATCAGCCCAACATTGTGCGCAGAATGTTGGGCTTCGCAAGCTCAGCACCAACCTACGGTACTTGCGTGGACAAGTGCGCCGTCAAGCGCGCAATGCGCCATCGATCAACTCGATCCAGTGCCGCACCGGCGTCGCGGTACCGGTCTGCAGATGTGTGATGCAGCCGATATTGGCAGACACGATCAGATCCGGCGCGCTGGCCTGCAGATTGGCGATCTTATTGTCGCGCAATTGGTGCGACAGCACAGGCTGCAACACCGAATAGGTGCCGGCAGAACCGCAGCAAAGATGGCTATCGGCACACAACGAAACATCGACCCCCGCCGCGCGCAGCAAGCCTTCGACCTTGCCACGGATTTGCTGGCCGTGCTGCAGCGTGCAGGGCGGATGATAGGCGACCCGTTTAGTGATCTTGCCAACCAGCTTTTGCAGCAATTCGGCCTCGAAATCAGGCAGGATTTCGCTCAGGTCCCGGGTCAAGGCTGAAATCCGCTGCGCTTTATCTGCGTAGGCCGGGTCGGCTGCCAGCAAATGGCCGTATTCCTTGACCGTCACGCCGCAGCCGGAGGCGGTCATTACGATCGTTTCCACTCCGGCTTCCACCAGCGGCCACCAGGCATCGATATTGCGCCGCATGTCGTCCAGCCCGCCGGCCTGGTCGTTCAGGTGGTAGCGAATTGCACCGCAGCAGCCGGCCTTCGGCGCCATCACCAGTTGCACCCCGAGCGCATCGAACACACGGGCGGTGGCGGCATTGATGTTGGGCGACATCGACGGTTGCACGCAGCCGTCGAGCAGCAGCATCTTGCGCGCATGCACGGCAGTCGGCCAGAGACCGGCCGGCTGTGCCAGCGGCACCTTGTCTTGCAGCGTCTTCGGCAGCAACGGCCGCAGCAGCTGTCCGGCCTTCATCGCTGGCGCAAACAGCCAGCGTCGCGGCAACACTTCTTTGAGCGCAGTGCGCAGCAGGCGCTGCGACAACGGGCGCGGCACCCGGTCGTCGACGATCTTGCGCCCGATATCGACCAGCCGGCCGTATTGCACGCCCGACGGACAGGTGGTTTCGCAATTGCGGCAGGTCAGGCAACGGTCCAGATGCGACTGCGTCTTGGCGCTGACCTGCTTGCCTTCCAGCACTTGCTTGATCAGATAGATGCGGCCGCGCGGGCCGTCGAGCTCGTCGCCCAGCAACTGGTAAGTCGGACAGGTCGCGGTGCAGAAACCGCAGTGGACGCAGGCGCGTAGAATCGCATCGGCCTCCCGGCCTTCGCGGGTGTTTTTGATGAAGTCAGCGAGATTGGTTTGCATATGTGTCCTACAGATGCCCGAACATCCGGCCCGGATTGAAGATTGCATCCGGGTCGAACGCGTTTTTCAGATTGCGATGTATGCGGTCGATGGCCGGTGCCAGCGGCTGGAACACGCCGACCGCCTTGTCGCCGCCGCGAAACAGGGTCGCGTGGCCGCCGGCTTGCGCCGCTGCTGCGCGCACTATGACTGCTGTGGCTGCGCTGGAATCGGTCTTCAGCCAGCGCTGTGCGCCGCCCCATTCGATCAATTGCGCGTAATCGTCCAGCAGCGGCGCCGTCACGCCAGGCACCGACAAGCGCCACAAGGCCGTTTGTGTTGGGTCGGCACCCGCCTCGGCAAGATCAAAGAAGCCGTTGCTCTGTTCGCGCAAGGGTGTCCAGAACTGCTCGGCATCAGGCACCTGCTCGCCGCCCAGCTTGGTCTGTGCCGCAGATACCGCGGCCTGCGCGCCGGACAGGCGCAGAATCAGCACATCGTCATGCCAGGCACTGGCCGAAATCGGCAATGGCTGGCCGCCCCATGCATTGAGTTGCGCGATCGCCTGCGCCTGATCCAGCGCAAAGCGCAGCGTGGTTTCGGCAAACGGTTTCGGCAACACCTTGAGCGACACCTGCAGGACCAGGCCCAGCGTTCCCAACGATCCGGCCAGCAGCCGCGAGACATCGTAGCCGGCCACGTTTTTCATCACCTGGCCGCCGAAACGCAGCACCTCGCCGCGCCCATCCAGCAGCACCGCGCCCAGTGCAAAATCGCGCAGCGCGCCGGCCGCCAGACGGCGCGGGCCGGACAGGCCGCTGGCGAACACGCCGCCGATGGTGGCACTGTTGCTGAAATGCGGCGGCTCGAAAGCCAGCATCTGGTTCTGGGCTGCCAGCACCGACTCGATTTCTGCCAAAGGCGTGCCGCAGCGGACGGTGATCACCAGCTCGGTCGGATCGTACGCGACGATGCCGGAATAGGCCCGGGTATCGAGCGGCTCGCCGGCCAATGCCTGGCCGTACCAATCCTTGCTGCCGCCGCCGTGAATCCGCAGCGCGGTCTTGTCAGCGGCGGCGCTATGCACCTGCTGCTTGAAATGCTGTAACACTTGCTCCATCATTTTCCCGATCAAGTATTCAAACTTAAAACTTAGTATCTGTTCAGCCGGCTGTGGATCGACCGCCCTCTCTCCCGGCCTCTCTCCCGGCATGGCTTTTCCTGGGGCCCGAATCGCCATGCGATTCGCTTGTGAGAGAGCGGTCAGGAGAGAGGGCGCGCGGACACTCCATGACAGGCTGAATAGTTACTGAATTTCAAGCATATCTAGAGTATATTTTATATATGCAATAAATATATGC
>JBDSCZ010000144.1:0-29754 GCA_039920865.1 Burkholderiaceae bacterium
GATACCACGCCGATGCGGCCTTTTTTGTGGATGTGGCCTGGCATGATGCCGATCTTGATTTCGTCTGGCGTGATCAGACCCGGGCAATTTGGGCCCAGCAGCAAAGTCTTGCTGCCGGATTTTGCCATGCGGTCTTTCAGCACCATCATGTCGCGCACCGGAATGCCTTCGGTGATGCAGATGGCCAGATCGAGTTCGGCTTCGACTGCTTCCCAGATTGCTGCGGCAGCGCCTGCTGGCGGCACGTAGATGACGGAAACATTAGCGCCGGTGGCGGCCTTGGCTTCGGACACGTTGGCATAGATCGGGATGCCTTCAAAATCTTCGCCGGCTTTTTTCGGGTTCACGCCAGCCACGAAACAGTTCCTGCCGTTGGCGTAATCGCGGCAGCCGCGGGTGTGGAACTGCCCGGTCTTGCCGGTAATGCCTTGGGTAACGACTTTTGTATCTTTATTGATCAGGATCGACATATTGGTTCCTTGTGCGATGGTTATGCGTTGGCGGCAGCGACAACTAACTTGGCTGCATCTTCCATCGTGTCAGCGGCGATGATCGGCAGACCCGATTCGGCCAGCATTTTCTTGCCGAGGTCTTCGTTGGTGCCCTTCATGCGAACCACCAGCGGCACCTTCAGCGATACCGCCTTGGAGGCAGTGATCACGCCTTCGGCGATCACATCGCAGCGCATGATGCCACCGAAAATATTCACCAGAATGGCTTTCAGGCCCGGGTTTTTCAACATGATGTTGAAGGCTTCGGTCACTTTTTCTGCGGTCGCACCACCGCCGACGTCGAGGACGTTGGCCGGTTCACCGCCGAACAATTTAATCGTGTCCATGGTCGCCATCGCCAGACCGGCACCGTTGACCAGGCAGCCGATGTTGCCGTCGAGCGAAATGTAAGCGAGGTCGAACAAGGATGCCTCGACTTCGGCCGGATCTTCTTCATCCAGATCGCGGTAAGCGACGATTTCAGGATGGCGAAACAGCGCATTGGCGTCGAAGTTAAATTTGGCGTCGAGTGCGATAACCTTGCCGGAACCGGTCAGGATCAGCGGATTGATCTCTGCCAGCGATGCGTCGGTTTCCCAGAATGCCTTGTACAAGCCTTGCAACTGCGCACGGGCGTCGGCAAGCGATGCGGCGGGTACGCCGATCTTGGTGGCGATCTCGTCGGCTTCGGCGTCAAGCAGACCAACGCTTGGGTCGATCGCGATTTGATGGATCAGTTCCGGATGGCTTTCTGCCACTTCTTCGATGTCCATCCCGCCTTCGCTGGAAGCCATCAGGACTACGCGCTGGCTGATACGGTCGGTTACCAGGCTGACGTACAGTTCCTTCTGGATGTCAGCGCCTTCTTCGATCAGCAGCCGACGTACCTTCTGGCCTTCAGGGCCGGTCTGATGCGTGATTAGTTGCATGCCAAGGATTTGGTCAGCGTATTCGCGCACTTGTTCGAGCGATTTGGCGACTTTTACGCCGCCGCCCTTGCCGCGACCGCCGGCATGGATCTGCGCCTTGACAACCCAAACCGGGCCGCCCAGGGTTTCGGCTGCCTTGACGGCCTCATCTACGGAATTGCACGGAATACCGCGCGGAACCGTCACTCCGAACTTGCGGAGAATTTCTTTGCCCTGATACTCATGGATTTTCATGCGAGGTTCCCTTCAGACGCTTAGATATGGATAAAACACTATGGATAAAACTAACTGGCTGGATTGCCGGGGATATCTGCTGGCTCCGTGCTGGCCCAGCGCGGATAGTATTTCGCGACCGCAGCACCGTCGGTGCGCAATGCATGACAGCGGTCGAGCTGGAATGGTTTGTCGCTTTGCAGGTCGGCTTCGTCACCGTCGCCGGTACCCAGCACTTCGCCGGCAAACGCCTGGACCGCAGCGGTCGGCAGAATCTGCGCCAGTTCGGTCAGATGGGTGCAGCCGTGCATTCCCGACAAAATCTGTTTGAGCTGATGCCGAAAGCCCGATAGCAGGTTCAGTCCGACCATTTTCCGGTAATCGGATCCTATCGTGTTGCAATAACCGGGATAAGGTACTGCATCGGAGACCGCTTCGGCTGCGACGATATTGAACTTGGTGTCTATCGTTACGCGCAGCCAGAGTTCGTGTATCGGCGTGTTGGCCGGGCGCACGCCGGATGCGAGCGGGACATCGCTAGTTTTGACGTCGGTAATACAGGCATCGAGGTCCCATAGACCATCTTCGCGTGCAAACGCTTCGATTTGAATGGCGCGCGTATGCTTTCGCTTACGCTGGACAAAAGGAGGTGACAGGGGCATAGGTACCAATGCCGAACAAATCGGCAAAATTAATCAAGCCGCAATTGCGTGTCGTTACCGCAGCTTCTACGGTTTTGTACGAAAGCAGCCGCTCTTGCGGCACTGCAAAAAACCGCAAAAGTGTAGCACATTGAAACGGCACCGCAAAAAATCGCCGATTATTCACAATTGTTCGCAATTGTTCAGTCGGCAAGCCGAAGCACTTGAAAACCCGCCATTCCTGCACAAGCGTGGTCAGTCGTCATTCTCGGCAGCGCCGCGCATCGCAGACTGGATCGCGCGGTGGGAAAAACCGCGCTGCTGCAGGAATCGCATCTGCCGGGCGCGTTCGCTGGCATCAGCGGCAACAGTGCCGAATTTCTTACGCCATACTGCACCGGCGCGTTCCACCTCGTCTGCAGCTAGTTCAGTCTTGACTTCGGCCAGCGCATCGCCGGCTATGCCGTGGCTCTGCAATTCGGACAGGATGCGGCTATTGCCGTAACGCGCTGCACGTCGCGTCACCAGCGCTGCGGTGAAACGGCTCTGTGACAACCAGTTTTGTGCTTCCAGAAAATCCAGCAAGGTTTCAATATCATCGGATTCTTCCGCATGGCGCGCCAACTTGCGCGCCAGCTCCGCCCGGCTGTGCTCGCGCATCGACAAATATCTGAGTGCGCGTGCTTTCAGGCTGATTTTTAATGCCGCCATGATTTATAAATCGGCAAAGCCGGCATCCGGTATATTAAAAAACATGTATTGCATGTATTTCGTAATGGCGGGTTCTAAACCCGCCATTACGCTATCAAGATATTACCTGGATGCGAGGGCGGGTTTGGAACCCGCCGCCTATAGAGAGGTGCGCTAATACGTTAAGGCTGCGCTGGTTCCATGTCCTTATCCTTGCCTTTATCCTTGGCTTTTGGCTTGGCTTGTGCGTCCGAGGCCTGCGGCGGCAACTCCCGCACGCCCAGCGATACACGTACCTTGTTCTCGATTTCACGCGCCAGTTCGGGACGCTCTTTCAGGTAATTGCGGGCATTGTCCTTGCCTTGTCCGATGCGCTCACCGTTGTAGCTGTACCAGGAGCCGCTCTTTTCAACGATCTTGGCATCGGCGCCGAGATCGAGTATTTCACCTTCGCGCGAAGTGCCTTCGCCATACAGGATGTCGAAATGCGCTTCCTTGAACGGCGGTGCAATCTTGTTCTTGACGACCTTGACCCGAGTTTCGTTGCCGATGACTTCATCGCCGGACTTGATCGAGCCGGTGCGGCGGATGTCCAGCCGCACTGATGCGTAGAATTTCAGCGCATTGCCGCCGGTGGTGGTTTCCGGGTTGCCGAACATGACGCCGATCTTCATGCGGATCTGGTTGATGAAGATCACCAGCGTATTGGTGCGGTTGATGCTGCCGGTCAATTTGCGCAGCGCCTGCGACATCAGACGGGCTTGCAGGCCTGGCAGCGAATCGCCCATGTCACCTTCGATTTCGGCGCGCGGCGTGAGTGCGGCGACCGAGTCGATGACGATCAGGTCAACGCTGCCGGAACGTACCAGCGCATCGGTAATTTCAAGCGCCTGTTCGCCGGTATCCGGTTGTGAAATCAACAGATCCGACAGGTTGATGCCGAGTTTTTTGGCGTAACCGACATCGAGCGCATGCTCGGCATCGATGAAGGCACAGGTGCCGCCGAGCTTTTGCATTTCTGCAATGACTTGCAGGGTCAGCGTGGTTTTTCCGGAGGATTCCGGCCCGTAAATCTCGACCACGCGGCCGCGTGGCAAGCCGCCGACGCCCAACGCGATATCCAGACCGAGCGAACCGGTCGAGACCACCTGCACCTCTTCAACCACCGCGCCATCTTCCATGCGCATGACCGAGCCCTTGCCAAACTGCTTCTCGATCTGGGCCAACGCGGCAGCGAGGGCTTTGCTTTTATCCGTAACGGGAGCGGCTTTCTTGTCGTCCATAAGTTTCTTTCAGCAATGTGGGGCGCGCTTGCAGCGCACAGTGTTCGCGGTAATGGTCGGATTGAATCATGTTACGGATACTACTGTATAAAAAAACAGTGCAAATTGCAAGCACGTTTCGATTCCGGCCGTTATTCATGATACTTGAAACCGGAAAACCGCTGCGCCTTGCTGTCAGGATTGAAACGCAATAGACTGTAAGGCCTGTAAAACATATCCTGCTAGCGTCAAGGCGTTCATTTTCCGCTGCGACTCGCGCATATTCCTGCTCACCTTTTGACGATTCATTAAAAACCATGCGTATCCTGCTTGCGGAAGACGATAGTGTGCTCGCTGATGGCCTGACCCGCTCCCTGCGTCAGGCCGGTTATGCGACCGATTACGTGCAAAACGGCCAGGAAGCCGATACCGCCTTGTCCACCCAGGATTTCGATCTGCTGATTCTGGATCTCGGCCTGCCCAAGATGTCGGGCCTGGAGGTGTTGCGGCGTCTGCGTGCGCGCAATTCGCATTTGCCGGTATTGATCCTGACCGCAGCCGATTCGATCGAGCAGCGCGTCAAGGGGCTCGATCTGGGGGCGGACGATTACATGGCCAAACCGTTCGCACTGTCCGAACTGGAAGCCCGAGTACGCGCACTGACGCGCCGCGGCGCCGGCGGCGGCCCGACCGTCATCAAGCACGGCCCGCTGACCTATGACCAGGTCGGACGCACCGCCTATATCGGGAAGCAGATGCTGGAACTGTCGGCGCGCGAACTCGGTTTGCTGGAAGTGCTGCTACAGCGCACCGGTCGCCTGGTTTCCAAGGATCAGCTGGTAGACCATTTGTGCGAATGGGGCGAGGAAGTCAGCAATAATGCGATTGAAGTCTATGTACATCGCCTGCGTAAGAAAATCGAAATCGGTGGAGTCCGTATCGCAACCGTGCGCGGACTGGGCTACTGCCTGGAAAAATTCCCCGAGGTTCCCACAGGCACAACTCCTGGGTCACCCGGATCGACAGCCGCATCGGTTTCGCGCTAAAGCCGGCAGTCCTAGTTCATGAAAGATGCCCGCAAAAGGGATGCCCGCGCGCCGGATGCAGCTTCGACGGTTGCATTTTCCTTTTCCGATACCCAAATAAACCCGCAGGACGAGCAGATCCAGCGGTCATTGTTTGGCGAAATTCTGGACTGGATGCTGGTACCCTTGCTGCTGCTGTGGCCGATGAGCATAGCCATCACGTATTTGGTCACCAAATCGATTGCCAACCAACCGTTTGATCATGCGCTTGAGGATCGGTTGGCGGTGCTGGTGCAGCAAGTCAGGCTGGTGGGCGGCAAGGTAGTCACCCAAACTACTGGCGCGTCGCGCGACATGCTGCGCGCTGACGATATCGATTACGTGTATTTCCAGGTACAGGGTCCGAATGCGGAGTTTATCGAAGGCGACCAGGATATGCCGCAGCCGTTCGACGAGGAACCGCCGCTGCCCGGCATCATTACATTTCGCAACGACTCGATGCACGGGACAGAAATCCGGGTCGCCTACACCCATGTCGATCTGTACCGCTGGCAGCCGAATGCCGGCGCATTGAAAAAAACTGCAACGGCGCTGGTGCAGGTCGGCGAAACCTTGGACAAACGGGCCAAGCTCGCCAATGAAATCATCAAGGGCGTGATAATGCCGCAGTTCATCATCTTGCCAATCGCGCTGGCGCTGGTCTGGCTGGCACTGTCGCGCGGCTTGCTGCCGCTGGCAGAGTTGCAGCTACGCATCCGCAACCGGCGTCCCGACGATTTGAGCCCGATCGATTCGGGCCAGGTGCCGGAAGAGATTTCGCCGCTGGTAAATTCTCTCAATGACATGCTGGCACGGCTGTCGCAATCGATCGAGGTCCAAAAACGCTTCATCGCCGATGCCGCACACCAGATGAAAACGCCGTTGGCGGGGATGCGAATGCAATCCGAACTGGCTTTGCGCCAGACCGATCAGGAAGAAATCCACCGATCGCTGCTGCAGTTGTCCAAAAGCTCTGAATCGGCCACGCGCCTGGTCAACCAGTTGCTGGCGCTGGCCCGCACCGAAAACCAGGCCCCGGCCATCAAGTCGTTCGAGCAGTTGGAGTTGGCGGAACTGGCGCGCAATGCGGTGCAGGACTGGGTGCAAACCTCATTTACCTATCGGATCGATCTGGGTTTCGAGCAGCCGGAGTACCCGATCATGATCAGTGGCAATCCGCTGATGCTGCGTGAACTGATCAATAACCTGATCGACAATGCGTTGCGCTACACACCGCTACACGGCTGCGTCACCGTGCGGGTGCGCAGCGATGCCGAGAATACACATGCGTTTCTGGAAGTCGAGGACACCGGGCCGGGCATCCCGGCCGACGACCGCAGCCATGTTTTCGAGCGCTTCTACCGGATACTGGGCAGCAACGTCGAAGGCAGCGGTCTTGGCCTGGCTATCGTCAAAGAAATCGCCCTGCAACACGATGCAGTGATCGACATCTTCCACAATCCACATCAGCACGACCCGAAATTTCCCGGCAGCCTGTTTCGTATAACACTACCGATGGCGCCGCGCCCGGCCGCCACCCGGGATCAGGGATGAAGCAATCCGCACAGCGCGCGATCCACTGGCGCGCCACCAGGCGGCTGACAACGGTGCTGCTGCTGACCTGGCTGAGCATCACTTTCGGTGGTATTTTTTTCGCCCGAGAACTGTCCGATCCGACCATGTTCGGCTGGCCGGTTTCGTTTTACATGATTGCCCAAGGCATCCCGTTGATCTATCTGCTTATTCTCGGCATCTACGCCTGGCGCATGCGCGCACTGGACCGGCGCTACCGGAAAGAAGGCTGATGTCGGGCAAAATTTTCAAGCGAAAACTCCGGCGCTATTATTCCTGGTACACGCTGGGCCTGATCCTGTTCCTGGGCGCACTCTCGATTCTGGAGTTTGAAGGCGTGCCGCGGGCCTGGATCGGTTATCTGTTCCTGTTCGCCACCATTGCGTTGTATGCCGGGATCGGCGTCATGAGCCGCACTTCCGAGGTATCAGAATATTATGTGGCCGGACGGCGCGTGCCGGCGCTGTTTAACGGAATGGCGACCGCGGCCGACTGGCTGTCGGCAGCCAGCTTCATCAGCCTGGCCGGTGGCTTGTATCTGCAGGGTTTCGACGGCATGGCATATATCGTCGGCTGGACCGGTGGCTATTGCCTGGTTGCCCTGCTGATCGCGCCGTTTTTGCGCAAATTCGGCCAGTACACCATTCCCGACTTCCTGGCGGCGCGCTACCGGAGTCGACAGGGCGGCAACCCGGTGCGGATCCTGGCGGCGATTGCCACCATTCTGGTCTCGTTTAGCTATGTAGTGGCGCAGATTTACGGCGTCGGCCTGATCACATCGCGCTTTACCGGGGTCGATTTTTCGGTCGGAATTTTCCTCGGCTTGGCCAGCATCCTGGTCTGCTTCTTCCTGGGCGGCATGCGCGCGATCACCTGGACCCAGATTGCGCAATACATCATCATGATTGCCGCCTATATGATTCCGGTATTCTGGCTGTCGGCCAAGCACTCCAGCGTGCCGGTGCCGCAAATCGCTTATGGTGCGGTGCTTGCGAAAATCGGACTGGCCGAAAAAATGCTTGAGAGCGATCCAAAAGAACAGCAAGTGCGTGCCATCTTCAAGCAAGTTGCTGTCGATTATGAAAAAAAAATACAAGCGCTACCAGCATCGCTGCGGCAAGGCCGTACCGCCTTGCAGGGCCAGGTTGACCGCCTGAAGAAAAACGGTGCCACCTTAATCGAGATCAAGGCTGCCCAACGAGCCTTGTCGAGCTACCCAAAAACCAGCGAAGAAGCCCGCAACCTGTGGAGCCAGGAACGCGCGCATAATCTGGCGCGAGCCGATTCCATCCTTGATCACAGCACGCCGTTCCCGGCCAAGGATAAGGCCGCTTCCGACATCAAACGCAATAATTTCCTGGCACTGGTGTTTTGCCTGATGATGGGAACCGCCGCCTTGCCGCACATCCTGCAGCGTTCCTACACCACGCCATCGGTGCAGCAAACCCGCACTTCGGTGTTCTGGTCGTTGTTTTTCATCTTGTTGCTATACATCACCATTCCGGCACTGGCGGTGCTGGTGAAGTATGAAATCTATACTTCGCTGGTCGGCACCGCCTTCACCAAGCTGCCGCCGTGGGTGTCGTACTGGGCCAACATCGACAAAATCGCGCCGCTAATTTCGATCGTCGACATCAACCGTGACGGCATCGTGCAACTGGCCGAGATCGCCATCGATGGCGACATCATCGTGCTGGCCATGCCGGAAATTGCCGGATTGCCGTATGTGGTCTCCGGCCTGGTCGCCGCCGGCGGGTTGGCGGCTGCGCTATCGACTGCCGATGGTTTGCTGCTGACCATCTCTAATGCGCTATCGCACGATATCTATTACAAGATCCTGGACCCGACCGCATCGACCCAAAAACGCGTGACGCTTTCCAAACTGCTGCTAGTGGTTGTGGCGCTGATCGCCGCATATACTGCATCGCTGAAACCGGGCGACATCCTGTCTATGGTGGGCGCCGCATTTTCTTTGGCGGCATCAACGCTGTTCCCGGTGCTGGCACTGGGCGTGTTGTGGAAACGCGCGAATCAAAATGGCGCAATTGCCGGCATGATTACCGGTTTCCTGGTGTGCGTGTATTACATGCTGCATACCAGCCCGACGTTGGGCGGCAGCGCAGCCGGGCAATGGTTCCATATCGCACCGATCTCCGCAGGCATATTCGGCGTCCCGGCCGGCTTGTTGGCCATCGCGGTGGTCAGTTTGCTGACACCTCCGCCGGAACCCTCCACGCTGGAATTCATAGACTATCTGCGCGCGCCTTAATCAAGCCCATGGCGCGACAATAATTGCCTGGGTATATCTTAAAATGACAACACTTCCGCAATAAAACAGGGCGCCAAAAAAAATACCCCGGCATGCATGGCATGGCGGGGGATTGCTGGCGTTGCAGCGAATCAGATCACGATAGTTTGCGCTTCATCGCCTTCGCGGGTGCGGATGGCGCCGATCTGGCTGACGGTTTCGCCGGCGGCTTGCAGCTGGGCGATGGCCGCAGCGGCATTCTGTTGCGAGACGATCACGACCATGCCGATACCGCAGTTGAACACGCGGTGCATCTCGGCGTCTGCCACGTTGCCGTGCTGTTGCAGCCAGGTAAACAGCGGCGGCATGATCCACTTTGTACGGTCGAGTTCTGCCGTCAGGTGCGGCTGCAGCACGCGCGGCACGTTTTCGACCAGGCCGCCGCCGGTGATGTGGGCCATGCCCTTGACTTCCATGGATTCGATCAGTGCCAGCAGCGGTTTCACGTACAGGTGGGTCGGCTCCATCAGCACGTCGGCCAGCTTGCGGCCATGAAAATCGCTGTCCAGGTCCGGCTTCGCGATTTCGATGATCTTGCGCACCAGCGAATAACCGTTCGAGTGGGCACCGGACGAGGCCAGCCCCAGCACCACGTCACCCGGGACGATCTTGGTACCGTCGATGATTTTCGATTTTTCGACCACGCCGACTGCAAAGCCGGCCAGGTCGTATTCGCCGTCCGGATACATGCTTGGCATTTCGGCGGTTTCGCCGCCGATCAGTGCGCAGCCGGACAGTTCGCAACCTTTGGCGATGCCTTTGATGACATCGGTCGCGCTCGCCACGTCAAGCTTGCCGCAGGCGAAATAGTCGAGGAAGAACAGCGGTTCGGCACCTTGCACCAGGATGTCGTTGACGCTCATTGCGACCAGGTCGATGCCGACGGTGTCGTGCCGGTTCAGGTGGAAGGCCAGCTTGAGCTTGGTGCCGACGCCATCGGTGCCAGATACCAGCACAGGTTCTTTGAATTTCTTGCTGATTTCGAACAATGCGCCGAAACCGCCGATGCCGCCCATCACGCCTTCACGCAGCGTGCGTTTGGCAAACGGCTTGATCGCTTCGATCAGCGCATCTCCCGCATCGATGTCAACACCGGCGTCGCGGTAGGAAAGGGAAACGTTTGGAGTGGAGTTCATGGTGTGATTGGCGGTAGAGGCAGTAAAATAAAGGAATGTGACCGCGCCAACAGGCGCGGCAAAGTGGTATTTTATCAAACTGACCCGAGACGACACCCATTTAATGCCATTACCCTTCACTTCCGAGCAAAAACAATCCGCATTGTGGCTGGCGCTGGGGATCTTCCTTATCGTGCTGCTAATCTTGCTGGGACCGGTTCTGACCCCGTTCATTGCGGCGGCGATTCTGGCGTATGCACTCAACCCCGGCGTCGACTGGTTCGATCGCCAGCGCATTGGACGCTTCAGCCTGCCGCGCTCGTTGGCGGCATTATTGGTGATTGCGCTGCTGATCGCCGCGCTGCTGGCACTGGTACTGATCGTGGCGCCGGTATTGCAGAGCCAACTGCCGCTGTTGCGCGAAAAAATTCCGGCTTTCCTGGCCCAGGCCAATGATTTCCTGAGCCCACGTCTGATCGCGCTGGGGATTCACGTCAATCTGGATATAGATGGACTGAAGGAACTGGTGTCGTCAAAAATGGCCGACAGCGGCAGCCAGATCTGGGGTACTCTGCTGAGCTCGGCAAAACAGGGCGGTTCAGCGGTGCTGGGATGGACTGCGATGATTCTGCTAATTCCATTCATCCTGTTTTATCTGCTGGTTGACTGGCATCGTTTTTTGGAATCCAGCTTCAGGCTGATACCACGCCAGTGGGTCGCCAAGACCCGCGCACTCTCGAACGAAGTAGATGGCTTGCTGGCGCAATACCTGCGCGGACAGCTGCTGGTGATGCTGATTTTGGCTGTGTATTATTCGGCGACCCTGATGCTGGCCGGATTTGACGTGGCGCTGCCGGTCGGCATCATCACCGGCTTGCTGGTTTTCATACCGTATCTGGGCTTCGGCCTGGGTCTGATACTGGCGCTGATTGCTGCAGTGCTGCAGTTCGAAGGTCTGCACGGCTTGTTCCTGGTGGCTGTAATTTACGGACTGGGGCAAGTGATCGAAAGTTTTTTCCTGACGCCGCGCCTGGTCGGCGAGCGCATCGGCCTGCATCCGCTGGCGGTGATTTTTGCACTGATGGCGTTCGGCCAGTTATTCGGTTTTGTCGGTATTCTGCTGGCGCTGCCGTTGTCGGCCATCATTTCGGTGGCAATCAAGCATGTGCGCGCACATTATTTACAAAGTAGCTTTTACAACCAATGATGCGGCAACTATTACTGGACTTAGGCGCGGAAAAACCGCAAACCTTCGATAACTTTTTCATCGGACAGAATCCCGAACTGGCCGAGCGCCTGCAGCAAATCGTGGCGCGGGTTTCCAACGAACGCTTTGTCTACGTCTGGGGTCAGCCCGGCACCGGCAAAACCCATCTGCTGCACGCGGTGGCGGCAGCGGCCGCGCCTACCGCGCGTTTCATCGCTTCCAATGCCGGCACGGCTGCGTTTCAGTTCGATCCTGCGGTCACGCTGTATCTGATCGATGACTGCCACCGGCTCTCGGCGGGGCGGCAAATCAAGGCTTTCAATCTGTTCAATCAGGTGCGCGAGCACGGCTACGCGATGGTGGCCTCCGGCAACCTGCCGCCGGCTACCCTGGCGGTGCGGGAAGACTTGCGCACCCGGCTCGGCTGGGGCCTGATTTATCGGCTGCATGAACTGACCGACGAGGACAAGATCGCCGCCCTCAGCCATTCGGCCCACATGCGCGGGATGACCTTGTCGCCCGGCGTGCTGCCGTATCTGCTGACCCATACGCAGCGCGACATGCGTTCGCTCTCGACCATTCTGGACGAACTCGATGCGTACTCCCTAGAAACCCAACGCCCGATCACGCTGTCGCTGTTGCGCAACCTGCTGCAACTGGAACAACCGGAAGGAGAACCGAAAGCATCATGAATCTAGCCCTGTTTGACCTCGATCACACCCTGATCCCGATCGATTCCGATTACGAATGGGGACAATTCCTGGCGCGCATCGGTGCCGTCGACCGTGCCGCGTTCGAGCAGCGCAATGCCGCCTTCTTCGCCCAGTACCAGGCCGGCACGCTGGACCCGGTCGAATACCTGGAATTTGCGCTCGGTACGCTGGCGCAGTTCCCGCGCCGCCAACTCGACGACTGGCATGCGCAATTCATGCGCGAAGTGATTCAGCCGGCCATCCAGCCGGCGGCACTGGATCTGCTGAAACGCCATCAGGATGCCGACCATCTGGTCGCCATCATCACCGCCACCAACCGCTTCGTCGCAACACCGATTGCCACTGCGCTGGGGGTCCAGCATCTGATCGCGGCCGAGCCGGAAACCCTGGCCGACGGCAGCATCACCGGCAAACTGATCGGCATCCCGACCTCCGGCGCCGGCAAGGTGGCGCACACCCACGACTGGCTCGCTGGCATGGGGAAATCCCTCGCCAGCTTCGACCAAAGCCATTTTTACAGCGATTCACAAAACGATATTCCGCTGCTGTCGGTAGTCACCCATCCGGTGGCGACCAATCCCAATGCCTTGCTGGAAGCGCACGCCAAAGCGCTCGGCTGGCCCATCCTGAAGTTATTCAATGATTAAAAAATTCATCCGCAAGATACTGGGCGTCAAGGGCAAGACCGACGCCGCCGGCAACAACATGGAGCCGGACATCCTCGGCCCGAAGCAGCATGGCATCGACCCCAAGCTGTTATCGAACAACGCGATCCGCGTCACCCAAACCCTGCAGGAAGCCGGCTTCATGGCGTATGTGGTGGGCGGCGCGGTGCGCGACTTGCTGCTGGGCGTCAAGCCGAAAGACTTCGACATCGCCACCAACGCCACGCCGGAACAGGTCAAGCGGCTATTCAGACGTGCGTTCATCATCGGCAAGCGGTTCCAGATCGTGCATGTGATGTTCGGCCAGGATTTGCTGGAAGTGACCACCTTTCGCGGCCCTGCAGCAACCGAATCGCCCAAGGATGAACACGGCCGCGTGCTGCGCGACAACACCTTCGGCGCCCACCACGAGGATGCGGTGCGGCGCGACTTCACCATCAACGCGATGTATTACGATCCGGCCACCCAGACCGTGCTCGATTTCCACGGCGGCATGGCCGACATCCGCAAGAAGATGCTGCGCATCATCGGCGTGCCGGAAGCGCGCTACCGCGAAGACCCGGTGCGGATGCTGCGCGTAGTGCGCTTCGCCGCCCGCCTGCAGTTCTCGATCGCGCCCGATACCGCCGCGCCGATTGCGGTGATGGCGCCGCTGATCAACAACGTGCCGTCGGCGCGGGTATTCGACGAAATGCTCAAGCTGCTGTTGAGCGGCCAGGCGCTGGCCTGCCTGCAGCGGCTGCGCTCGGAAGGCTTGCATCACGGCTTGCTGCCGTTGCTCGATGTGGTGCTGGAGCAGCCGATGGGCGAGAAGTTCATCACGCTGGCGCTGGCTGCCACCGACGAACGGGTCAAGCTGGGCAAGCCGGTCTCGCCCGGCTTCCTGTTCGCGTCGCTGCTGTGGCATCAGGTGCTGGAAAAATGGAATGCCTACCAGGCCGCCGGCGAATTTCCGATTCCGGCGCTGCATCTGGCCGCCGACGACGTGCTCGACACGCAATCCGACAAGCTGGCGATCCAGCGCAAGATCGGCTCCGACATGCGCGACATCTGGGCCATGCAGCCGCGCTTCGAGCGCCGCAGCGGCAAATCGCCGTACAAGCTGCTGGAGCACCCGCGTCTGCGCGCCGCTTACGACTTCCTGCTGCTGCGCTGCGCCTCGGGCGAGATCGATGCCGAAATCGGCGAATGGTGGACCAACTTCATGGCCGCCGACGGCAACGAGCGCGAACTCCTGCTGGCCGCCAAGCCGCGCGCCGCAGTCGCCGGCGCCAAAAAACGCAGCACATCGCGCGGTGGGCGCGGACGCAAGAAAGTCACCGGTAGCACCGAAAGCCCGGAATGAGATTGCCGGCGCCGCCGCAAGTACAAGTACAGGCCTACATCGGCCTGGGCGCCAATCTGGGCGATGCGCGCAGCCAGGTGCTGGCCGCAATTGCGCAACTGGAAACTCTGCCGCAGACGCGTCTCGGTGCGCAATCAAGCCTGTTTCGCAGCGCGCCGATCGACGCCGACGGCGACGACTACATCAATGCGGTGGTGCAGCTGGAAACCCGGCTGCCGCCCGAAAACTTGCTGGTGGCGCTGCAGGCGATCGAGCATGCATTTGGTCGCCAGCGTTTGTACACCAACGCACCGCGCACGCTCGACCTCGACTTGCTGTTATACGGCAACCAGACGATTGCCAGCGCAACGCTGCAAGTGCCGCATCCGCGCATGACGCAGCGCGCCTTCGTGCTGATCCCGTTGCTGCAAATCGATCCTTTAATCCAGATTCCAGGCCACGGTGCCGCCCATCAGTTCGCGCCAGCAGTGGCGCATCAGATCATTCAGCGCATCTGATGCAGGCTCGGGATAAAAATATCCATGCGAAAAATACTGCAGACTTTCCTGGATTGCGCGCACTCTCTCTCGCGGCCTCTCTCCCTTCAGTGGGAGAGAGGAGAAATGCTCCCTCGCCCGCTTGCGGGAGAGGGTTGGGGAGAGGGGCTTTGCATAGTCAATATCTGGCGATTCAGGTGGTAAGCCAAGCAGATTTAGAAAATACACAATCGTCGGATTGTGTACTGGGTTCTGGTCTTGCAAGGAGCACTGCGTAACACCAGAAACTTAACTTCAATACCTCTCAAAAGGATGCATCATGGCAGGCTATATTCAAAATACGGCACGCAAGGCGACCACCATCCAGACGCTCGCAACCATGCGCAGCGCCGGCGAAAAAATCACGATGCTCACTTGCTACGATGCCAGCTTTGCATCGCTGATGGAGCGCTGCGGCGTTGACATGCTGCTGGTCGGCGATTCGCTCGGCATGGTGTGCCAGGGCCACGATTCGACGCTGCCGGTATCGGTGCAGGACGTCGCCTACCATACCGCCTGCGTGGCGCGCGGCAACAAGGCCGCGTTCCTGGTGGCCGACATGCCGTTCGGCAGCTACGCCACGCCTGAATTGGCGTTTCATAACGCGGTGCTGCTGGTCCAGGCCGGCGCCCAGATGGTCAAGATCGAAGGCGGCGCCTGGCTGGCCGACACCGTGCGCTTCCTGACCGAGCGCGCGATCCCGGTCTGCGCCCATCTCGGCCTGACGCCGCAATCGGTGCATCAGCTGGGCGGCTACAAGGTGCAGGGCAAGACGCAAGCAGCGGCCGACTTGCTGAAAGCCGACGCGCTGGCGCTGCAAGCCGCCGGCGCAACGGTGCTGGTGCTGGAAGCGATACCCGCCACATTGGGGCGCGAAGTCACCGCAATGCTGGCGATTGCGACCATCGGCATCGGCGCCGGACCGGATTGTTCCGGCCAGGTGCTGGTGATGCACGATTTGCTCGGTGTATTTCCTGGTCACAAGGCGCGCTTCGTGAAGAACTTCATGGACGGCCAAACCAGCATCGACGCTGCAGTGCTGGCCTATGTCGCCGCAGTCAAGGATGGCGCGTTTCCGGCTGCCGAACACTGTTTCTGACGCGCCCAGTCAATCAGAATGGGGATGATCGAGGCCACCAGAAATGCGTTCGCGCTGCTGTTTTCGGGCGACGCCGTGCTGTGGCAGATTATCTGGGTATCGCTCAAGACTACCAGCGTAGCGCTGGCGATCGCCACCCCGCCCGCGCTGCTGGCCGGATATGCGCTGGCGTGCAGCAACTTTCGCGGCCGCCGCATCCTGATCTGGCTGGCGCAGGTAACGCTGTCGATCCCCACCGTGCTGATCGGGCTGGTGCTGTACATGATGCTGACGCGCCAAGGTCCGCTGGGCGATCTGCAATGGCTGTTTTCGCAGCGCGGCATCATCGCCGGGCAAGCAATCATCGCGCTGCCGGTGCTCATCGCGCTGACGCTGGCGGCGGTGCAGGCAGCCGACCCGCGCCTGGCCGAAACCGCCATCACGCTCGGCGCCTCACGGCTGCGCGTGATGCTCACACTGCTGCATGAAGTGCGCTTCGGCGTGATGGCGGCGATGATCAACGGCTTCGGCCGGGTGATCTCGGAAGTCGGTTGCGCGATGATGGTCGGCGGCAATATCGCCGGCGAAACCCGCACCATCACCACCGCGATTGCGCTGGAAACCAGCAAGGGCGAATTCTCCCAGGGCATCGCGCTCGGCCTGGTGCTGATCGCGATTGCGCTGGCGATCAATGCCGCGCTGATGCTATTGCAAGGCGACACCCAGCCGCAACGGGTCGCGCGATGAGCGCGCAAAATACGCTGGTAACGATCGGAATCTTGCGCAAGCAGTATGGCGAACGCCGCCTGCTCGACATCACCGGCCTGAGCATTGCCAGCGCCAGCGCCTATGTACTGACCGGCGCCAACGGCGCCGGCAAGAGCACGCTGCTGCGCATCCTGAGCGGCCTGGAGCGCGCCGAGATCGGCGCCGCGACCTATCTCGGCCAGCCAGTACCATGGTCGCCCTACCCTGCCGCACTGCGCAACGCCATCATCTACGTGCACCAGCATCCGATCATGTTTTGCGCCAGCGTCGCCGCCAACATCGGCTACGGCCTGCAGCAGCGCGGCCGCAGCACCTCGCGCCAGCAATTCGCCGCACAAGTCGAAGCAGCAATGGACTGGGCCGGCGTGGCCCACCTGCAAGAAAACCGCGCCAGCACCCTGTCCGGCGGCGAAAAGCAGCGCGTCGCACTGGCCCGCGCCAGGATATTGCGGCCGAAGTTATTGCTGCTGGACGAACCCACCGCCAACCTCGACGGCGCAGCGCGCGAGCAAGTCATCGCGCTGATCCCGACCCTGATCGCCGAAGGCAGCAGCGTCATCATGGCCTGCCACGACCGCGACCTGATTGCGCTGCCCGAAGTGCAACGCCTGAAACTGCGCGACGGGCGACTGGAAACACGTTAACGGGCGCCAGTGCCAGCGCACCAACTTGCACAGAAAATATACTGAATACTGTATATTTTCAGACCATTTAAACACGTGCGAAAAACTACATGTTTCATGTGATACTCCACCTAAAAACCACTAATGCAAGGCCATAAACCACAATTCGTAGGGCGTCAATAAGCGTAGCGGATTGCGCCGTATGCTGGCAATACATCGAAACACCAATCAAACCGGTTCAAACACCAATTCCGGCAACACGATTTCCCAGCGTTCGCAACGTGTCAAGATGCGCCATTCCGGTGCGTCATCGGCCTGGCGCACCAGGATGGCGGCCACGCGTGCGGAGTGCCATTGCATGTTGGCTGGCGGGGTGAAGGCTTTGGCGAGCCGGCCTAACGGCTGGCCGCGGGTGCTGACTAATTCCCAGCGTGATTTTCCTTGCCGCAGGCAGAGCGCGTCACCGATGGCAAGCGCTGCGATGGCTTGATGGATCGGATCATCGGCGGCGTGACGACCGGCAAATCCGATGTCAACATCCTGCATTGTCAGATTCAAGTAGCGGCGCGCCATCTCGGGCATCGGCTTCGGCAACGCCGTTGCGGCGCGGCGCAACAGATATTGCGCTTCCGGCCAGCCGTCCAGCAGTCTTGGCGGGCGACACGGCACGGTTTCGAGGCGCGCCAGCGTCAGGGTTTTTCTGGCACGGGTCATCGCGACGTAGTACAGACGGCGCGGTGCATCGGGATCCTCGCCCGGCCCGATGCTGTGCCAGTTGCCATCGAGCACCGCGACATGCGCAAACTCCAGTCCCTTGGCGCGATGGGCGGTCAGCAGCAGCAGGCCGCTCTGGCGACGCCTGGCTTCGCGGCCCCATTCGGCCAGCCATTCGATGAAGTGCGCGCTCGGCAGTTCTGCCCCGCTGGTTTCCAGCGCATATTCTTCAACCGCCTGGCGCAACAGGTCGAGCCACGCGCCCGCTTTTTGCGCGTCCAGCCAGCCCTCGATGGCTGCGGTGTCGATCAGTTTGACCGGCTGCAGGTGCAGCCAATCGACCAGCGTCTGGGTCTCGCGCAGGCGCCAGAATTGCGCCATTTCCTCGTTCGCTAGCTGCACCGGGATGCCAACCTGCATGCAAAAATTGCGCACCGGCTCCAGAAATTGCCATTCGCGCGCAATCACGGCAACTTGCGCCCAATCCCAGTCAGGCGCCAGCGCAGCCAGACGCTGCAATTCGGCCATCACCGCCAGCGCCTGGCTGACCGGGTTGTCGCCTGCCGGCAATATTTGCACCCGGCCCTGTCCGACCGGATCGCGCAGCTGCCAGTCGCCGCCGGCAAGCTCCTTGCTGCGGGCGCGATCGACGCTGATCGGTTGCTCGACTTTCATTCGATTGGCGGCCGATGCAATCAACTGGTTGGCGGCATCGACGATGTAACGAGTCGAGCGGTAATTTTCGGTCAGGAAGGCGGGTTTGGCCGCGTAATCGGATTCGAAGCGGCGAATGAAATCGACCGATGCGCCGTTGAAAGAATAAATATTCTGGTCATCGTCGCCGACCGCAAACAGAGACAGGCGGGCATCCTCGTCCGCACTGTTGCGCCCGACCAGCGCCGCAATCAGTGCATATTGATCCGGGCCGATGTCCTGATATTCATCCACCAGTATCCAGCGAAACGCCGCCAGCAACCGGTCGCGTTGCTGATCGGCTTCTTCCGGCGGCAGGCCGCTGCCGTTGAGCACCGCCAGCGCCTGCGGGATCACCTGTTGCAGCGCATTTTCATCGAGCGCAGCGCGTCTGCTGAAGCTGATGCCGGCCAGACGCATCGCCAGCGCATGACAGGTCAGCACGATGACGCCGTTGGCTTCAGGCCCGATCAGATTTGCCAGACGGCGCCGGATTTCCACCGCTGCATGGCGGTTGTAGGCCAGCGCCAGAATCCCGTGCGGATTCTCCCGCTTTACCCGTACCAGATAGGCGATCCGGTGCACCAGCACGCGGGTCTTGCCGGAACCCGGCCCGGCCAGCACCAGCACGTTGGTGCGCTCGCGCTCATCGCTGACGATTTTTTGCTGCACCGGGTTATTCAGTTCCTCGACGATGGTGCGCCAGGAGGCGGGGGTGGTCTGGCGCACCAGTTCCTTGTCGCGCTCCGGCAGCCAGCGCGCCATGAACTGTTCGCGCTCCAGACTGAAGTAATCCATCGCCAGCCGCAGCGCATCGGCCATCTTTTGCAGGCCGCGCTGCACATATTCGGCCATCACGTGTATCTGCACCACCTGCTCGTCGTAATGCAGCTTCAGCGGCGCAAAGTCTGCCTTGTAAAAACCGCGCCGGTCGGCCCCCAGCCGGATCGTCATGGCCGGGCGGAACACCGCCAGACCCTTGTTGAGGCGTATGACTTCCTGTTCATGCAGCCACAGCAGCGCCCGGTCCGTCAACTTGCTGGGTGACTTGATCTTCGCGATCAGGTCGAAATCGCTATTGATCGCCGCCAGCATCTTGCCGAGCGTGGTTTCGGCCAGCAGGTCGTTGCCGCGCGCGTTGTCCGGCAGCGTCGAGATCAGATGATCGAGCAGGATGGCTGCGGCCGCGCGGCGCAAACTTGCCGTTGTTTCGATGTCGTTCCAGCTGCGCTGCAGCGTGATCTGGATATTTTCCGCATCGATCTGGCGCAGCCGGATGCTGCCAATGCCGTCTTCGCTTTGACCGTCGTTGGCCAGGCTGCGGACGATGCGCAGCAGCTTTTCCGGCAACGCATACGGATGGCCGCCATCTTTCAGGCGCTGTGTCGCATGCCGCAGCTGCAGCATCGAATTCTCGCCCTTGCCCAGATCGGACCCGTGTTCGCGCAGCGCGGCGATCAATCCGACTTCGAGGGCGGCAGCCTGCTCCAGCCGCTTTTTCGACCCGTGTTCCACCGCCACATGGACATACGCGGTCAGCGCGGTGTCGTTGCTGGCGATGCCGAACGCTTCCAGATCGTACAGCGCGGCGCGCACCTTTTCGGCCGACAGGCCGGTCACGCTCATCAATTCGTCGGTCGAAATGCCTTCATCGGCATCGGCGCCGATCAGTGCCTGCACCAGTACCAATAAGCTGCGCCGGTATTCTGCAAACAGCTTGTGCGCAGCCAGCTTCTTCTCGGCTTCCTGCAGCGAGCCGATACGCAGCGACGATGGAAACACCTGCACCTGATTTTCTTCCCGCGTCAGCAGCGTGGCTTCTTCCAGCCAGGCGATGGCGGTACGCACCCGGGTGTCGTCGGTGGCGGAGTCGCGCTCGAATGCGCCGTCGGTTTCTTCGGTCAGGATTTCGCCGGCGGTGGCGATGACTTCGCCCTCCCCGTGCTTCTTGCGTTCCAGCCGCCTGATCGATTTCAGGATCGCCTGGATATCCTGCTGCGACAGCCGCGAGCGCGCCGACATGCCGAACTGGCGCTCGACGTCCTCGACCGTGTACAGCAGCACGCAACGGGCGGACTTGGTATCGCGCCCGGCACGTCCGGCTTCCTGCAGATAATTCTCCAGCGAGCCGGGAATGTCGGCATGGATCACCAGCCGCACATCCGGCTTGTCGATGCCCATCCCGAAGGCATTGGTGGCGGCGATCACCTGCAATTCGCCTTTGATGAAGCCCTGCTGCATGTTTTTCCTGACCTGCGCCGGCAGACCTGCGTGGAAATGCCCGGCCGCCAGCCCTTTCTCGCGCAGAAATGCGGAGACTTCCTCGGTCTGCTTCTTGGTCGCGCAATACACGATCGCGCCGCCGCTCGATGGTTGCGGCAGTTCGGACTGCAGAATCTGGTAGATGTGCGCGAATTTTTCCGCCGGCGAGGTCGGCACCACCGAAAATGCGAGATTGTCGCGTTTTGCACCGCCGTCGAACAGCGTCAGCGCAATCCCGACCTTGTCGCGGAAGTGCGCCAGCATGTCGGCCACCACGTCCGGTTTGGCGGTCGCGGTCAGGCACAGCACCGGCGGTATCGGGCCGGCGCCGGCCTTTTCCCTGATGAAGCGCCCGACGTAACGATAATCGGGCCGGAAGTCATGGCCCCATTTTGAGATGCAATGCGCCTCGTCCAGCACCCAGGCGCCGATTTCACGCTGCTCCAGCACGCGGCGCAAGGTCTTGCTGCGCAGTTGTTCCGGCGACACGATGACGATGCCGACATCGCCGAGCCGCACCCGATCCAGTGCTGCGGCCCGTTCCGGCATCGACAGCAAACCGTTGATCGCGACGCAGCAGCTGATGCCGCGCGCCTCCAGCCCCGCGACCTGATCCGCCATCAACGCCACCAGCGGCGAAATCACTACGGTCAGTGCGCCGGTCTTGTCGTAACGCGACAGCGCCGGAATCTGGTAGCACAAGGACTTGCCGGTGCCGGTCGGCAAAATACCGAGTACGTGCCGGCCCTGCATCGCCGCTTCCACGATCGCCTGCTGCAGCGGGCGGTCATCGGCATCGGCCGGTTCCGGGCGAAAATCGGCAAAGCCGAACCAGCGCGTCAGTTCCTTGCGCGCATCGTGGCGCTGGCGGCACCAGTCGCAATCGGGATCGCCGCAGGCGCTATCGCGCAGCCGCCGCACCAAGTCGCCGGCTGCCGGGAATTGATGCCGCACCCAGGGCGGCATCACCGAATTGCCGCCAGCGACCGACAGCCAGGACAGCGCATACGCCAGCGCCCAGCCATGGGTCTCGGCGGCAGCGACTATTTCGCGACCGTGCGTCAGGCAGGCCTGTCCGGACAGGCGCTGCAGGATCGCCGCCAGCGCTTGCGCGTCGCTCGGGCGCGCACTGCGTCGCACCATCATGAAGACCGCATTCAGGCCCGACATTTCAGTCTTTGCGGTGGTCAGCCAATGCCAGGCCAGCAGCAGATCGGGTGCGCTTTGCTGCAAGTCCCTGAACGCGCGCAACTGGTCGACAAACACCTGCAGCGCCAGCCGCGCATCCAGTTCCGGATCATTCAGACTGCCGCGTTGCAGTTGGCCGTCCTTGTAATGTTTGACCAGATGGTGATACGGGTTGCGCGGAAAAGCCAGCGGATTAAGCCATAGCGTATCGACCATCGGCAGCTTGAGCAGGCGCAAATCCGGCTTGGCCGCGGCCAGATGCGCGGCATCGAATGCGATCAGGTTATGCCCGAGTAAAAAAGCCGCCGCATCGGCAAACGCGTCGAGTTGCGCCAGTGCTGCCGCCAGGTCGCCATTCTGGAACGTAAAGCAGGTGCCGGTATCGCCGCGCACTGCGGCAAACTTGTGGATGCGCGCGTCCCTGATGCCGACTTCCAGGTCGATCGACAGGCAGCGCGGTGCGAAGTCCGGCACTTTCGACTCAGAACTGGATTGCGCATTGATCGCGTCGGCGAGTGCGGCGTTGTCGGATTTCATATCTTGACCGATGTACTGCATCTTCATCATGGCGAAAAACACTGTCCACAAAAAACACGAAAGACACCAAAAAGCAAGCAGGAGCGGACTTCGCAAGCCCTGCTAATGACTATAGTATATTTAGCTAAGGCAATTAAAGCATGCGGGAAGTACCATGAAAATTACGATACTCGTCGTTTTTATAAAATTCATGTAGCTGTTCGGCCGCTACGCCAATCAAGCGCTAAACGGCGCGACTCCTACACATAACGGCCGCTCGGAAATTTATAACTGATAGCGGTCAAACACCGTCGCCAGCTTTTCCGCCAGGCCTGCGGCCGAATCGACTTCGATCCCGAGGTCGCGCAACAAGCCATCGTGCAAGCCGTATACCCAGCCATGCACGGTCACGTCCTGGCCGCGTTCCCAGGCATCCTGCAGGACGGTGGTCTGGCACAGATTGGTGACCTGCTCGATCACGTTGAGCTCGCACAGGCGGTCCTGCTGCTCGCGGTTGGGCAAGACATCGCCGAAATATTTCTCATGCTTCTGATGCACATCCTGCACATGGCGCAGCCAGTTGTCGGCCAGGCCGATGCGGCGGCGCGTCAGCGCCGCATGCACGCCGGAACAGCCATAGTGGCCGCAGATAATCACATGTTTGACGCCCAGCACATCGATGGCGAACTGCAGCACCGACAGGCAGTTCAAGTCGGTATGCACGACCACGTTGGCAATATTGCGATGGACAAACAATTCGCCCGGCAGCAAGCCTAGCAGTTCGTTGGCCGGGACCCGGCTGTCGGAGCAACCGATCCACAAGTATTCGGGCGCCTGCTGCGCTGCCAGTTTCTTGAAATAATCCGCATCCTGTGCCTTGATGGCTTCGGCCCAGGCCTGGTTGTTCAGAAAAAGCTGATCTGGCGAAAGGCCGGTTTTTGGTTCTTGCATGTGCCAATACTCCTGAAAATCATGTCAGCCGCCGTCGGTCCAGCGGGCCGGCACGGTAAATTGCGCGAACACATCTTAGCGGAATTGGGCCGGAAACTTATTGACGATTGCTTACTGCAGCAAGTTTGGCGCAGAAAAATTCAGGTTCCGTCCTTAGTTGCAGGCAACGACAGCGTAAAACGCCGCATGAAGCGCCGGTCGATACTATCCTTCCAGCGCCACACCCAGTCGCCCTGCCACGCCAGTCCGTGCCAGCAAGCAACCGCATGACGAGCGCCGGTCGTTAGCAGCGACAAGTAATCGCGCTGCGGCCGATACACGATCAAGGCATCGCCAACCGCCTGGAGCAGCAGGTTTTGCGCCAGTACCGGCCCCTGGCGCACCGCAAATACGCCGGCCTTCGGGCGCGGTTGCTGCGGATTGCTGGCAATATCGCCGGCGGCAAACAGCTGCGGGTGACTTACCGATTGCAAATGCTGGTTGATCTGCACGAAGCCGCCTTCGGTCGTCGCGATTCCGGCCTGCGCCAGCCATGGCGGCGCAGCGGCACCGGTAGCCCAGATCAAGTGATCGAAAGACGCGCTGCTGCCGTTGCCAAAGTGCACTTGCCCGGACGTCACCGCACGCACCGCGGCGCCGGTCAGCAACGCTACCCCGGCAGCCTCCAGATGACGCGCCATCAGGCGTGCCGCACGGCGCGAATGCGACGGCAGCAGGGTGTCACGCGTAACCAGAGACAATTTGAACAGGCCGCGCCGGGCGCGCAAACGATGGGCCATGGCCAGCGCCATTTCGACCCCGCCGGCGCCGCCGCCGACCACCACCATGTGGATCGGCCGCTGCAGCGCAGCGCAGCTCTGCTCCAGCGCCTGCCACTGCTGCAGGAACGCATCGATCGGCTTGATGCCCAGCGCATGTTCGGCCGCACCCGGCACTAGCGCCAGCGGCGGGGTCGAACCAATGTCGAGCGACACCAGGTCGAACGGCCATTCCTGCCCCTGCGCAAAGGCGACATTGCGCTGCAGGTCGAGACGCTCGACGCTGGCCTGCACCAGCCTGATGCCGACGCTGCTTGCCAGCGGCCGCAAATCGACATGGCATTCCGAACTGCGGTAATGCCCGGCGATCAGTCCCGGCAGCATGCCGGAATATGGCGTCATGAGGTCGCGCGACAGCATGGTTACTTCGAGCCGCTCACGCCACAATTCCGGCTGCAAGCGTAGCGCTTCCAGCACAAACAAATGTGCATGGCCGCCGCCCACCAATAACAATCGCTTTCGCATCGCGTTCCTGATTTCAAAAATTGCGCATTACCCTGCATTCTGCAGCACGCGGACCGGAGGCGCCGAAGCATACGGCACGGCGTACCGCGCTTCAGCAAGCGAGCATCAACTTTCTACTTCAACTGACAACTTCAATTTTCGGCGTTAATAACTTGGCTGCATCGCTCTTTGCCATGCAGGCGGCAGCCGTAAATAATACATCGGTGGAGGAGTTCAACGCCGTTTCCGCCGAGTCCTGCACAATGCTGATGACGAATCCGATGGCAACTACCTGCATCGAGACCTCGCTAGGAATACCGAACAGGCCACACGCCAACGGGATCAGCAACAAGGAACCGCCGGCGACTCCCGATACACCGCAAGCACTCACCGACGCCACCACGCTGAGCAAAATCGCAGTCGGCAGATCCACCGCTATCCCCAGCGTATGCGCTGCAGCCAAGGTCAGAACCGTTATGGTAATTGCTGCGCCGGCCATGTTAATGGTGGCACCGAGCGGAATCGATACCGAATAGGTATCTTTGTGCAGCCCCAAACGCTCGCAGATTTGCATATTTACCGGAATGTTGGCGGCAGAACTGCGCGTGAAAAAAGCGGTAATCCCGCTTTCGCGCAGGCAAGTCAGCACCAGCGGATAGGGATTGCGGCGAATCTGCCAAAACACGATCAGCGGGTTCACCACCAAAGCGACCAGCAGCATGCAGCCGACCAGCACCAGCAGCAATTGCAGATAACTGAGCAGTGCGCCGAAACCGGACTCGGCCAAGGTCGAGCCTACCAGCCCAAAAATCCCCAGCGGAGCGAAGCGGATCACCAGCTTGACGATGTGCGATACCGCATCGGATATATCGCCCAGCACCACCCGCGTGGTATTGCTGCCATGCCGAATGGCAATGCCCAATCCGACCGCCCAAGCCAGAATGCCGATGAAATTACCTTTCATCAAAGCATTGACCGGATTATCGACCACGCTCAGCAACAGCGCCTTCAAGACTTCGCTGATGCTGCCGGGAGCTGTGACTACAGCGCTATCGGAAAACAGCACTAAAGTCGATGGAAACATGAAACTGGCGATGACCGCCACCACTGCGGACGCGAAAGTGCCCAGCAGATACAGCAGCAGAATCGGGCGAATATGCGTTTCCTGCCCTTTTTTATGACCGGCGATCGACGCCATCACCAGAACAAAAACCAGAATCGGCGCAACCGCTTTCAGTGCCGAGACGAACACGGTGCCGATGAAACCCACCGAGAGGGCCGCTGCGGGAAACAACAGGGCCAGCAGAATGCCGGCGATTAAGCCGATGACAATTTGCGTGACCAAGCCGGTACGCTTGATCAAAGACAGGAAAAATTGTTGCGTAAGAAACATGGGAGATATCCCTATTTTTAAAAAGTGTTTTGAAATGCAGCGGATGAAGTATTGACAAGGCGCCAACGGCGATCGACGCACATCAGGTGCAATCGGTCAGACGGGTGGTGAAAGTGTGCTGCGGTGTGGGTATGACCCGATTTTGGCCTGCAGGCCGCAAGCTTACCATATCGTCGCGCAGGGGCGACCGGCCGCCATGGGCAAAACGCGCTGCAATAATGGCTGCGGCCGCAGTGCAGTTTCCCTGCGCTGCGGCCGCAATTAGCATTCGGCAAGCCGTTATTGCATTACTCGAAAAAACCCTTGACCTTATCCATCCAGGATTTGCTTTGCGGACTGTGTTTGGCACCGCCCTCCACCGTCAAGCGCTCGAATTCGCGCAGACTTTCCTTCTGGGCTTCCGTCAACTTGACCGGGGTTTCAACCACCACATGGCAAAACAAGTCACCCGCATAACCGGAGCGTACCCCTTTGATGCCCTTGCTGCGCAGACGGAAAGTCTTGCCGGACTGGGTGCCTTCGGGAATCGAGAACGATGCTTTGCCGCTGAGAGTTGGCACTTCGATGTCGCCGCCCAGCGCCGCCTTGGTGAATGAAATCGGGATTTCGCAATGCAGGTCGTCGCCGTCGCGCTGAAATACCGCGTGCTGCTTGATGTGGACTTCCACATACAGATCGCCCGCCGGGCCGCCATTGGTGCCGGGTTCGCCGTTGCCGCTGGATCGAATCCGCATGCCTTCGTCGATGCCGGCCGGGATTTTCACTTCCAGCGTCTTGTTGCGCTTGATCTTGCCGGCGCCACCGCATGGAGGACAAGGGTCGGTGATGGTTTTACCGGTGCCGTGGCATTTAGGGCAGGTTTGCTGGATGCTGAAAAAACCCTGCTGCATGCGCACTTGGCCGTGCCCGCCGCACGTGGAGCAGGTGGTCGGCGCAGTGCCGGCCTTGGCACCGCTGCCGTGGCAGGTATCGCAAGTATCCCAGGACGGCACCCGGATCGTGGTGTCGAAGCCGTGCGCTGCCTGCTCCAGCGTGATTTCGAGGTTGTAGCGCAAATCGGCGCCGCGATACACTTGCGGCCCGGCACTGCGCCCGCCGCGGGCGCCGCCACCGAAAATATCGCCGAAAATATCGCCGAACGCATCGCCAAAGCCACCCGCACCGGCGCCGCCACCGCCGCCACCCATGTTGGGATCGACGCCGGCATGGCCGTAACGATCAAAGGCGTCACGCTTTTGCGGATCCGACAACATCTCGTACGCTTCCTTGACTTCCTTGAACTTGCCTTCCGCGGTCTTGCTGTCCGGGTTGCGGTCCGGATGATGTTTCATTGCAAGCTTGCGATACGCCTTCTTGATTTCTTCGTCGGATGCGTTTTTCGCTACGCCCAGCACTTCATAAAAATCGCGCTTCGCCATCTTTTCTAGCCTTCTACCCAGTACGATATGTACGATATGCAAAAAGCCGAGTCAGCATTGCTTGCGCTTCTGCATGAACTCGGCGAGCCGTTGCGGCGCAGTTGCCTGCGCCGCCGGACAGGAAATTACTTGTCCTTGACTTCCTTGAAGTCGGCATCGACAACATCGTCTTCCGCCGGCTTCCCTTCGGCATTACCGGCGCCTGCACTACCAGCACCGCCAGCGGCTGCACCTGCGGCCTGTTGCGCCTGCATGTCGGCATACATTTTTTCGCCGAGCTTTTGCGATGCGGTCGAGAGTGTCTCTGTCTTGGCATCAATGGCAGCCTTGTCACCGCCTTTGATCGCCTCTTCCAGTTCCTTGATCGCTGCTTCGATCTGCTCTTTTTCGCCAGCTTCGAGCTTGGCACCGTACTCGCCCAGCGATTTGCGGGTCGAGTGCACCAGCGCATCACCCTGATTGCGGGCATCGGCCAGCTCTCTGAGCTTATGGTCTTCTTCCGCGTTCAGTTCGGCGTCCTTGACCATTTTCTGGATCTCTTCTTCGGTCAAGCCGGAATTGGCCTTGATCGTGATCTTGTTTTCCTTGCCAGTCGCCTTGTCCTTGGCGCCGACATGCAGAATGCCATTGGCGTCGATGTCGAACGTGACTTCAATTTGCGGCGTGCCGCGGCCTGACGGCGGAATGCCTTCCAGGTTGAATTCGCCCAGACCCTTGTTGCCGGCAGCGATCTCGCGTTCGCCCTGGAATACCTTGATCGTGACTGCCGGCTGGTTGTCTTCGGCGGTCGAGAATACCTGGCTGAACTTGGTCGGAATCGTGGTGTTTTTCTGGATCATCTTGGTCATCACGCCGCCCATGGTCTCGATGCCGAGCGACAAAGGCGTTACGTCGAGCAACAGCAAATCCTTGCGATCGCCCGACAATACCGAACCCTGGATCGCAGCGCCAACAGCAACTGCTTCATCAGGATTGACATCTTTGCGCGGATCTTTGCCGAAGAATTCCTTGACCTTTTCTTGCACCATTGGCATGCGCGTCATGCCGCCGACCAGGATGATGTCATCGATATCGGTGACCTTGACACCGGCATCCTTGATGGCGATGCGGCATGGCTCGATGGTGCGGATAATCAGCTCTTCGACCAGCGACTCCAGCTTGGCGCGGGTCATTTTCATGTTCAGATGCACCGGTGCGCCGTTGGCCATCGCGATGTATGGTTCGTTGATTTCGGTTTGCTGCGCCGAAGATAGTTCGATTTTTGCGCGCTCGGCCGAAGCCTTGATGCGCTGCAATGCAATCGGGTCCTTCTTCAGGTCGAGGCCGTTGATCTTCTTGAACTCGTCGAGGATGTAATCGATGATGCGCTGATCGAAATCTTCACCACCGAGGAAAGTGTCGCCATTGGTGGACAGCACTTCAAACTGCTTCTCGCCATCGACATCGGCGATTTCGATGATGGAAACGTCAAACGTGCCGCCGCCCAGATCATATACGGCAATCTTGCGATCGCCTTTTTCGGTCTTGTCCATGCCGAACGCCAGCGCCGCCGCAGTCGGCTCGTTGATGATGCGCTTGACATCGAGACCGGCGATACGGCCGGCGTCCTTGGTGGCCTGACGCTGTGCATCATTGAAATACGCCGGCACCGTGATAACGGCTTCGGTGACTTCTTCGCCGAGGTAATCTTCGGCGGTTTTTTTCATCTTGCGCAAGACTTCGGCGGAAATTTGCGGTGGTGCCAGCTTCTTGTCGCGGGTCGAAATCCAGGCGTCGCCGTTGTCTGCCTTGATGATCTTGTAAGGCATCAGGCCGATGTCTTTTTGCACTTCTTTTTCGTCGAACTTGCGTCCGATCAGGCGTTTGACCGCATACAGGGTGTTGGTCGGATTGGTGACTGCCTGCCGTTTGGCAGTGGCGCCAACCAGGATCTCGCCGTCTTCCTGATACGCAATGATGGACGGCGTGGTGCGCGTACCTTCGGAATTCTCGATCACCTTCGGCTTGCCGTTTTCCATAACGGAAACGCAAGAATTGGTTGTACCCAAGTCGATACCAATAATTTTGGCCATGATGCTATCCTTTTAAACTGAATTACTGAAATGTGGTTGTTGTAAATATGCGGTAAAAAAGGCTGTTTTCAAGCATTTTTGGCCAC
>JBDSCZ010000145.1:0-6042 GCA_039920865.1 Burkholderiaceae bacterium
TCGCCCTCCATCAGCCTGTAGTTGGTAGCGAGCCTCTTTTCGAGGTCTCATTTGAAACGATCCATGAGGACCTTCAGCACTCGAATTTGGGATGGGACTTGACTAGTGAACTATTGAACTTTCTTCCCACATTGGGCTGGCTTCGCAACTGGGATAATTGTTTACGCCTGCGTATTGGTGTGGTGGATGCATATACCAATGGGAATCTGGATGTCAAAAGCTTCAGGCGCTTGACGACGGGTCAACTCTACGAACAGTTGCAGGATGCGGCCGATGATGTAAAAGGTGGAGCGAGATTTCTGAAGCGTTTGTTGTGAATTTGCGGGTACATAGCCATTTCAGTTGCAATGACGGCTGCCGGGTGCCTTGGCGTGCAAACAGGGGTCAGGTGCTTCGAGTATGTTCAGTAAACGGCCGTTTGCTGGACACTCTAAAAAATACCTGAATCGGGCATTTTTTTGGACGTATAGTGTTCAATAACTTATTCGTTTTTCTATGTTTGTAAAGTGTGCACAAATGACCGCCTCAAAAATCGGCTATGCCCGTGTTTCGACCGACGATCAGAATCTGGATTTGCAACGCGACGCGCTCACCAAAGCGGGCTGCCGCCAGATCTATGAAGAGACGGCCAGCGGCAAATCGACCATGGCACGCACGGAACTGGCGCAATGCCTCAAAGCCCTGCGCGCCGGCGACACGCTGACGGTCTGGCGACTTGATCGTCTGGGACGATCGCTGCCCGACCTGGTGCGCATCGTGGGCGAGCTGGAGGTGCGCGGCGTCGGCTTCGAGTCGATCACCGAGCAAATCGCCACCGGTAGCGCTGCAGGCAAGCTGATTTTTCATGTGTTCGCGTCCTTGGCCGAATTCGAGCGCAATCTGATTCGTGAGCGCACCAGGGCGGACCTAGATGCCGCCCGCGCCCGCGGCCGGCTGGGCGGGCGCAAGCCGAAGCTGGATGACAAGCAGTGTCGTGAGATCCGCGCCTTGCTGAAAGATCCGCAGGTGAATGTCTCAGATGTCGCCAAGCGTTATCAAGTAAGCCGGACTACGATCTATAAATATGTGGTCGCGCTCGTGCCGACGCGCACCGGGGGAGTTTGATATGCAATCAGGAACATGTGAGGTGGAACGTAAAACCCGGTGATGCCTTGGGCAAGAAACGTCATCCGGCAGTCCCGTGGAGTCGCCCGTACGTGCGCACACTGCCAGCAGGTCGTGGTCCGCAAATCCGCATGCAGTAAAGATTTCAATAGTCTTGATATAGGTCAGTAGAAGTCGGCAGCGTGGATCAGTTTGGCGTCGGCGCCTACACGGAGGTGTGTATCAAAGCAACTATGTGTTCTCCGTGCCGAAAAAAATCTAACTTCGTCTTTCCGAAGAAAGGCGCCCGACTGACTATATTCCCAATGCACGCTCGCGAAAATAAAGTTGATCTGCAGCCCGACAGACTTTACCGAATTTTTGCCAATTTCTAAAACTTCTGAAATCAAGCACTTAGCAAAGTCGCTTCCGACAGACTTTATTGTTCGCAATCAATTATTTATTTCAGTGAATAGAGTCTGTCGGGCGAGAATTAAGTCCGTCGGAATTTTAGTAAGTAGCAGCAAAGTCCGTCGGAGCTGCTGTTTCATTGGATGAACTGTTCCCGTTGAAATAAAGTTCGGAACAACGTAATAAAGTTCGAAATTTTGCAACGAAGCGCAGGAATAATAGCGCGGAACAGGTATACAAGGGCAGTTGGTTTGGTGCGAAGAAGATTGAAATTTCTTTATCGATGGTTCGATTCCGACATATGCTTCAAGAATATGCTTTGCAAAATTCCAATCTTTACAGATTGGCATTTTTGCTTGGGAGGCTAACAGTCGTGCACCCTGGGAAGAACGGAATTGTCTCCATATTATGTTTGTCGAAGCATTTTCACTTTTCCTGACATTCGACATGTACGCGCATGTGAATGTGGGCACGATTGGACACGTTGATCACGGCAAGACCACGCTAACGGCAGCGATTGCCACCATGCTTTCGAAGAAATTTGGCGGCAAAGCCAAAGGCTACGACCTGATTGACAATGCGCCGGAAGAAAAAGCGCGCGGCATCGCCATCAATACCTCGCAGGTTGAATACGAAACTGAAGCCCGTCACTACGCCCACGTAGATAGTGCGAACAGCGGCGTATATCACGCTTGACTCGCTCTAGTTCAATTTCAGTTCCATCCTCAACAGTAAAAATTTCAATCAATGCGATGACTAGCGAGCCATGCAGGCGGGTCATGAAATTCCAACACATGGGGAAAAATTGAATCAGCATCAAAATACGGTGACTTTATTGAAAAACTGTTTTTTAAAAGTATTTTTTTGTCATTGCGCAAAATTCATTGCAACTTCTATGGATATGATTAATTGTTAGCAATGTTTGCGGCACGAATTAAAGCTTTTGATCTATGTAGTTTTTTCATACTGAAAAATAGAACAGTCAATTTCAACGGGAAAATTGTGAAAAGGTCCGCAGTCGCGTGGATTTATGGATCCAGTCTGCTCCTGCAAATTTCCCCCATTGCGATTCTCCACCCTCGCGCAAGTCATCCAAGTTTGGAGTCTGAAGTGTAAATGCCGACGTAATTTTGACAATAATTTGGCCGTCCTCTCCACCGCCAGTGCCAAGGGGAAATTACGGTGCGAATCCTACTTGTCAAAGGTGAACGGCATATTATCTTGGGATATAGACCTCCATTCGAATACAGATTTGAGGTCATTACGATTGAAAAAAATGGAAACAAATCCACTCAACAAAGACATCTTGGTCATGATTGGCTTTAACAAGAACATGAAAACAAATAGAAAAAATCGCAAGCCAAACCGATTAACAACAGTTTCGTAATCTCGCCATTCTTTCGGACAATTACGACAAAACATAGCTCAATGACAAAAATTACGCTCTGTCCGCACGTCGATAATTTAGCCTCCGAAACTGTCGCGGATGCGCATCACTTTGTGTCGGCGGTGACGAAACTAGGCGACACGCAGGATGTCATTGCCCAAGAGGACATCTTCGCCAGCAACGGCATGAAGCTTATCGCCAAAGGCGCCAGGATCAACAGTCGGATGGCGGACCAGCTGGCGCATCATAAGCTGGTACGTCCCCTGCAAAGCTTCCTCTCCACCAAGCCAGTAGTCGGCGGTAATCACTTCGCGAATGACGTAGAACATCTTTTGGCACAATTTCCGCTGCTTGCCAGAACGGCTTTCCGATCCGGCGATCAAATGGCCATCGCGCACACCCTGGTTGGCATCGATTTTCCGCCCTTGCTGGCGTTTAAATTGACGGTCATGCGAGAGCAAAGACCCGCTTTGTACCAAAAATCGCTCACAGTCGCGCTGCTTTGCCTGTGTATCGGTATCCGGTCCGGAGCCCGTGGTACTGACTTGGATTCGTATGCTGTGGCGGGACTGTGTCACGACTTGGGCGAACTATATATTGATCCTGTCCTGCTGGCGCCCGAGCACGTGATCAATGCCGAGGAGCGGCGCTTCATTTATGCACACCCAATCACAGGCTACCTCACACTCAAGGAATTCCATCAACTGGACCCCACCATTGCCCGAGCGGTATGGCAACACCACGAGCGAATGGACGGAAGCGGCTATCCCTACGGATTGTCAGGCAATGCGATTTCGCCGCTGGGCCGGTCTTTAGCTGTTGCCGATACGATTGGTTCGGTGATGCAAAATCGCTCACATGCTGCCTTGTTGACACTGTTACGACTCAACATGGACAAGTTCGATCCTGAGGCGATCGATGTCATGCTGGACGTGCTCGGCGCCGTTGGCAACCAAGGCGCGCCCATCGTCGTGAACCCCTCCTGGTTTGATCTACATCTACTCGTAGAGTTGTTGAACTGCTGGAGTGGATATCGCGAAGCACTGCAACAATCGCCCCACTTGGATTTCCTGGTGCTGCGCATGGACCATTTGCGGATGGTATTAACTCAAATCGGGGTCAACCCGCAAGGATTCGCGCAATTGACGGAGTTGGCCGAACAGGACCCGACCGTCGCAGCGGAATTGCAGGAGTTGGTCGACGAAATTCATTGGCAGATTGCGGACATGGAAAGGGAAATCGCTCGCCATCTGTTGGAAATCGGAGATCAGTTGAATACGAGAGACAGTCAGCTTGTACACAACTGGCTGGCGGAACTGCCACGTTTTGTTGGGAGTGCATGATTTAATATCAATATTCCCATGACAAAAGACTCACTGGATCAAGTCGGTATGGACACCGACCTTAATGTCTAACCAAATCAGGATTCGACAATTGATGCTGCGCTGTTCCGCCCCATTGCGTTGAATTGCCAAGCAATATTGAAAATACTGCAGCGCGCCATTTTACCGGAAGGCTGCTTTTGCCATCAATCGCATCCAAGGAAAAGTTCATGTTATCGAATGCGCAACAATTCTCTAGCGCCACGAAAACTCTTTTTGAAAACCAATTCGCCGCCGTCAACGCACTCACGAGTAATGTCGTTGAATCGGTAGAGAAAGTTGTTGCATTGATCCTTGCTGTTGTTAAAGCGTCGGCTGAAGATTCGGCCGCTGCAGCAAAACAACTGTTTGCTGCCAAAGACCGGCAGGAATTGATTGCTCTTGTTACGGCTCAAGCAAAGCTGAATGCTGAAAAAGTACGGGCTTACGGCCGTCATATGGCTGAAATCGCCTCCAGCACCATTGCTGAACTCAACAAGCTAGTTGAGGCACAAGTCACCGAAACCAAAAACAAGGTAACTGCCCTGGTTTCAGAAGTTACTAAAAATCTACCTGCCGGTTCAGAACAGGCAGTGGCCATACTGAAATCGGCCATCGATCATGCAAGTGCCGGCTACGAGCAACTGAGCAAAACAGCCAAGCAAGCCACTGAAACGGTTCAGGAACAGGCTTCTAAAGCAACAGACCAGTTTTCGAAAGTCGTGGAAAAAACCACCTACAAAGTTGCAAAGAAGTAATTATTAAGTAATAGAGTAGTATTTTGACGGGTCACATTAACGACCCATTTTCATTTTCCATACCGCTTCCATTTACCGATGATCGCGATTCAGCCGAAATATGCATTCTTGCAGTTAAGGCAACGTCGAATAAATTTTTTTACATCCCCGAAAAGCCTTATATTTAGATAAGTAATTCAGTGCAGCCTTAATACGAATTCGCAATGATGTGACCGACATAAACAGGCACAGGAAATGTTGAAAAAAATTGATGTCATGCAGTTAAGAGAGGGCATGTATATCCATGAGCTATGCAGCTCATGGATGGACACCCCTTTCTGGCAGAAATCCTTCATGCTGGCGGATCAGGCGATTCTCAATAAAGTCAGATACTGCAAGATACAGAAAGTCTGGATAGATACCAGCAAAGGTTTGGATGTCTTACTTGAAAACGGGACTGAAAATTTGCCCCTGGACGAGGAAAAAATATTCACTCTTGAAGCCTTGATTGAATTCAAGAAAATCGTTCTGGTTTCAATGGACGAAGAGATGGGGCGCGCTGCCAGGATTGTTGAAAAATCCAAGCAAGCAGTATTTTTCATGTTCAATGAAGCCAGAATGGGCCGGGCCGTTGATGCAGAAAAAGCGATGCCGCTCGTGGAGGAAATCGCGGCTTCGGTCATGCGCAATCCTGGCGCATTGATCGGCCTGGCAAGGCTGAAGACTGCGGACGACTATACCTACATGCATTCGGTGGCAGTCTGCGCGTTGATGATTGCCTTATCCAGGCAGCTTGGACTGGACGACGAGAAAACCCGGGCAGCAGGGCTGGCGGGCTTGCTGCATGACATCGGCAAGATGGCTGTCCCTGCGGACATCTTGAACAAACCAGGCAAGCTCACGGAGGCTGAGTTTGCATCGGTCAAGGAGCATCCGGCCGCAGGCCACAAAATGCTGCTGGAAGCAAAAGGGATAAATGCAATCGCGCTTGATGTCTGCCTGCATCATCATGAAAAAATGGACGGTTCCGGTTATCCGGATCGTCTATCCGGTGATCAGATCA
>JBDSCZ010000146.1:0-16468 GCA_039920865.1 Burkholderiaceae bacterium
TGATTAAGGTGCTTGTCGACGGTGGCTATACAGGACAACTGTTTGCTACCAGTACGCAGAATATACTTGGCGCATCCGTCGACATCGCCAATGATTGCTTGATGACTGTGCCTATGAATTTGACTGGGTAACGGCGGTGACGCCCCCGCTTTGCGTCGCCAATGGCTGATTGAATGTTTGTGTCCATGATTGAATTTGTGGGTACAAACGATTTGTGCCCCCTCTCTCTCTCAATCATGGTCAAATCCGGATGCCTTGAACAGACGGTACTGGCACCTCGCTTACGCATATTGGGGCGTGGCTGATCTTGGTTCCGCGGCAGCATTCGACCGGTGGAAAGTGAACGTTACTTGGCATCAGCAAGCGTGGCGACACCTACCTGCGCACCCTGCTGATTCACGGCGCATGAGCTGTCGTGCGAATTGCACAAGCTAAAGCCGAGCTGACGGGTGGCTGGCTGGAAGACCTCCTCAGTCGACGCAATTTCAAAGTGGCAACCGTCGCGCTGGCAAACAAGAATGCCAGGATTGCGTGGGTGCTACTGGCAAATGAGCGCAAGCTCCGGTCAGATTATGCTGCTGCAAAATCTGACTGGTTGATTAACAGGAAGAGCGAAAGAAAAGAAAGGCTCTCCAAATTGTTGCACGGGCAATCACGCAGTCATGGCAGGACAGGTCAGACCGGGGTCGGATGACAGGGACAGAGGTTACAGCCTCACCGAAAGTCCAGATGCATGGCTGCAATCTTCACCTAACCTTGCTGTCATGAACTGAAAACCTTACAAACTGGGGGCGTCCATGTATGTCTTTCGTTTTTTTTTTCATGGACATTCTTTCTCATCATGATGAAGCTGCGTAGCAGCAGTTAAGGTATTCCGTTACTGGAAACCAGCTTGGTGCGCGCAGAAACGGATGAAGCATTCTATTAATTGGACGTAAAAAAGCCGTTAGTGAAATGCATCACTAACGGCTTTAAACACTGGTGCGGCTGGCAGGAATCGAACCCACGACCCCTTGGTTCGTAGCCAAGTACTCTATCCAGCTGAGCTACAGCCGCCAAAAACAGAATTATAACATGATATTTTTGATTGAAGATGTATGTTTAGGAAGCACTTAAAGCTATCGCATCAAAACCTGTTTACACACAAAGAGTTGCATATTTGCATTGTAAACTTTTAGGAAATGCGGTTTGCTCGAGTAACTTTTGATGGAGTAAATTGATGGCGCAATCAGGTTTGGCGGCGTTGATGGAGAGTGTTTCTGAGATGCCTGATTCGCGGTTGGTTGGAAGAGCGGCCATCATTTGGTGGATATTCTGGTGCTGACGGTGTGCGCGGTATTGTGCGGAGCCGATGACTGGGAGTCCGTTGAAATGTGGGGCGAAGCAAAACTGGACTGGTTGCAACAGTACATCCCGTTGAAGAACAGGATTCCCTCTCGCGACATGATCGGGCGCGTGTTCGGGGCGCTCGATAGCACGACGTTTCAGGCATGCTTTACCCGCTGGGTATCGATTATCTGCGGTTCGCTCGTCGGACAGGTGATTGCCATTGACGGCAATACAATGCGCAGATCGCATGACCGCCGTTTGGGCAAAGGGGTATTCTGGTTCAACGTGACCGCCGATTCTGGTCTATCGTGACCGATTTCCGAGCTTCGCCAGAATCGGCGGTCACGATACCAGAATAGCGTCGTACAGCACTGTGATGATGTTACGAATATAGCAATCTAACGAGTACGCTTCCAGTTTTGACTGGACAGTGGGATCCACTTTACAATGCAATATTTTGAATCATGGAGGTTGCGCTCTAAAGCCGAATTAACTGGAGGCCCTACGAAGTATGGAAGTCCGCATTGAACGCCCAGTTAGCCCTATTTTTCTTGTTTTCATTGAGCGATTTAGAGCACGGGAACATATTTCCCTTTAAAGTCATTCAACACTATTTGTGGTTTCGGCTTCGGAGGCACTTTCTGCACAATTGGTGGTGGGGGCGCTAAGTTGCTAGTGCTACTCTTTTTGTTTTCATTTACTTACTCGCGAATGGCTTCAGTGAAGCCAGTATTTGTGCGAATACCTTTGGGTTGCCGGCAATGATATTGCCATGGTAAAGGTAGTCGGATTCGCCGGAGAAATCTCCCATGATGCCGCCAGATTCAGTCACCAACAGCGATCCTGCCGCGATATCCCAAGGTTGCAAACCCTTGATGAAGTAACCATCCAGATATCCGCACGCTAGATAAGCAAGATCCAGCGCGGCCGAACCACCTTGGCGAACGCCATGCGACTTCTCGGACATCAGAGAAAACATTTTAAGGAATTCATCCATGTTCTTTACATTGGCCCGGGACAGGCTGGTGCCAAGCAAAGCGTCACTGAGCTTGTCGCGCTTGGTAACCCGGATGCGCTTGTCGTTCAGGTGGGCGCCTGCACCTTTGCTTGCAGTAAACAAATCGTTGCGGCTGGGGTCGTAAATTACCGCTTGCGTGATAATGCCGCGCTGCTGTAGCGCGATCGATACGCAGTATTGCGGATAACCGTGGATGAAGTTGGTGGTGCCGTCGAGCGGATCGATAATCCAGATGTTTTCATTCTCGTCATGCAGGTTAGCGGAGGCACCGGATTCTTCGGCCAGAACGGCGTGACTGGGGTAGGCATTCAGCAGAATTTCGATGATTGCCTGTTCCGCCGCCTGATCGACGTCGGTTACAAAATCGTTATGTTGTTTTTCGGTAACCGCTACGCGGTCGAGATCGAATGAGGCGCGATTGATGATCGACGCGCCGCGACGGGCGGCCTTGACCGCCGTATTGAGCATGGGATGCATATTGGTTCCGTTAAAATGGCGGCACTGTTTGGCAAGCAACGGCGCCGCAAACTGAACCGCACAACATGAAATAAAGAGCGTTGCGGTATATTCATAGCCAGAAAGTCTGTGCAAGACTTCCGATTTCCCTATTTTTACCGCGCAATGACGCTATTTTAAATGAACCTGCAGCAAACCAACACGTCTCTTTTTCAGCGCCTGCGTTTTATTCTGGTCGAAACCAGCCGTTCCGGCAACATCGGAGCGGTGGCGCGCGCCATGAAAACCATGGGATTTTCGGACCTGGTGCTGGTTAATCCACGCTTTGCCAACATGACGCAGCAAGATGAAGCGATTGCGTTTGCCAGCGGTGCGCAGGATATTCTTGCCGGCGCACGCGAGGTAGGCTCAATTGCAGAGGCGCTCGAAGAGTGTAATTTTGCCGCAGCCATCAGTGCCAGATTGCGTGAATTTTCACCGCCTATCGTATCGCCGCGCAATCTGGCTAGCCAACTTGTCGCGGATGCTAGCCTGAATGCAGCACTAATATTCGGCAACGAGCGCTTCGGCTTGCCCAATGGGATTGTCGAAAAATGCAATGTGCTGATCAATATCCCAGCCAATCCATCGTATTCGTCGCTTAATCTGGCGCAGGCAGCGCAAGTGCTGGCCTACGAATGTCGCATCGCCGCCACCGGCGATGGTGTGCCAATCAGCAGTATCGGTTTTCAAGGATCTGTTGCCGGCCTTGCTGAAATTGAAGGCATGTATGCGCATCTGGAGCAGGCGCTAACCGCAATCGGCTTTCTTAATCCTGAACAACCGAAGAAGCTGATGCCGCGTCTAAAGCGCCTATTTTCGCGCACCCAACTTGAGACGGAAGAAGTCAACATCCTGCGCGGAATTGCTAAAAAAATACTCGATAAGTAGTCGCAGCAGGGCTCTGTCCGTATATTTAATACTGCTTATAGTATTTTTAGCACTGGCATATTAAATATGCGGATAATGCATATTTATTTAATATACCCCCTGTTTTATAAGCGCATCCAAGTGGGATGGAAGGCCAACGAGCCATATTCCTGCTGGGTAAATGCACGGCGAAATTTCGGATGGGATGTTTTCAACCTTGCCGACTAGTACTCAGATGTTGCACAACGAGAAGCCATCTTGCTGCGTGTGCAGAATCAGGCCCAGGAACGCAATAATCCGACAGCCAAGCCTTCAAGCGCAAAGCTATCGTCGTCCGGTTTGACTGTGATAGGAACAAAGTCAGGGTTTTCCGGAAGCAACTCAATCAATGCGCCGGTTTTCCGATAGCGCTTCACTGTTACATCGTCGCCCAGCCTGGCCACGACAATCTGGCCGTTTTTAACGCTGTCAGCTTTTTTGACCGCCAGCAAGTCGCCATCCAGAATCCCGGCATCCCGCATCGACATTCCCCGTACTTTCAAGAGAAAGTCTGGTTTGCTGGAAAATAGGCTGGGATCGACCTGATAGGTTGCTTCAATGTGTTCCAGTGCCAGGATCGGCGAACCTGCTGCCACGCGGCCAACCAGTGGCAGGCTTAACTGCATGAGCGCAGCGTGCGGTAAGGCCATTTGCGCATCGCGTCCGTGATTGTCTTGCATCTGATTTTGCTTGTCTCGCAAACGAATACCGCGCGATATGCCCGGCGAAATGGTGATTACGCCTTTGCGCGCCAGTGCTTGAAGATGTTCTTCGGCAGCATTGACCGAGCGAAAGCCCAGTTCCGCCGCAATTTCCGCACGGGTCGGTGGAAAGCCTGTGTTTGCAATCGCATCCTTGATCAGATTTAAAATTTGTTCCTGGCGCGCTGTAAGTTTTATCATCGATATTTTTGATGCTGTTTATAAAGACAGTCTGTATTTTTGTACAGTACACCATTGAAAGCAAGTCTATTTGCATATGTTTATATGTTGTAGCCGGTTATATATTGGTTTTTGGAACGCATGCGGTCAGAGCGCTTGAGTTTTCATTGGTTTAGCAGTATAGTTTTGGGCTTTTCTCTTCCCACACTCGTCTTGACGCCGAGGTGGGCGATTTTTCAATCAGTCCAGAAGGAGTTCACATGCGTCATTATGAAATAGTATTTATCGTCCATCCGGATCAAAGCGAGCAAGTGCCCGCAATGATCGAGCGCTACAAAGCCAGCGTCACTGCGCGCGGCGGTCAAATCCATCGCGTGGAAGACTGGGGCCGTCGTCAGATGGCATACATGATCCAGAAGCTTGCCAAAGCGCATTATGTCTGCATGAACATCGAATGCGACAACGAGACTTTGGTCGAAATTGAAACAGCGTTCAAATTCAACGATGCCATCCTGCGCCACCTCACCATCAAGATGAAGAAAGCTGAAACAGCACCATCGCCGATGATGAAGAACGTGCAGAAGGAAGATGCTGCCAAGAGCCATCGCACTGAGGCACCAGTTGCCGCAGCGCCAGCCCCAGCAGCTGCGTAATTGTATTTCGGGAGAGTGAACCGAACATAGTGAATCGACTGATATTTGTTGCCAGTATTGTTGAGCGTGATGTCCTGCGTTACACACCAGCAGGTATTCCGATGGTGTCTGCAAGATTGCTACACAGTTCGCAACAGATGGAGGCAGAGATTAGCAGGTCGGCCGAGTTTGAAATCGCAGCGCTAGCCGCAGGTGAAATTTCAGGCCGGTTCAATCAAGCTGATTTAGGCGGTATGTTCAAGTTCACCGGTTTCCTGGCACGCAAAAACCGCAATAGCAGAAGTCTCGTATTCCACATTATGGATTTCGAGGCATATTCGTTAGAAAATTGTTAAAGATACAGGAGCCAAAAATGGCATTCGGTAAAAAATTCGATAAAAGCAAGCTCAAATTAAAACGTCAGCAGCAAAATCCATTGTTCAAGCGCAAGAAATTCTGTCGTTTTGCAGCCGGACATGTGGCGCAGGTAGATTACAAGGATATGGATACGCTGAAGGATTTTGTTCAGGAAAACGGCAAGATCATGCCAGCTCGTCTGACCGGCACCAAGGCCATTTACCAACGCCAGGTTGATACCGCAATCAAGCGCGCACGTTTTCTCGCGCTGTTGCCGTATACCGACCTGCACACCGCGTAATTGACGACTGACTCAGTTACGAAAATTCGGAGAAAAATATGCAAGTTATTCTGTTAGATAAAGTCGCTAAGCTCGGCAACCTCGGTGATGTTATTCGCGTCAAAGACGGTTACGCACGTAACTTCCTGATCCCGCAACGCATGGCACGTCGTGCAACCACACATGCCATCGCAGAGTTTGAAGTTAAGCGTGCAGAACTGGAAACGGCAGCATTAGCCAAGTTGGTAATTGCACAAACACTGGCTACAAAATTGGCCGGTATGACGGTACAGATCGCACAAAAATCTGGTATCGATGGTCGTCTGTTTGGCTCAGTTACAAATGCCGATATTGCTGAAGCGTTGAGCAAACAAGGTTTTGCAGTTGACAAGGCACAAGTGCGCATGAGTCAAGGGCAAATCAAGATTGTTGGCGACCATGCTATTTCGGTTGCATTGCATACCGATGTGCAGGTTGACTTGATGGTTTCTGTTTTGGGCCAGCACGCTTAATTGCGGTGTTGTCTATGCCGTACGCAAAAAACCGGGCTAGCCCGGTTTTTTTTCGCCAATTTTTTCCAATTATATTCCAGTCTACGAAGTTGTACCCATGGTGAGTATTTTTAAGTATCACAATAAATATATGCGGTAAATGCTATAAAAATTGTGATACTCAAGCTCTCTATGCTCTGTCGCAATTGACTTTCGAAGATGCCATTCGCAGCTATAGCAGAAAATTTTCCGTCAGTTCTCGTCCTCTTGGGTAGGTGTCTGGCATCAATTTTATTCGTTCCATATCTACAGATATTTGCATTATCTGAAATGGAAAATTTTTGTCGCTTAAGATCAATCACGATGTGAACCAGAATGCGAGAGCGGTATAATGCGCGCCATGAATAATCGTTCCGACCCTCAGTTAGACTCTCTTCGCGTACCGCCACATTCGATTGAAGCAGAACAATCGGTGTTGGGTGGTTTACTGCTTGATAATGCAGCCTGGGACAGGATTGCCGATTTTTTGCATAGCGACGATTTTTACCGCTTTGACCATCGCGTCATTTTTCAGCATATCGTCAAGCTGATTAACGCCTCCAGGCCAGCCGACGTGATTACCGTATTCGAGGCATTGACTAGCGTGGGCAAGGCCGAAGAAGTCGGCGGCTTGTCCTACTTGAATGCGCTGGCGCAAAACACGCCGTCTGCGGCCAATATCCGCCGCTACGCAGAAATCGTGCGCGATCGCGGAGTGCTGCGTAAATTGATTACAGTCTCCGATGAGATTTCTGGCCAAGCCTTTAATCCGCAGGGTAAGGAAGTCAAGCAGATGCTGGACGAGGCTGAATCCAAAATCTTCGCAATTGCCGAAGAAGGCGCTCGCGGTGCGCAAGGCTTTCAGGAAATCCAGCCTCTACTGACTCAGGTGGTCGAGCGTATTGATGAACTTTACAATCGCGACAACCAAAATGACATCACGGGTGTTCCGACCGGATTTACCGATCTGGATCGCATGACATCCGGCCTGCAACCAGGCGACCTGGTTATTGTGGCAGGGCGGCCTTCAATGGGTAAAACCGCTTTTTCGATCAATATCGGGGAGCATGTTGCGATTGAGAGCGGTTTGCCGGTGGCGGTATTTTCGATGGAAATGGGCGGCACGCAACTGGCCATGCGGATGCTGGGCTCGGTCGGTCGCCTGGATCAGCACCGCTTGCGTACCGGACGGCTGGCTGATGAGGATTGGCCGCGTTTGACGCACGCGATTCAGAAGATGAATGATGCGCAACTGTATATCGATGAGACGCCGGCGTTGAATTCGATCGAACTGCGCGCCCGCTCCCGTCGTCTGTCGCGCCAGTGCGGCAAACTGGGTCTGATTATCATCGATTACCTGCAACTGATGTCCGCCAATAGCTCAGGGGAAAATCGGGCTACCGAGATTTCAGAAATTTCGCGCAGCCTGAAAGGTTTAGCCAAAGAGTTGAATTGCCCTGTAATTGCGTTGTCCCAATTGAATCGTTCTCTTGAGCAACGTCCTAACAAGCGGCCGGTGATGTCCGATTTACGGGAATCGGGTGCGATTGAGCAGGATGCTGACGTGATTCTTTTCATTTACCGCGATGAAGTATATAACCCCGACTCGCCGGACAAAGGGACTGCTGAAATCATCATCGGCAAGCAGCGTAACGGACCGATTGGCAGCGTGCGACTGACCTTTATGGGGCAATACACCAAGTTCGACAACTATACCGGCGCGCAAAATTTCCATGGCGGCGATTGAACGGCGTTATATTCCTGATTTTGTGCTGGAAGCAGTGCAGGCTTCCCAGTAAATTCTCAATTACAGCTTCCAACCAGAAAAAGAGAAAATATGTTCGGACGTTTTATGCCTACCGAAGGCAAGTTTTTTGACCTGTTTTGCAAGCATGCCGACCTGTGTGTGCAAGGCGCGCAGGAAATGGTCGCGTTGATGACAAATTTCGATGACCTCGATAAGCGTGCGCATGCTATCGAGACCCTTGAAAAACAGGCAGACAAGGTGACTCATGAAACCATTGATTTGCTCCATAAAACTTTCATTACCCCGCTTGATCGGGACGATATTCATCAATTGATCACGCGCATGGACGATATTCTCGACCTGCTTGAAGATGCGGCGCAGACCGTCTCCCTGTATGACATCAAGGCCATTACGCCCGAAGCAAAACGATTGGCCGAGCTCTGCCTGAGTTGCACCGAGAAGGTCAAGATCGGGGTTTCGCTGCTGCATAATATGGATAATTCGGAAAAAATTCTGGCAATCTGCAAGGAAATCGATCGACTGGAATCGGACGCAGATCATGTGATGCGCGCAGCCATGTCGAAACTGTTTCGCGATGAACCTGATGTGCGCAATCTGATCAAGCTGAAGGCAATTTACGAAATTCTCGAAACGGTTACCGACCGTTGCGAGGATGTCGCCAATATCATTGAAGGGATCATTGTCGAGAACGCCTAGGTTTTTCCGGTTATTGGAATCAGGTTTGCTCCAAGGGTTGGCTTCGGCTCTGATCGTTGCGAGCAACACGGAGCTGCAAATCGGTAATAACTATCCGCACTTCCCGGCAATATTCTTGGGAGTGCTTCTAAATCTTAAACGGATTCCATGCACACACTTCAAATCAGCATTTATGTGCTCGCCTTATTGATTGCGTTAGCTTTGTTGTTCGACTTCATGAATGGTTTTCATGATGCCGCAAACGCCATTGCAACAGTCGTATCGACAGGCGTTCTGAAGCCGCAAACTGCGGTGGCAATGGCAGCCTTGTTCAACTTCGTCGCAATTCTTGTGTTTCAGTTAAAAGTGGCATCCACGGTAGGAAAGGGCACCATTGATCCGCAAGTGATTGATCATTATGTGGTGTTTGGCGCCTTGGTCGGAGCAATTTGCTGGAATTTTCTGACCTGGTATTACGGTATACCTTCATCATCATCGCACGCCTTGATTGGCGGGCTGGTTGGCGCCGCTGTGGCAAAGTCCGGAACCGACTCGCTGATAGCATCCGGGCTGCTGAAAATCATCGCCTTTATCGTGCTGTCTCCATTGCTGGGCTTCATTTTCGGCTCGATCATGATGCTGCTAGTTTCGTGGCTATTTGTACGATCGACGCCGCGCCGCGTGGATAAATGGTTCCGCCGTTTGCAATTATTTTCAGCATCGATGTACAGCCTCGGGCATGGCGGCAATGATGCGCAAAAAACCATGGGAGTCATCTGGATGCTGCTGATTGCTTCCGGATATCTGGGGGAGCATGATCCTCTGCCAGTATGGGTCATTATTTCCTGCTACAGCGCAATTAGTTTCGGCACACTGTTTGGGGGCTGGCGCATTGTCAAGACCATGGGGCAGCGCATCACGAAGCTCAAGCCGGTGGGCGGATTTTGTGCCGAATCCGGCGGTGCGATAACGCTGTTTACTGCGACTGCGCTAGGCATCCCAGTCTCGACTACGCACACCATTACCGGTGCGATTGTCGGGGTCGGTTCGGTACAGAAAATGTCAGCTGTGCGCTGGGGCGTGGCCGGTAATATCGTATGGGCATGGATTTTTACGATTCCTGCATCGGCGTTTGTTGCCGCTATTGCCTGGTGGATCGGCAAGCAGTTTCTGTAAATTAACTGCAGTAAATAAAAAGCCCACTGATTTTTGATCAGTGGGCTTTTTGGTTTATGAATAGCATCTATTAATGTTAATGGCAGAAACGAATACTATAAGACCTCACTTGCATGATCTGCCAAGCGCGAACGTTCGCCCCGCGCCAGAGTTACATGGCCGCTATGCGCCCAACCCTTGAACCGATCGACGACGTACGTCAGGCCGCTGGAGCCTTCCGTCAGGTAAGGGGTGTCGATCTGCGCAATATTGCCGAGGCAAATGATCTTGGTGCCTGGGCCGGCGCGCGTCACCAGAGTTTTCAATTGTTTTGGTGTCAGATTTTGTGCTTCGTCGATGATCAGAAATTTGTTGACGAAAGTACGGCCGCGCATGAAGTTAAGCGATTTTATCTTGATGCGTGAGCGTATCAGATCCTGCGTTGCTGCCCGACCCCAGTCGCCGGCATCGGTATCTGATTTGTTAAGAACCTCAAGATTGTCGTCGAATGCGCCCATCCATGGCGACATTTTTTCTTCTTCGGTACCTGGCAAGAACCCGATGTCCTCGCCTACCGGCACGGTAACGCGGGTTACGATGATTTCGTTGTAGAGCTTGGTTTCGAGAACTTGTGCCAAGCCGGATGCGAGTGCCAGCAAAGTTTTTCCGGTTCCGGCCTGACCCAGCAGAGTGACGAAATCACATTCCGGATCCATTAACAGATTGAGCGCAAAATTCTGTTCACGGTTGCGCGAGGTGATTCCCCACACGCTGTTTTTTACGTGCCCATAGTCGCGCAGGGTTTGCAGAACGGCTGTTTTCCCATTGATTTCCCTGACATGGGCATACAAAGGCAACTCACCATTATTGGGTTCCAGATACACAAATTGATTGAGCAGGAATGACGGCACTATTGGTCCGGTGATGCGGTAAAAAGTGGTTCCGGAACCATTTTTGTTCTCTTGCCAAGACTCCATGTTCTTGCTGTGCTTGACCCAGAAATCGTCTGGCAACTGCATTATTCCTGAGTAAAGCAGGTCGGTATCTTCCATGACATGGTCATTGAAGTAGTCTTCTGCAGGCAAACCCATCGCACGCGCCTTGATGCGCATGTTGATGTCTTTCGAGACCAGCACGATGGCGCGGTCTGGTTGTTCCGCTTCCAGTGCGCGCACCACGCCGAGAATCTGGTTATCCGCTTTTCCGATTGGCAGACCTTCCGGCAAGGTGGCATTTTGCAGCTTGGTCTGAAAGAACAGTCGACCTTTGGCATCCTTGTTGCCGAGTTTGGACAGTAGAATGCCTTCCTCGATCGCATTGTCAGCGGTATCCGCTATCAGGGCATCGAGCGAGCGTGAAACTTGGCGTGCGTTGCGCGCAACTTCCGACATACCCTTTTTATGATCGTCTAATTCTTCCAGCGTCATCATCGGCAGATAGACGTCATGCTCTTCGAAACGGAACAGCGATGACGGATCATGCATCAGGACATTGGTGTCCAGTACAAAGAGCTTGTGCGCGCCGACTTTGTCGGCGGCGCGACTGGTGCTCGATTTTAGATGAAACTCAAGCGGTTTTTCTGGCAACAGGGCCGGCTTTGCCTGCAACAAGGCAGGCTTCGTGGGCGTTCTCTTGCTGCGCAGGGCACGTGCTTCAGGTATGGCAGCGATAAGCACTGGCGCGGCAACAGGCATTACTTGCTTGGTCCGTTTTGGTGCGGCCTCAATCGGTGCCAGCATTGGCTTGACGGATTTACTTTTGGCCGCTTTTGGGTAGTCTGTTGGCGACAGTATTGTGGCGGGCTTGTTTGGCATTTTTGGCAGTGGCATCAGAACCTCAAATTAAACATGTTTGAAAAGAATCCGTACACTGGCGTGCAAGCGGTTGCGGGAAAAATGACGAATGATGCAGTGGTAAATCGCGAAGTAAAAAAGCCGTCCGGGACGGCGTTATGCCTGATCCACAAACGGCTTCCTGAAAATATATTAAATGATTCAATGGTTGTTCGGATCAAGAAAGGTTTTTCGTGAATTCAAGTACTTCATCAACGTGCCCAACGACCTTCACTCCGCGCCATTCTTTCACCAATTTGCCGGTGGCGTCAATGACGAAGGTGCTGCGTTCGATGCCTCGAACTTTTTTTCCGTACATATTTTTCATTTTTATCACATCGAAAAGCGAGCAAACTGCTTCATCCGGATCGGAGATAAGTTCAAATGGCATTTCCAGTTTAGCCTTGAATCCTTCATGCGAGCGAATGCTGTCTCTGCTCAGTCCGAAAATTTCAGTATTGGCTTGCTGGAATTCTGGGAAGAGGTCCCGAAAGGCGATGCTCTCCGTGGTGCAGCCAGGGGTATTATCTTTAGGGTAAAAGAACAGTATGACGTTCTTGCCTACGTATTCGGAGAGCCTGAATGTTTTTTCACCGGTCATTGGCGCAGTAAAATCCGGCAACTTTTGACCCATTTCGATGGAACTGTCTGCCAAGGTATGCTCCTGCATTGTTGTTTGATTGTGGCAATTACGCCAATTTTCTTTGTTGTGGCATAGGGTGCAAAAATCAGCATAAATCTATTATGCCCCTGGATTAAATGCCCGGAACGATTAATTGTCCTGAGCGTCCTGGCAACTCGGCCCAACCGAGTGCATGCGTTGGTAAGGTCATGTTCTTGATTTTTCGATGCAATTGCGCCATCGAGATGCAGTCATAACCTTGGGCCTGCCAACCCAGCAGTAACTGTTCGAAAATGGGGGCAAGTTTCTGGCCTTCAAGTTCTGCGTGCAAAGTGTAGACATGATCACGCGGCGATTGCGTCAATTTGAGTAAAGTATCGGCAATATTTGACAGTGTGATGACTCCGCCGTTGATGGTTCTCCCCAGCATTTCGTCCAGCGTCGGCAGCGTGGTCGGCATCTGGATGCAGGACAGCGTCTTGTTCGATAGCTGCAGCCGGTATGGCCCTGTATCCGGATCGGCGAGCGAGCCGGATTCGTTCAGTATCGCCCGCGTATCGGATGCGTAGGCAATCCCGAATGCATCGAGTTGTGCGAATGCATGCGGATTCATCTGCCAACCGGCAGCACCGTGGGTTTGCGGTTTCCGGCCGAAAATGGCCCTGAAACGCTCGCACGATTGCAGCATCTGGCGTTGCGTCCAGGCAGCGTCCGCCGCGCGCACATTGTCTTGCCACAGCACATGATCCCAGGTGTGAATGCCGCATTCGAAACCGGCATCCTGCACTGCACGCATTTCTGCCGCGCACTCCAGCCCGATGTCGGGGGCGGGCAGCAACACGCCGTACATCAGGGTTTTCAATCCGTAATGCTCGACGACCGAGGTGCGCGACACCTTCTTGAAAAACCCCGGCCGGAATGCCCGTCGCAGCGCCCAGCCGGTATGATCCGGGCCGAGCGAGAACAGGAATGTTGCATTGGCTTGGTGCTTTTTCAGTAGATGCACCAAATGTGGTACGCCTACCCGGGTGCCGCGATAGGTGTCAACGTCGATTTTTAAGGTGATGGAAGGCAAGTCAGTCAATCAATTAATCCATCAAGGCGCGTGCTTCTGCGACCTGGTTGCGATAGGCATCGAAGATGTTGCGCAGTGTATCGGCCATGTTGGTACTCGGCTTCCAGTCCAGTTCTTCGCAGGTATTGGTGATTTTCGGCACCCGGTTCTGCACATCCTGATAGCCGGCACCGTAATACGCGCCAGAGGTGGTTTCGAGCAATTGCACCTGCTTGACCGATTCCGAATATTCCGGATATTCGGTCGCCAGCGTCAGCATCATGCCAGCCAGTTCGCGGATCGAATAATTGTTTAGCGGGTTACCGATGTTGTAAATTTTACCGCTGGCAATGCCGTTTTCATTGGCGATGATTTTCATCAACGCGTCGATGCCGTCGCCGACGTGCGTAAAGGCACGTTTTTGCGCGCCACCATCTACCAGTGAAATATTCTCGCCGCGCACAATGTGGCCGAAGAACTGGGTTACCACGCGCGATGAGCCTTCTTTTGGGGTGTGGATCGAATCAAGACCGGCACCGATCCAGTTAAACGGACGAAACAGCGTGAAATTCAGCCCTTCCATGCCGTAACCCCAGATTACGCGGTCCATCAATTGCTTGGCGCAGGAATAGATCCAGCGCGGCTTGTTGATCGGGCCGCAAATCAGTTCAGACTGTTCCGGATCAAATTCGTCGTCATGGCACATTCCATAGACTTCGGAAGTGGAAGGAAATACCAGATGCTTGCCATATTTGGCCGCATAACGCACGATCGGCAGGTTTGCTTCGAAATCAAGTTCGAACACGCGCAGCGGTTCCTTTACGTAAGTCGATGGCGTGGCGATAGCGACCAGCGGCAGGATTACATCGCATTTCTTGACGTGGTATTCGACCCAATCCTTGTTGATGGTGATGTCGCCTTCAAAAAAATGCATGCGCGGCTTGTATTCCGGGTTTTCGAGCAAGTCATTGATGCGGTCCTTCATCATGTCCATGCCGTAGACATGCCAGTCTGTGGTTTCCAGAATACGTTTGGATAAATGGTGGCCGATGAAGCCGTTGACGCCGAGAATGAGGACTTTTTTCATTGTTTACTCTGATTTTTCATTGATTTTTGAGGAGAATCTGGAGTTCTGGTAGTGAAATGGCTTTGCCGTCGCACAATATCGAATGGATGTTTAGCGCGCGGCCATCGCCACAAATGCCGAGGATGGCATTATCCACCACCGCCAAGCCGGGCGGCAAATCGGATCGGGTCAAAGAACCCAACCGGGCTTCGCCGATAACCAGATGCTTGCCATGGATTTCAGTAAACGCGCCAGGGTAGGGCGGCGCGACTGCCCGGTGCAGGTTGTAAACCGTTGGTGCCGGTTGCGACCAGTCGATGCGGCCGTCTTCCGGTTTTCGTCCGCCGAAGTAGCTGCCCTTCGACAGATCGTTTTGCAAGTGCGGCGCATTGCCTGCCAACAGTGCCGGCAGCGCATTCCACAGCGTTTGTTCGGCAGCTGCCGTCAACTTGCCGAATACTTCATGGGCGGTGTCATCCGGCAGAATCGGCACTGCAGTTTGCGCGATGATCGCGCCGGCATCCGGTTTTTCCGCCATTTGGTGCAACGTGGCGCCGGTTTCTGTTTCGCCGTGCAACACCGCCCAGTTGACCGGAGCGCGACCGCGGTATTTGGGCAACAACGAACCGTGCATATTGTAAGCACCGCGTTTGGCAAGCGCCAGCAAGGCTACCGGCAACATGTGGCGGTAATAAAAGCTAAAAATGAAATCAGGCTGTAGCGCCTGTATCCGGGCAAATAATTCCGGCGCATTAGGGTTGGCTGGCGTCACGCAGGCTATTGCGTGCTCGTGACAAAGTGCGGCAACAGATTCGAACCAGATGGTTTCAGCCGGATCATCTTCGTGGCTGATCACCAGCGCCACCTCAACCCCGCGCGCGAGCAAGGCCTTCAGGCAGCGTACACCGACGTTGTGATAGGCGAAAACTACCGCCCTCATGCTTGCTCCGAGGTGTTGGACGATTCTTTTTCGTCCCGGCGGCGCTCAATGAAAGGCGGGTCTTGCAGCACCGTTTTAACCACATATTGCGGCCTGCCGCGCACCTGTTGGAAGATGCGCCCGATGTATTCGCCCAACAAGCCGATGCCGAACAGCACCACGCCCAACATGAAGAATACGACGGCAAACAGCGTGAAGACGCCTTCCGCTTCCGCCCCCAGAAAGAAGCGGCGCACCAGCAGCAGCAGCACCAGCAACCCCGATGCGACAGACAGGATCATGCCGACCATTGAGAACAGTTGCAAAGGCACCAGCGAAAACCCGGTCATCAGGTCGAAATTCAGGCGGATCAGGCTGTACAGCGAATACTTGGATTCGCCGGCCACGCGCTCTTCGTGTTCGACCACGATTTCGGTCGGTTTGCGGGCGAACGTATAGGCCAGCGCCGGCACGAAGGTGTTGACCTCGCTGCATTGGTTAATCATGTCGATCACGTTGCGGCCATAGGCGCGCAGCATATTGCCCTGATCGGTGATCTTGATATGGGTAATTTTTTCACGCAGGCGATTCATGGCCTTGGAGGCGTAGGTGCGCCATGCAGCATCCTGCCGCTTGCGGCGGATCGAACCGACATAGTCATACCCTTCGCGCATCTTGGCGACCAGATTGCCGATTTCCTCCGGCGGATTTTGCAGGTCGGCGTCCAGCGTGACGGTGATTTCACCGCGGGAAGCTTCAAAGCCGGCCAGAATCGCCATGTGCTGGCCGTAATTTCCGTTGAGCAGCACGACTCTGGTGACGTCGGGGCGTAGGCGAAACTGGTCGGCCAGCAGTGCCGGCGAATTGTCGCGACTGCCATCGTTGACGAAAATGATTTCATAGCGCAGGCCCAGCGCATCCAGCGCCGGATAAAGTCGTGCATACA
>JBDSCZ010000147.1:0-7342 GCA_039920865.1 Burkholderiaceae bacterium
GACGCCAGCACATAGGCGAAGACAATCACGCACAGGGCAGCTTCGGTCGGCTTATCGACGCCAAAATCGATTACGGGGAAGTCGAACTGCAACAGCGCAGATGCAATCGCCGGATTGACCAGCGCCCCGCCCAGCACCGTGCCGAGAATGATCGAACTGACCGTCAAGCCTTCGATCCAGCCGTTGGCAGCCACCAGATTTTCGGGCGGCAGAAGTTCGGTCAGAATGCCGTACTTGGCCGGGGAATATGCAGCAGCGCCAAAGCCAACTACCGCATACGCAATCAGCGGATGTACATGCAAGAACATCAGCGTACAGCCGGCAATCTTGATCAGGTTGGTGAAGAACATCACGCGCCCCTTGGGCAGTGCGTCGGCAAAGGCGCCGACGAATGCCGCCAGCAGCACATACGACATCACAAAGCACAGTTTCAGCAGCGGCGTCATCCATTCCGGAGATTTCAGCTGCGCCAGCAGCGCTATTGCAGTGATGAGGAGGGCGTTATCGGCCAGCGAAGAAAAGAACTGCGCCGCCATGATGGTGTAGAAACCACGTTTCATTCGGCTGTTGGCCCACTTGTTGTCAAGAACATGAATTCATTTTTTTAATGTCGTGCCTGCGCTGCCGGGAACCGGTTGTTTTCAAAAATCCAAGCTGTAACAAAAACTATCCGGTCTGCTTTATACCATGAAAATAAACGGCATTCGCCAGAATCGACGCAGCGCAGGGCGGCTCCGGTAAAATGTCAGCCAGTCATTCTTTTCTCAATTTCACGCACCATCATTGCCAGGTTTGTCCGATGCCAAGACCTATTCTCGCCATTATTGACGTTGCTGCCATGCAGCACAATTTAGCAGTTGCCAAAGCGCAAGTTCCGACTGCCAAGACCTGGGCGGTGCTCAAGGCGAACGCCTATGGTCACGGCCTGGAGCGCGGAATGCGCGGCTGCGCAGCTGCCGATGGTCTGGCCCTGATCGAAATCGATGCGGCGGTGCGCCTGCGCGAAATGGGCTGGGACAAGCCGATCCTGTTGCTGGAAGGTTTTTTCGACTTCTCCGATCTGGATGTCATTAATACGCACCGACTGGAGTTCGCAGTCCACTGCAACGAGCAGATCGCAATGATCGAGCGCACGCAGTTCGACGCGCCGCTGCAGGTGCACTTGAAGATGAATAGCGGCATGAATCGGCTCGGTTTCCAGCCTGATGCATTTCGGATTGCCTACGCCCGCCTGCGCGCGATGCCGTCGGTCGGCAAGATCACGCTGATGACCCATCTGGCCAATGCCGACGATGCGGTAAACACCACCTTCCCGCTGATGGACCAGGTGCGCCGTTTTTGCGCCGCCACCCAGGGCCTGGAGGCAGAAATCAGTCTGTCGAACTCGGCCGCCGATCTGCTGCATCCGCAGATCCAGACCGATTGGGTGCGTCCCGGCATCATGCTGTACGGCGGCACTCCGGGTGGCAAGAGCGCGGCCGAGTTCGGCCTGCTGCCGGCGATGACGCTGCAAAGCGAAATCATTGGCACCCAGGATATTGCCCCCGGCGATGCGGTCGGCTACGGCAGCCGCTTCTGCGCCGAGGGTCCGATGAAGATCGGCGTGGTCGCCTGCGGCTATGCCGACGGCTATCCGCGCCACGCACCGAACGGCACGCCGATCATCGTCGATGGCGTGCGGACCCGCATCGTCGGCAGCGTCTCGATGGACATGATTACCGTCGATCTGACCAAAGTGCCGGGCGCGCGGATCGGCAGCAGCGTCACCTTGTGGGGTCAAGGCTTGCCAATCGACGAAGTGGCGCAGGCTGCAGGCACCATCGGTTATGAGTTGATGTGTGCGTTGGCAGCCCGGGTGCGGGTTATCGAACGTTCTTCATTGTAAAATATACTATGATGTGTATTTTTAAATCCGCACTGAATATTTCCGGGAAATGCCTATTTTTTGTATATACTCCCTATTTTTTAATTAGTATAAGGTGACGCAAGCAGCGGTGAACCATGGCTAAAGCGAAAACCAATTACACCTGCACCGAATGCGGTGGCATATCGAACAAATGGACCGGTCAGTGCCAGGCCTGCGGACAGTGGAATACGCTGGTTGAAACGATCGTAGAATCCGGCTCCAACCGGTTCTCGACCCAACCGCAAGCGCTGGCGCAAACTTCTCCGGTGCTCAGCCTGGCCGATATCGAGGCGATCGATGTGCCGCGTTTCGGCACCGGCATCGAGGAATTCGACCGCGTGCTCGGCGGCGGTCTGGTCTCCGGCGGCGTGGTGCTGATCGGCGGCGACCCCGGCATCGGCAAATCGACGCTGCTGCTGCAGGCGCTGGCAAACCTGTCCCGCTCGAAAAAATCCCTGTATGTCAGCGGCGAAGAATCCGGTGCACAAATTGCAATGCGCGCCAAACGGCTGGCGGTGGACGCCAGGGACCTCAAGCTGCAAGCCGAAATCCAGCTCGAAAAAATCCTCAGTACGCTGGCCGATATCAAGCCGGAAGTGGTGGTCATCGATTCGATCCAGACCGTCTATTCCGACGCCCTGAGTTCAGCGCCCGGCTCGGTGGCGCAGGTGCGCGAGTGCGCGGCGCAGCTGACGCGGGTCGCCAAGCAGAACGGCATCACCATTATCCTGGTCGGCCATGTGACCAAGGAAGGCGCGCTGGCCGGACCGCGCGTGCTGGAACACAGCGTCGACACCGTGCTGTATTTCGAGGGCGATACCCATTCCAGCTTCCGGCTGGTGCGCGCGGTCAAGAACCGTTTTGGCGCGGCCAATGAACTGGGCGTGTTCGCGATGACAGAAAAAGGATTGAAAGGGGTCTCCAACCCGTCCGCGCTGTTTTTGTCGCAGCACGACAATCCGGTACCGGGGTCGTGCGTGATGGTCACGCAGGAAGGCACGCGCCCGCTGCTGGTCGAGATCCAGGCGCTGGTCGACCCGTCGCACGCGCCGAATGCGAAGCGGCTGTCGGTCGGACTGGAGCAAAACCGTCTGGCGATGCTGCTGGCGGTGCTGCATCGTCATGCCGGCGTCGCCGCTTTCGATCAGGACGTGTTCATCAACGCGGTCGGCGGCGTCAGGATCACCGAACCGGCCGCCGACCTGGCGGTGCTGCTGGCAATCAACTCCTCGATGCGCGACAGGCCGCTGCCGCGCGGCCTGGTGGTGTTCGGCGAAGTCGGCCTGGCCGGCGAGATCCGGCCCGCACCGCGCGGCCAGGAGCGCCTGCGCGAAGCGGCCAAACTGGGATTTTCAATTGCGATGATCCCGAAATCGAATGCGCCGAAACACAAGATAGAAGGCTTGACGATCATCGCGGTCGAACGCATCGACGAGGCTTTTGAGCGTCTCAGGGAGCAGGAATAGGCTAGTTCAGAATTGAACGCAACAGTTAAACTCAATCGCTTCGATCCAATGCGCTGGCTGGCAGAAGCGCTCGAAAGTTTGCCAAGGTACGCCAATGGCGACTTCGACGCCTTACTTCCATTTGCAAAATCTGGCAGCCAACAATCTGCAGCGGTAAATTGTTGCGCCGGATGCATACCATCTATCGTTCAGAACATGACATAGATGTAAGGCGAAACTTCAGCGTCCTGCTTGTCAAGGGCAAAAGCGGCATGCGCTGCATCCGCGACAGCCGCGATACGCGGGACTTCCCTGGCTAAATCGTGACGACCGAGCGCCTCCCATCGTGCCGCCAGACGCCGCTCAAAGTCATCGACATCGATGCAGGATGACGCAGTGAAATCGTCATGTGTCATCGAGCACGACGATCGGCGTGCATAGTAGCTGAGTCTTGTGACATCGGGTTTTACTGAAAATGGCCGGACGCCGTTTGCACGCATGCGCTCGGCCATTGGCATAAGTACGTCATCAAAAAGCGCCCCGATAAGCTGGCGCAGATGGTCATGGTCAGTCGAGCTCATAGGTCTCTCTCCAGTTTTCCTGATCTTCCAATGGCGGCTGGTCCTTGCGCCACAGGACGACGTCCTCTAGCACCAGCAGGTCCATCTCAGTGCGCATGAAACATCGGTAAGCATCCTGCGGACTGCATACGATGGGCTCGCCACGCACATTGAACGAAGTATTGACCAGCATTCCGCAACCAGTCAGTGCCTCGAACGCTTTAATCAGCGCGTAGTATTCCGGGTGCGTGTGGGCGTCGACGGTCTGGATGCGTGCCGAGTAGTCGACGTGCGTGATGGCAGGTATGTCGCTGCGAGGCTGATTGATCACCGACATCATGTCGTCGTCCCCGCCATCGAAGCACGTCCTGTCCATAGGCAGCCGGCGCGCGTCCTGGACCGGCGCCACCAACAACATGTATGGACTGTCGCACTCCAGGTCGAAGTACTCCGCACAGCGCTCACGCAACACGCTCGGAGCGAATGGCCTGAACGATTCCCGGTACTTGATCTTCAGGTTCATCACCGCCTGGGTCTCTTTGTTACGCGGGTCGCCCAAGATGGATCGTGCCCCGAGCGAACGTGGCCCGAATTCCATCCGGCCAGAGAACCAGCCGACGATTTTTCCATCGGCCATGGCGCGCGCGACAGTATTCACGCGCTCGGCCTGGTCTGTAATGCGCACGTGCGGGAAGTTCTTGCGCTTGAGAAATGCCGTTACCTCATCGCTGGAGTAGCGGGGCCCCAGGTAGCTGCCCTTCTGCGTGTCGCGTCCGGTGGGATCGACGGTGCGCGGTGCATCAAAATACATGTAGTTCGCAAGCAGCGCGGCACCGAGTGATCCGCCTGCATCACCCGCAGCCGGTTGAATCCACACGTTATCAAAGATGCCCTCCGCGACCAGCTTGCCATTCGCGACACAGTTCAGCGCCACGCCACCGGCCATCACCAGGTTCTTCTCGCCCGTGATCGCACGCAAGTACCTTGCGGTCTTGAGCACGATCTCCTCCGTCACTTTTTGCACGCTGGCGGCGAGATCCATCTCGCGGCGCGTAATGGGCGACTCAGGCTGTCGCGCGGGGCCGTCGAACAGGGACGCGAAGCGCTCTCCCGTCATTACCATGCCGTTCATGTACCCGAAGTACGACATATCGAGGCGGTACGACCCATCGTGGCGCACGTCGATCAAGTGCCGGCAAATCGCGTCGTAGTATTTTGGCTCGCCATAGGGTGCCAGTCCCATCAGCTTGTACTCGCCGGAGTTGACCTTGAAACCGCAGAAATAGGTAAATGCGCTGTACAGCAGTCCCAGCGAATGCGGGTAATCAATTTCGGAAAAGAATTTTATGATCCCGCCATACCCCGCACCCAAACTGGTAGTAGCCCACTCGCCGACCCCGTCAATAGTGAGGATTGCTGCGCTTTCGAAAGGCGACGGATAAAACGCGCTTGCCGCGTGCGCCATGTGATGTTCGGCGAACAGTATCCGCCCCTCGCGGCCAAGCGATCCGATCGCGCGCTGCACATGCTCGTTGACCCACACCTTGTCGCCCAACAAGGTGCCTGCGGCCTTGATGAACTGCTCGCGTCCAGTCGGACCAGCTGCAAGAGAATTTTGGACCACGCGATCGAAAGTAGCGAGAGGGTTATCGTAAAAGATCACGGCATCGATATCGGCCGCGTCGATGAAGGCCTCTTCCAGGCAATAATTGATTGCATTAGCGGGAAAGCGCGGGTCGTGCTTCTTGCGCGTGAAACGCTCCTCCTGCGCTGCCGCGATAATCTCGCCATCCCTGACCAAAGCCGCCGCGGAGTCGTGGTAAAAGGCCGAAATGCCGAGAATGATCTTTTCCATATGAATTCCCTGTTTAGCGTTGGCCGGCCAGCAGTTTCTCTATGACGGGTGCCAGTGAACGGGCAATTACGTCGTGTCCCTCAGGCGTAAAATGGATGTCCGTCTCCCAGCGAAAGCGCCGCCGCTGCGCCTTGCTATATTGGAGCAAGTCGGGGAGCGGGTCGTGTAGCGTGCATCCCAGTTCGCTCGCCAGTTCGGCAAACCTGGCCTGATAAGACGAGGCATCACACATTTCATCGATGTGCTGAGGAAGCGGGATCGGCATGATCACCACCGGCTTATCAATCGCGCGGACCCATTGCTCAAGAATGGCCCGCATCAGTCTCCAGTCAGCGGTATCACGTGAATCGTAAGCGGGCACTGGCTGGTAGCGAGACAGTTGCTGTACCGCATTCTTGACGCCGAGAGCAGTCACTACTTTCCGCAGCAGCGGAAAACGTCCACCACTATCCACCGTGCCCTTCTCGTCGGGTGTTAGTTCGTGCGTGTCAATGGGCTCGGGTCGGGGTGGAACATGATGCAGCCGCAATTCCTCGTGCTCGAGAGTGTAGTAGGGCTTGGCGTATATACGCTCGCGCCCGGCCTCGTCGTTATGGGGGCGGAACCGCGCCACCACGCGCCGCACGTTCTCGACAAATACCGCGATTACCACCAGGTTGTGCTCTATGCCCTGCGCGAACTCGCGCCACACCAGATACTGCTGGTCGGTACCGGTTGAGGATAGACCGAAGTTGTAGACCTCGGAATTGGGTATTCTAGTTTCGAGCAAATCCGTGTAGCGCTGATGGTTAGTTACTGCATCGCCTGCTGTGAATGAGTCGCCAAAAAACAGCACGCGCTGGCATCCTGCAGGGCGTTCTTTCACAAATGGCCGATTCGAACGGAACCCGGCCTCATTGACCTGCAGCAAATAGCCACCGCCCTCGTGCGGTCTTCGTGCCTTGAGATTCGGAATAAAACGGTAGCCCACCACAGGATGGTATTCGTAAAGTTGCCGCATCGTCGCCCTCAATCCAATGTGAACATAGTTATAACAAACGCAAACGTGTTATCCGCTCCCTGAGGCGAATTAATTTTATTGTGAATTGAATAACTGTTTCTGACTTTGTTAAAAATCAATCATCGCGTATCCCACGCTGCTGTGGTCCTGTCTCGATAATACGTTTCGTATTAACTATTGATCCTGCACAATTAAGTCTCTAATCTATCTGGAGCATTTCTTTTACTGTTCCTCTGGAAGTGATTCGGTGCGGTGTGAGTTGATGTGGCTCAATACGTAATCGTGCCGCATTAATAATGATAGTTTTTTCGTAACTGTTCAGGCTCCTAAAAGAAACTTTCAAGCAGCAGCTTTGTATTTTTGTAGGAGCGCAACCGAGCGCGACCAACGGCAGCAGTCTGGCGCTCCTACAAACTACGCCACCGGCTGAACAGTTACGTTTTCCTGAAAATTAAATATGCGTCCAGTGCTCGAAAACGAAGCTCTGTCACATAGACCGCACCCATGTCATGGCCGCGTCCAGTCCGGTAGCGTCGGTTAAAAGGGGCGAGCCGATTTGTAAATCATAGATTCAGG
>JBDSCZ010000148.1:0-2478 GCA_039920865.1 Burkholderiaceae bacterium
GATGCCGGCCCAGTTCGGCAGTGCGCGCTGGACTGCGCGGTGCAGGCGCTCGCCGAATGCTTCGGTGTGATGTATCACCAGGCAGGCGTCGCTGCCGGCGAAGGCCTTGAACAGGTTTTCGTCCCAAGCCTGGGCAAAGCCGATGGTCAGGAAGTTTGGCGCCATCGCCGAATTGAGCCGGATCGCCGGCGATTGCACCGGTGCGCCGGGATTCTGGTCGGTGGCCGGTTGCAGACGGAATTCGCCCAGGGTCAGGCAGCGCTCCAGCACGGTTTTTGGCGCATACAGGTAGAGCGTGGCAGGGCGTTGGTAATCTTTGCTTGGCATGTAGGTACTTGGAAAAAAAGAAAAAAGACGGACGGCTTCAGAGGTGCATATTTGGCAGGTGCTGGCAGATGCGTATGCCCATTATGGAGAAGAACCTGGGCCGTGCGCATCAGTAATTTAAGCTCAGTCTTCCATTGCAGGCAGGCGTATCGTGTACTGGCCGGATTTTTCGTCGCGCACCATCAGCAACAGATGCTGCTTTTGCGCAGCTTCGACCAGTTCGCGGAACGAGCGATAGCCGTAGGCCGATTCGGTGAAGCCGGGCTTGCGCCGCTTCATGGTCTGCTTGACCATCGAACCCCAGAGTTTTTCTTCCTCGCCGCGTTCGGCGATCAGCGCCTCGATGGTTTCGATGATGAAATCGAGCGCCTCCTGGCGCTTGTCGTCCTCCTGCTTGTCTTCCTGTTTGTCATCTTCCGGCTTGATTGCCGCCGGTTTTGCCTTGCCGTTGCCGACGGCCTTGAGCGCCGGTTTCTTCTCGGCCGGCTTGCGCTTCGGCTTGGCGTCGCGCACCAGGTCGTCGTAAAAGATGAATTCGTCGCAATTGGCCGACAGCAGGTCGGAGGTCGAACTCTTGACGCCGATACCGATCACGTATTTGTTGTTTTCGCGCAGCTTCGACACCAGCGGCGAAAAATCCGAATCGCCGCTGATGATCACGAAGGCGTCCACGTGCGCCTTGGTGTAGCACAGGTCGAGCGCATCGACCACCATCCGGATGTCGGCCGAATTCTTGCCGGACATGCGCACATGCGGGATTTCGATCAGCTCGAACGCGGCTTCGTGCATCGCGCCCTTGAATTCCTTGTAGCGGTCCCAGTCGCAGTACGCCTTCTTGACCACGATGCTGCCCTTGAGCAGCAGCCGTTCCAGTACCATGCGGATGTCGAATTGCGCGAATTTTGCATCCCGCACGCCCAGCGCAACGTTCTCGAAATCGCAAAACAATGCCATGTTGGTGACTTCAGGTCGAGTTGCCATCGTGTGTTCCTTTGGTTGTAGGTAGTGCAGGCCTGCGTGCCTGCGGGCCTGCACTACTTGATATTTTTTTGGCCGAGGTAGATTTCTTCCACCCGGGTTCTGGCCCACGGCGTCTTGCGCAGGAAGGTCAGGCTGGATTTGATGCTGGGGTCGCTCTTGAAGCAGCGTACATCCACCATGCGGGCCAGGCCGTCCCAGCCGTGGCGCGCCACCAGTTCGGTCAGCAGCGCTTCCAGCGTGACGCCTTGCAGCGGATCATTCGATTGCGGCTTGTTCATGTTGTTTTTCGGTAGGTTTTATTTGCGTCCGCTGCGCTGGGTGTTTCTCTGCACGTTGCCGATGCTGGCAGCGGTTTTGCGCGGGGCATGGCCGGCGGCCGATTTGGCTGGTGCCGGCTTGCCTTTCAAGGCTGCCTTGCCGACTGCGCGGATGGTGGCCTGGCTGACCACCTTGGTTCGCCCCGGTGGGTTGGCTGGTTTGGCGCTGCCGGACGCATATTTGGCGGGGCTCGCGTTCGCGTTGGCGTCTTCGGCAGCGCTCCAGGCCGGGATCAGATGCCGCACGCCATTGCCGATCAGGTCGGAGCGTCCCATCCGTTTCAGGCCTTCGCGCAGGATCGCCCAGTTGGCCGGGTCGTGAAAGCGCAGGAAGGCCTTGTGCAGCTTGCGGATCTGGCCGCTGCGCGCGGTTTCCACCACCTCCGAATCCGCGCTGACCTTGTGCAGCGGGTTCCTGCGGGTGTGATACATGGTGGTCGCCATCGCCATCGGCGTCGGCATGAAGGTCTGCACCTGATCGAGCTTGAAATCGTTCTTCTTCAGCCACAGCGCCAGATTCAGCATGTCTTCATCGGTGGTGCCCGGATGGGCCGCGATGAAGTACGGAATCAGGTATTGCTTCTTGCCGGCTTCCTTCGAGAAGCGGTCGAACATTTCCTTGAAGGTGTCGTAGTTGCCGATGCCGGGCTTCATCATCTTCGACAGCGTGTTCTGCTCGGTGTGTTCCGGCGCGATCTTCAGCAGGCCGCCGACGTGGAAAGAAACCAGTTCCTTCACGTATTCGGGCGAACGGATCGCCAGATCGTAGCGCAGGCCGGAACTGATCAGGATTTTCTTGACGCCGGGGATTGCGCGCGCCTTGCGGTACACCGAGATCAGCTTGCTGTGGTCG
>JBDSCZ010000149.1:0-3131 GCA_039920865.1 Burkholderiaceae bacterium
TCGGCGATGGTAAAGTCGGTTTCATGGCCGACACCGGCAATCACCGGCATGTTGCAATCGACGATGGCGCGCGCCACCGCTTCGTCGTTGAATGCCCATAAATCCTCCATGCTGCCGCCGCCCCGGCAGACCAGCAATACATCGCAGTCGCCCCGATTCGAGGCGAGGCGGATGGCGTCGGCGATTTTGGCGCCAGCGCCTTCGCCTTGCACCGGGGTCGGGTAGAGGAGCACCCGGACATGCGGGGCGCGCCGTTGCAGCGTGCTCAGGATATCGCGCAGCGCGGCGGCTTGCGGGCTGGTGACGATGCCGATGGTTCTGGCGAACAGCGGCAGCGGCCGTTTGCGCGCCGGGTCGAACAAGCCTTCGGCCCCCAGTTTTTCTTTCAGCTGCTGAAAAGCTTCGAACAGATTGCCGACCCCGGCGCGCCGGATCGCTTCCGCATTCAACTGGTAATCGCCGCGCGCCGCATACAGCGTCACCAGCGTGTGCAGTTCGACCCGGTCGCCATCCTTGGGAATGAAGTCGGCGTATTGGGCGCGGCCGCGAAACATCACCGCCCGCACCTGGGCCGCGCTATCTTTTAGCGTGAAATACCAGTGGCCGGATGCGGCGCGGGTGAAGTTGGATATTTCACCCGTCACCCAGGTCAGCGGGAAGCCGCGTTCCAGCATTCTGGCTACGGCCTGATTGAGCGCCGATACGCTCAGGATCGGTGCAGCAGCGGGGAGTTCGGTGGAGTCGGTTGGCGTGGTCATCGCAATGGCGCTGCATTCTTTATGAGCGTTAATAAAATATCGTTATGGATCAAGTACTTCGGCCTTGATGGCAGTACTTGCACACAAAGTTATCCACAGAAACTGTGCAGAACTGGCGATCCCGGTAATTGTGTCATGCAATGATGCCGTTCTGCGCCGTTTTATGTCGTGTCACAACCTGAGATGGCATTACGAATACGTAAATCACCTGGGTTTTGCTTTAAAAACAGTTCTGCCAGTATTTTAATCAGCACATTAAAACGCTTTATATTCAATTGCTTGCGAAGTGTTGATGGATTTGCGCACAATGTTATCCACATAATCTGTGCACAACATTGCATCTATTCTTTAGTTGCCGGATGCTGACCTGTACAGTCTCAGCCTAATTTTCGTGCATGCATTATAAAATCATAAAAATCAAATACTTAATCCGTATCCCCCGATTTGCGCACAAAGTTATCCACAAATTTTGTGCAGAACTTCCAGGGCCTGATAACGCACCGGTGCGGCAACTTCAATCCTGCATCGGAATTCGATTCGTGCTTGCCGTGAAGTGCTCAACACGTTACATTGCGGCTTCGTGATATTTAACGCATTAACACCTACAGGGAGTTTCTTTTGTTCGCCATTATTCAAGCAGCCGGCTGGCCGATCTGGCTGTTGCTCATATCTTCGGTCATTGCGCTAGCACTGATAATTGAACGCAGCATCTATTTGCGCCGTAATTTGGTGCTGCCGCCGACTTTGCTCGATGAAGTGATCCGCGTGTATCGCAGCGGCAAGGTAAGCGCAGAAGTGATCGACAAGCTGGAACAGAATTCGCCGCTGGGCCGCGTATTGGCAGCCGGCTTGCGTAGCGTGGACGCCCCGCGCGACATCATGAAAGAGTCGATCGAGGAGGCCGGCAGCGGTGCGGCGCATGAACTCGAACGCTTCCTGACTACGCTGGGAACGATTGCCTCGCTGGCGCCACTGATGGGCCTGTTCGGTACCGTAGTCGGAATGATCGAGATTTTCGGCTCGCAGACTACGGCTGGCGCCAATCCTGCGCAACTGGCGCATGGCATTTCGGTGGCACTTTACAACACTGGGTTTGGCTTGCTGATTGCGATGCCAGCGATGGTTTTTTATCGGCATTTTCGCGCGCTGGCGCATAGTTTCATCGTCGATATGGAACAAAAAGCCGTGAAATTCGTCGATGTTGTGCATGGTGCACGCAAGTCATAAGCGAAAGGCCAGGCATGAAATTTCGCAAAATTCGCACGCGTGAAGAACCTGAAATCAATCTGATCCCATTCATCGATGTGTTGCTGGTGATCCTGATTTTCCTGATGGTGACGACCACCTACAGCAAGTTTTCCGAATTGCAGATTACGCTGCCGACCGCCGATGCCGAAAAGGTACAGGATCGGCCGTTCGAGATCAATGTCGGCGTCAGTACCGACAGCAGCCGTTACCTGATCAACAATACTGCGGTGGCCTACCATGATGTGCAGGAGTTGGCCGAAAACCTGAAAGCCGCGGCGACGGTCAATGGTGTGCTCCAAAAAGACCCGGTCGTTGTCATCAGCGCCGACGGCACTGCGCCCCATCAAAGCGTGATCAACGTGCTGGAAGCAGCGCGCCTGGCCCGCTTCGCCAAGGTGACTTTTGCCACCCAAGTCAGCGGAAAAAAGTAATTGTGTAGGGGTATGCCAAAAAACATGGTGTTTCCCGCATAATTAAATTGCCAATAAAAAAATACAATGGCTGGTATGTGAGCTTGCCAGCGCCACCGGAAAAAAATTGCCTTGGCTTTTGTCGCATCCATTCTCGAATCGACCCTGAGCCGCGCCTGGTTGCGCCGCGGACTGCTGGCATGCGCGCTATGGCCGCTGTCGCGGCTGTTCGGCACCTTGCTGGCGCTGCGGCGGGCGCTGTACCGCTGCGGTTGGCTGGCAGCGGTGCGGCTGCCAGTGCCGGTCATCATCGTCGGCAATGTATTCGTCGGCGGCACCGGCAAGACGCCGCTGACCATCTGGCTGGTCGAAGCGTTGCGACGCGCCGGCCGTGCGCCGGGCGTGATTTCCCGCGGTTATGGGGCGTCGACGACGACGCCGCGACTGGTGTTGCCGGATGCGACGCCGCAGCAGGTCGGCGATGAACCGCTGCTGATTGCCCGTCGTGCGCAGTGTCCGGTGGTGGTCGGGCGCGACCGGGTGGCAGCGGCAAAAGCCTTATTGGCTGCGCATCCGGAGCTCGATTGCATCGTGTCCGACGATGGCCTGCAGCATTACCGGTTGGCGCGCGATGTCGAAATCGTTCTGTTCGATGGTCGCGGCGCGGGTAATGGCTGGCTGCTGCCGGCCGGCCCTTTGCGCGAGCCGGCAGCGC
>JBDSCZ010000150.1:0-7087 GCA_039920865.1 Burkholderiaceae bacterium
GAATGGTCTGCGCCCGGATACACCATCAAGGTCAGATTGGCTTTGCGATGCAGCGCGAATTGATCGCGCAGATAGAGGGCGGAGGCAACGGGTACGGCCTGATCGGCATCGCCCATCGCCATCCAGACCGGCATCGACAGCGCCAGCAGATTTTCGGTGTGTTTCAAATCTCGTAACTCCGCCCAATAGCGCCAGGTGCGCCCGCCAATATAGTGCGCGGGTGCATCCGGGTCGGCGGGTGGCGTGTCGAGCGCACTGAGAGCTGCCAGGTCAGCGGAAAATCCCTGTCTCTCTGCCTGCAGTCGATAGGCATCGAGCGGATTCATGCCGCCGTTTGCAATGATCACTGCATGCGTGACAGCGGGAATCGCCCGCGCCAGCACCGGCACGATATCGCCGCCCTCGGAAATCCCCGCTACCACGATGCGCTGCGGCGACGCACTGCGCCGGTGTGCCAGATCAAGCTGCGCACGGATGAATTCGGTCTGGTCGGCAATCCAGCGGCTGGGATGGTCAGCCTTGATGAAATCGCGGCTGCAGCCCAAATTGCGGCCCCAGGTGCGTTCCTCGATGAAGCGTTTTTGCAGAATGAATATGCGCAGCGGGCCAGACTCGCCCTCGAGTCCGCGAAAATAGTGCGGCAGAAAATATTGCATGCTGGTGCAATCGGAACCGCTGATCACAAATACAAATGTCTCCGCTCGGCTTGCAGATTCCGGCGAAAGGCTTTTATCGAGCGTAAAAAAAATGGCGCGACCGCCGTCTTGAAACTGAAAATTCTGCGCCGGCACCGTCGAAGCCGCATCGAGCGCCGGCGGCAATCCATGAAAGCTGCATCCCTGGCACAGGGCAATCGACAGCCACGCGAAAGACCGGTGCATCCATCGCCATCTACGCACGAACCGCGCCCCGAACCTCTTCAATCAACTGAAACCCGGAGTCGACCAGTGATCGGGGCCGCCCTCGCCGTGGTGTTCATTGAACTCCAGCAAGATGTCTGCGCGCACATTCTCGGGCAGATTCGGGTATCGCAGCCCCGCTTCGATCGCGCGATATTCGCTGATCGCCGCATCAAGCGCCGCCGGCACCGGGTATTGGTCCAGATAGGCGGCGATCCAGTCCTCGCTCAGGCCGGATTTCAGCTGATCCCGCTGTTCGTCGCTAAGCGCGGCGAAACCGCCGGCGCCGGCATCGATCCTCTGCATCAGCAGATCCAGCTCCTGCGCGCTGGACGGCGGTTCCGGGTAATGATCCATGGCATTGCTCTCTTTCCTGGTTGACAGACGGTGGGATGAATGGCTGTTATCAAATGTTATGCCATTCCCGGGCAGCGCCGTCGAATATTCTTGCCCTTACCCTGTTACGCCGGCGCAGCTGCGGTTGGTTCGGCGGCACGTCGCCAGCGGCGCATCCATTTTTTCGGCCCCATCACCAAACGGTATAGCAGCGGTATCACGAACAGCGTCAGCAGCGTCGAAAATCCCAGTCCCCAGACGATGCTGGACGCCACCGGTCCCCAGATCAGCGATTTTCCGCCGAGTCCGATCGCCAGCGAAAATAGTCCCGCAATGGTGGTCGACGAGGTGATCAGGATCGGCACCACCCGCCGTCGTGCCGCAAACAGCGTTGCGTGCAATACGCTCATGCCGGCCGCGCGCCGTGCATTGGCGGCATCGATCAACACGATCGCCGAATTGACCGCGATCCCGGCCAGCGCAATCACGCCATATAACGTATACAGGCTCAAGGGATTGCCGGAAACGAACAGACCCAGCACCACGCCGACAAACGCCAGCGGCACCGTGGCCAGGATCAGAAACGGCTGCCAATAGCTGCGGAACTGCGCAGCCAGAATCAGGTAAATCAAGCCGACCCCGATTGCGAACAGGCGCGCCATCGCGTCAATGCTTTCCTGGATGTCATCGAGCTCGCCCGAAAAATCCAGATCGACGCCCGGATAGCGCGATTGCAGCGCCGCCCAAGCCGCCTTGAGCTGCTTGTTGGCGCTCACGGTATCGTTGGTTTCCAGGTCCAGATTGGCTTCCAGCGTGATCGCCCGGCGCAGTTTGTAATGCCGGATGAAACCTTTCGATTCCTGCATCGTGGCATCGACCAGTTGGCCCAGCGCGACGCTGCCGCCTTGCGGCAGCGGTACTCGGAATTGCAACACTGCATTGATGTCGGCCAGCGTTTCCGGCCGCGCCCGCACCACTACGTCGACCTTCTCGCCCTGATCGCGGATGCTGGCCACCGTTTCGCCATCGCCGTACAACCGCACCAACCGCGCTACATAAGCTGCGCTGAGGCCGGACTGCGCCAATGCCTCGCGCTTCAGGCGCAAGGTCAATTCCGGCCGGCCCGGTATATCGTCATCGGCCAGATCCTTGATGCCCCTGATCTTCTGCGCGGCCGCCTTGAGCGCATCGGTGGCACTGCGCAATTGTGCGTAATCGTCACTGCGTACCTTGACGCTGATCGGCTTGGCGGTCGGCGGCCCGCCCGAAATTTCCAGAAAGCCGATCTTGCCCTCGCCTGCATAATTCGCCAGTCGCTGGCGCATCGCATCGACCACCAGCGGCGTCTCGCGCATGTCACCGGTTCTGGGGTTCAGCGAGACGATCACCTGTCCGTATTGGGTACCGTAGAGCGGTTCGGTGTCCGTGAACTTGATGCCCGAAGTCGCGGTCAGCGAGCGCGCCTCGTCCGCCATCAAGGCCGGTTCGGCGGCTTTCAGGACCGCTTCGACTTCACCGTGGGTCTGGTCCAGCGTGACGCCGGCCGGCATGTCGACATTGATGTAAAAGAAGCGGATCGGGTCGAACGCAAAGAATTGCACCTTGACCAGTCCGCCGGCCACCAGCCCGGCCGCAACCAACATCGACGCCAGCGTGACCGCCAGCGATACCTTGGGCCAGCGCATGACCTTTATCAGCGTTTGCGCATACTTCACGCGCAAGCGGTGCGTGAAGCGTTCGCGCCAGACCTGCATCCGCGATTTCTTTGTGAAATCGGGGCGCAGCGCCAGTATGTGTACCGGCAATATCCAGTACGCTTCGATCAGGCTGACTGCCAGCGCAACGGTCACCACAAACGGCACCACGAACATGAATTTGCCGAGTATGCCCGGCAGCAGCATCAACGGCAAAAACGCGGCGCAGGTGGTGGCAATCGAAGAAAACACCGGGAATGCGACTTCGCCGACGCCATTGACCACTGCGCTGTGTGGCGCCTCGCCGCGCTGCATCCGGTAATAGATCGCTTCGACGATCACCACAGCATCATCGACCAGCATGCCCAGCGCGATCACAGCGCCCAGCAGCACGGTCAGGTTCAGCGTGGAACCAATCAGGCTAACGATGAAGAAGGTGCCGGCCAGCGAAAACGGAATCCCGAGTCCGACTAGCACCGAGATACGGCTGCCCAAAAATATCCAGCACAGCAGCATCACCATCACCCAACCGAACAGCGCATTGGTTTGCATGATCGAAATCGCATTGCGGGTCGGATAGGTCTGATCGTCGATCAGCGCCAGTTGCACACCCTGGCTGGACAGGATCGCATTCTTTTTCGCGATGTATGTTTGCAGCCGATCTACCAGCTCCAGCGTATTCGCCTGCGCCTGTTTGGTCACCGCAAAAATGATCGCTGGCTGGTTGTTATAGGTGACGCGCTGATTCACCCGTTCGGTGCCGCGCGCAACGCTGCCCACCTGGTCCAGCGCAAAATCACCGCCGGCATGCTGCACCGGTATCTGCGCCAGCAGTTCCGGGTCGGGCGACTTGCCTTCCATCCGCACCAGCCATTCGCGATCGGCGACGCGGGTGCGCCCGCCGAGGGTATTGCGAAACCACGCGCCGACCGAATCCGCGACCTGGGTCGCATTGGCGCCACGCAGTTCCAGAGCCTGCGGGTCGAAATCGACGTGCAGCTGCGGCTCCGGAAAGCCGGTCGGCAGCAGCGAATCGACCCCTCGGATGTCTCTCAGATCGGTTTCGATTTGCGCCGCCGCGCTGCGCAACTGCTCGCCGCCAGCAACCCCGTGGACTGCCACCATAGCGGTCGGAAAGCCGTTTGAGGTGGTAATTTCCATCACGACCGGATCGTCAGCCTCAGCCGGCAATTCGGCGCTGGCCTTGTTTTGCACTTCGCGCCGCAGATCGACCATCCGCTTGTCGAAATCGCGTTCTGATAAATCGTTGAAGCGCACCAGGATCGATGCAATGTTTTCGCGGCTGTTGCTGGAGACGTAGCGGATATCCTTGACCTGGCGCAACGCATCTTCCAGTGGCGCGGTCAGTTCGCGCTCGACATCGACAGCCGATGCGCCGGGCAGCACGCTAATAATAGAAACCCAGTTGAAGTTGATTTCCGGGTCTTGGGCGCGCGGCATGCCGAGGTAGGACAGAATGCCGAGCGCCAGCACCACCACGAAGGTGATATTGGCCAGCGGATGATTGGCAAGCAGGCGGTCGACCATGCGCATGACGGTCGATCCTTACTTGGCTGAAGCTGCAGGCGGATTGGCCAGCGCAAAACGGCCGGCGTCGATCACGCGGGTTGCCAGCGGCCAGTCCACCGGCACCGGCCGGCCGTTCTGCGCCTGCGGCAGCGGCTTGAAGAGCGGCTTGCCGGCCTCCTCCACCCACACCCCCAATTGGGCGCCGCGCTGCTGCACATAGGCGGCGGGCAAATGCGGCTTGTTGCTGGCCCACACCAACTCACCGGCCGAACCCGATACCAGCGCCTGCTCGGCTTGCAAAATCACATCGCGGGTTTGCGCCTTGGGATCGATCACCGCTGCAATGCGCACGATCTTTGCAGGGAAAGTTTGCCCGGATTGCTTGAACACCGGCGCCTTGTCGCCTTTCAATGCGGCGATATCGCGCTGCGGCACGCGGGCGCGCAATTCGTTTTTCGATTCTTCCACCAGGGTCACGATCGGTTGGCCGGGCGCGGCCAGTTCGCCTTCGCCGGCCAGTCGCTCTTTGACCGTGCCGGCAAACGGTGCGCGCAAGGTGGTTTTTTCCAGCGACAGTTTGGCCTGCGCGACGCCGTGACGGGCAATCTTGATTTCGCTGTCGAGCACTGCCATTTCGGTGCGACGCTGCTCCAGCACCTGTGCCGACACAAATTGCGACGCATGCAAGGCCTTGGCCTGTGCAAACTGCAGCTCGGCCAACTTGTAGCGATTCTGTAGCAGATTGACCTGGTTGCCGGCCTGCTCCAGCGACAACTGGTACTGGCGCTGATCCAGCTTCACCAGGATCGCGCCTTTGCGCACCGACTGGCCCAGCCTGACCGTGATCTGCTGGATGCGTGCGCTGACTTCGGCAGCGATGCGGCTCTCGTTTTCCGCCACGACTTGCGCCAGCGCACGGGACTCAGGATAGATCGCCAGCTGCGACAGCGGTTTGGCGGTGTATCCAGCGACAGCGATGGCCGCGCAGACGGGAAGCGACGTCCCGAGTAACAGGAAAAGCAGTATTGCGCGCATCTTCGCATTTCCATTGGTTGAATCGACAAGATGATAGCAAAGTGGCCACTCGAATGTTGCATGGCAATTCCGGAGTGAAATCTTGCACTTCCGCAATGATTCAGCCAACAATCACGATATCAAGACCTGCGACAGCCGATTGGCGCCAGGTCCGGGAAGTGTTTTGGTGCCGATCGGTGATCACATTGCACTTCCAGTCGTACGCGCTGCCGGATATATCCAACGTGAAAATGCCAGCCGATTTGGCTGGCTTTGGCTGGCTTTGGTTTGCCTGCACCGCGGCAGCGGCACCGACCGCGCCGCGATGCACAGTTGAAAATATCTTTACTTCGGCGCTAGCTGGCCCCGGATTTCGCCGTCCGGATGGGCTGCACTGTGGACGTTGACGTACAGATTACCCGCCATATAACTGGCATATTGCACATCGCTCAGCATCGCGCCGGTCGGGACAACCCATCCGTTGTTAGCGCCTTTTGCCAGCGCAATGATGACCTTGCCATTGGTGCCGGCAGCGCCATCGTGGATATGGGCGGCCTTCCCGTCGATACCTGTAGTCATGATGCTACCGCTTACCGATTTATCTGCCGACACCGAAATCATGCCCTTGCCAGTGGCAGAGGTGCTGACCGGTGGAACTTCCTGGCGGCCGTCCAGTGTGATGGCTAACATGCCCTGCATCATGCCATCCGACATGCCTACCATCTTGCCATCCGACATGTCTCCCATTTTGCCATGCGGCATACCCTGCATCTTGCCATCCGACATACCTTGCATCTTGCCGGTATCAGACATGCCCGCTTTGGAGGCGCAGCCTGTCGCAACGATGACGGTTATCACGCTCAACAAGATCGGCAACTGTTTTTTTGAAAAGAGCTTCATATATGTGCATCCTCGTAGGGTATCAAGAGTGTGTTGCGCAGGTTTCAAAGCCGTCCGGTCAGCAGCAGTATAAGCAGAATCACGACCACGACGCCAATCAGCCCGCTTGGGCCATAGCCCCAACTTCGGCTGTGCGGCCAGCTCGGGAACGCGCCGACCAGGACCAGGATCAGGACGATCAGCAGGATGGTTCCGATACTCATTAGAGTCTCCTTGATTTTTGAATGGCCGAAAGCGATGCAACGGCAATTTTTTTATAGTGCGATCCATGCATTAATGAAACGCTACGAACTAGCAGCTAAAACCACCTGCCCTTTGATTGCCGGGCACCAGGGCGCCTCCTATTCTGCAGATCTGCCAGCATTTTCATGCAGATCTATTTGCCATATTTAGACTTGGCCGTGGCCACGCACGCCTCCTTTTTAGGGCCGGCCATGGCATCGCACTTTTCGATCGCCACTTTGTAGTCGGCATCGCTCTTGTCCTCTTTCGCATCCGATTTCACTTCGCTGATTTTCTCGCTGGATTTCGCATCAACGACTGCCTTGGTATGCACTGCCTTGGCTTCCTTGAGACAGACATCCTTGGCATTGCCCTTGTCTGCGTCGCATTTTGCTTTGGCCACCGCATAGTTGCCATCTGCTGCGGCAATGCGTGCGTTCATATGCTCTTTGGGGGTATTTTTGTACTCGGCTTCGGCTTCTGCCTTGCTGC
>JBDSCZ010000151.1:0-13170 GCA_039920865.1 Burkholderiaceae bacterium
CTGACCTGCACCGAAGAAACCTTCATGATCAAGGCCGGCGCCCAGCGCTTTGCCGCGCAGCACGGCATCATGCTGGTAGCGCCGGATACCAGCCCGCGCAATACCGGCATCGCCGGTGCCGCCGACAGCTGGGATTTCGGTCATGGCGCTAGTTTTTATCTGGACGCGACGCAAGCGCCGTGGAGCGTGCATTTCAGGATGGAAAGCTATCTGGTGCAGGAGTTGCGCGAGATTATCCTGCAAAATTTTCCGGCGCAATCCGGGCATGTCGGCATCTTCGGACATTCGATGGGCGGTCACGGCGCACTGGTGCTGGCGCTGCGCCATCCGGAGTTATTCCAGTCGGTATCGGCTTTCGCGCCGGTTGCGGCACCAACGCAATGCCCGTGGGGTCAAAAGGCTTTTGCTAATTATCTGGGGCCGGATTCAGCCGACTGGCAGCAATACGACGCCAGCGCGCTGATGACGACGCGCACCACGCCGTATCCGCAAGGGATTCTGATCGATCAAGGCCTGGGCGACCGGTTCCTGGAGGTGCAATTGCTGCCGCAGGCGTTTGAAGCCGCCTGCGCCGCGGCACGGCAGCCGCTGACATTGCGCCGCCATTCCGGCTACGACCACAGTTACTACTTCATCAGCACCTTCATCGATGACCATCTGGCGTTTCACAGCCGGAATCTGCATTCAAGCTAGGTCCTAGCGGCTAATCGTGTTGATACTCTTGTAGCAATGTGCCGCAATCCTTGCAGAATTTTGCATGCGCTTCGTGCCCCTCGTTCAAACAATGCGGGCAGGTGCGCGTCGTCGTCGTGCGCGGCGCTAAGCGCAGCGCCGCCATCTCGGCCGTCACGATGCCGGTCGGAACCGCCAGCGTGCCCCAGCCGAGCAACATCATCATCGATGCAATCACCTTGCCCAGATCGGTTTGCGGCGTGATATCGCCGTAGCCGACGGTGGTCATCGTGACGACCGCCCAGTACATCGATACCGGAATATTGGTGAAGCCGTTGTGCGGCCCTTCGACCACGTACATCAGGGTGCCGAGCACCAGAATCAGCATCAGGACAACCGAGATGAAAATCAGTATCTTGCGCCCGCTGGCACGCAATGCCAGCGCCAGCGCAGAGTATTCGGCGACGTACATCGTGAGTTTGAAAACCCGGAACATGCGCAGCAGGCGCAAGATGCGCACATCCAGCAACACATACATTTCGGGAAAAACCATTGCGACATAGGTCGGCAGAATCGATAGCAAATCGATGACCCCGAAAAAACTGGTGGCATAGCGTAGCGGATGTCGGACACATGACAACCGGGCCAGATACTCGATCGTAAACAGGATCGTAAACATCCATTCCAGCCCGCCCAGCACCATCCCGTAGTTCTGACTCGCGGTGTTCATGCTGTCAATGACTACCACCAGAATACTCAGCAGGATCGCAATTATCAGCAGCACGTCAAAATACCAGCCGGCGCGGGTATCGGCTTCAAAAATGATCGTATACAGACGCAGCCGCAGGCCGGAATCGGGCCTGCCGAAATTTACGGAAGTTTGTGAAATGGGGAGCGTCGGCTTATTCATGATTTCCGATGGGAATGGAGGTACTTTTCAAAGTTATTAGGCAAAAAAAGCAGGCGGGCAGGCGTTGATTATACCCAGCGTAATTCTGCGCAAGTTTGACCTGCTACCCGGTGGCGGCTACGCGCCAGCCAGAATCGATTCCGCAGCGTTGCGGCGCTTGCTGAAGGAAAATTATAAGTACATATAGGTAATTCACCGAGGTACGCAGAGTGTAAAAACAATGTCCGCAAAATGCACGAAAAACATGCAGTAAAGAAACTCTGTGCGCATAAGGTACTGGTGTTGGTATATTTATTATATGCAATTAATATATGCGCAAAATGCAATGAAAAATGTGATACTCCCTATTTTTCGCGAAGGCAATGGCGTTTTTGGGATTTTTCGTGCCTTTCGTGATTTTCGTGGACATGCATATGGACATGCATAAGCTCGGCGGTTAATCGCTCTGCCGCAACGGGCTTATAATCAGCGCATGCAAAATCTACTCCACAACCTCAATCCCGAACAACTCGCCGCCGTCACGCTGCCGGCGCAATCTGCGCTGATTCTGGCCGGTGCGGGTTCCGGCAAGACCCGCGTGCTGACCACCCGCATCGCGTGGCTGATCCAGAGTCAACAGGTGTCGCCCAGCGGCCTGCTGGCGGTGACCTTCACCAACAAGGCGTCGAAGGAGATGGCCGCGCGCCTGACCGCAATGCTGCCGACGCATTTGTCAACCCCGACCCGCAGCATGTGGATCGGTACCTTCCATGGCCTGTGCAACCGGCTGTTGCGCGCGCATTACCGTGATGCCGGCTTGCCGCAGACGTTCCAGATACTGGATTCGTCCGATCAGTTGGCGGTCATCAAACGCTTGCTCAAAGCTAATAATATCGATGACGAGAAATTTCCGCCGCGCACTTTGATGTATTTCATCAACGGTGCCAAGGATCAGGGTTTGCGCGCCGGCAAGATGGACGCGCACGACCCGCATGAGCGCAAGATGGTCGAGCTGTACGCAATTTACGAAGATCAGTGCCAGCGCGAAGGCGTGGTCGATTTTGCCGAGCTGTTGCTGCGCTGCTACGAACTGCTGAGCCGAAACCAGCCTTTGCGCGAGCATTATCAGGCCCGCTTCAAACACATCCTGGTCGACGAATTCCAGGATACCAACGATTTGCAGTACCAGTGGCTCAAGTTGCTGGCCGGGACGCACAATGCGGTGTTCGCGGTCGGCGACGACGACCAGAGCATTTACGCGTTCCGCGGCGCCAATGTCGGCAACATGGCCGCCTTCGAGCGCGAGTTCAACGTGCAAAACCTGATCAAGCTGGAGCAGAACTACCGCTCTCACGGCCACATCCTCGACAGTGCCAACATACTGATCGCCAACAACAGCAAGCGACTGGGCAAGAATCTGCGCACCGATGCCGGCCATGGCGAGCCGGTGCGGATTCAGGAAGTTACGTCCGACCTGGAAGAGACGCGCTGGATCATCGAACAAGCCAAGAGCCTGATCAACGAAGGTTTGCTGCGCAGCGAAATCGCAGTGCTGTACCGCTCCAACGCGCAATCGCGGGTGATCGAGCATGCGCTGTTCTCGGCCGGCATCCCGTACAAGGTGTACGGCGGCCAGCGTTTCTTCGAGCGGGCCGAGGTCAAGCATGCGATTGCTTATCTGCAACTGATGGACAATCTGCACAACGATTCGGCCTTCCTGCGGGTGGTGAACTTCCCGACCCGTGGCATCGGCGTGCGAGCGCTGGAGCAATTGCAGGACGCCGCCAAGCAGTACGATGTTTCCCTGTACGCAGCGATACCGTATGTAACGGGCAAGGCCGGGACGGCTTTGGGAAATTTCGTCAAATTGATCGAGGGTGCGCGCTTCGAGGCCCAGCAGTTGCCTTTGCCAGAGGTAGTGCAGCTGGTGCTGAATTCCAGCGGCCTGCTGACTTATTATCAGACCGAGAAGGAGGGCGCCGACCGGATCGAGAATCTGGAGCAGGTGGTCAGCGCCGCATCCCTGTTCGTGGCCGAAGAAGGTTTCGGCCATGACGCGCCGGCCTTTCTCGGCCCCAACGTCCATGGCAGAAATATCACGCCAATGCATGAACACGCCATGGATGTACTCACCCCCTCCCTCTCCCCCGGCCCTTCTCCCGCAGGCGGGAGCGGGGAGCAAACTGAGATTTTCGACGCCGATGCGGCATTGCCGACCGTGATGTCGCCGCTATCGGCTTTCCTGTCGCATGCGTCACTGGAGGCCGGTGACAATCAGGCCCAGGCCGGGCAGGATGCGTTGCAAATGATGACCGTCCATTCGGCCAAGGGGCTGGAGTTCGATGCGGTCTTCATCACCGGGCTGGAAGAAGGATTGTTTCCGCACGAGAACAGCGCCAAGGAAGAAGGCGGCGTCGATGAAGAACGGCGCCTGATGTATGTCGCCATCACGCGCGCTAGGAAGCACCTGTACATGACTTTTTCGCAGACCCGCATGCTGCACGGTCAGATCCGCTACAACGTGAAATCGCGGTTTTTCGCCGAATTGCCGGAAGATGCGCTGAAATGGCTGTCGCCGCAGGTGAAGGTGCAGCCGCAATGGTTCGCACAGCCGAAGGCGGCCTGGGTCGATACGCCGGCAAACGGCGCCAACCGGATCGCGCAAGCCATCAGTCACGACCACGGCTGGCGCATCGGCGAATCGGTCGCGCACGCCAAGTTCGGCGAAGGCGTGATCGTCAACATCGAAGGCAGCGGCACCAATGCGCGGGCGCAAATCAATTTCGGCCGCCAAGTGGGGCTCAAGCTGCTGGATCTGGGGATTGCCAAGCTGGAGAAGGTGGCTTAAGCGCCAGTTAATTCCGGTGCCGCAATCGGGTTTGAGACCGGATTGCGGCAGATATGATACATCTATGTGTATTTTAAAAGCCGCACTAAAACCATGCGCAAAGTCATGGTTTTTACACCATACCCCATATTTTCAATTAATCGACTTCATCAAACTCAACCGGTGGAAGCTTTTCTACCAGCAGGACATTGATCTGACGGGCGTCGGCGCGCAGCACTTCAAAGCGCAGGTTGTCGATATTGAAGACATCGCCCTTGTGCGGCACGCGGCTGAGGTGATTGGCCACCAGGCCGCCGATGGTGTCGACGTCTTCATTTGCCAGTCGGGTTCCCAGCGATTCGTTGAATTGTTCGATTTCAGTCAACGCCTTGACGCGCCAGCGCGGGCCGTAGGCGCCATGCTTGATCGGCAGAATGTTGTCTTCTTCCTCATCGAAATCGTATTCGTCTTCGATGTCGCCGACGATTTGCTCCAGCACGTCTTCAATCGTGATCAGGCCGGCCACGCCGCTGTATTCGTCGACCACGATCGCCATGTGGTTGCGATTGGCGCGGAAGTCACGCAGCAATACGTTCAGGCGCTTCGATTCGGGTATGAAAATCGCCGGGCGCAGCATGTCGCGCACGTCAAACGATTCTTCCGCGTAATAGCGCAGCAAATCCTTGGCCAGCAGAATGCCGACAACCTTGTCACGTTCGCCTTCGGTGGCGGGGAAGCGGGAGTGCGCTGTCGACAATACCTGCGGCATCCATTCCTCGATCGGCTTGCTGATGTCGATCACGTCCATTTGCGAGCGTGGAATCATGATGTCGCGTACCGACAGGTCGGACACCTGGAACACACCCTCGATCATCGACAGCGCATCGGCGTCGATCAGGTTGCGATCATGCGCGTCGTGCAGCACTTCGAGCAACTCGCTGCGGTTTTCGGGTTCGGGGGAAATAAGAGCGGTCAGCCGTTCAAACAGTGACCGGTGAGGCTTGACGTCAGGGATTCTGGCGTCGATAGAATGATCTGGCATAAGGGGCGATTAGCCGTTGTTTCGATCGGCATAGGATACAACAAATGCGCCGGGAGGCCAAAAAACTGGGCTATTGTTTATTTATGCGCATCTGCAGGCGCAGCCTGCATTGACCTGCACTAACACTCGGCATACGGGTTTGGCAGGCCCAGCGCGGCCAGGATTTCGGCTTCGATGGCTTCCATTTCCTGCGCTTCCTCTTCGTTCTCGTGGTCGTAACCTTGCGCATGCAGCACGCCATGCACGATCAGGTGGGTAGTATGCGCGAGCAGCGTTTTGCCCTGTTCGGCGGCTTCCCGCTGCAGCACGTCGGTACACAGGATGATGTCGGCCTGGGTGACTTCGGCATCCTGGTCTTCGGTGTAGGCGAAAGTCAGCACGTTGGTCGGATAATCCTTGCCGCGATAGTCGCGGTTCAGCGTCTGGCCTTCAGCTGCATCGACGAAGCGGATCGTCAGTTCGGCCGGGGCGAACAGCGCGGCCTGCACCCAGCGTCGCAGCCTGGGACGGGTGACTATGTCCCGCAGGCGCGGGTCGGGGTATTGCACCGATAAGGCAAGTTTACATGCGAGTTTATCTTTTGCGGGCATGGCTGACAGTAGTTGTTTTGTGCAGTTCGACTTCCAGGCTGGTGGCGGATTCGTAGGCATCGACGATGCGCCCGACCAGCGGGTGGCGCACCACATCGATGCTGGTGAAATGCGAGAAAGCGATGCCGCGCACCTCCTTCAACACGCCGATCGCATCGTTCAGGCCGCTTTTCTGGCCGCGCTGCAAATCGACCTGGGTGACGTCGCCGGTAACCACCGCCTTGCTGCCGAAGCCGATCCGCGTCAGGAACATTTTCATCTGCTCGGGCGTGGTGTTCTGGGCTTCGTCGAGGATGATGAATGCGTGGTTCAGCGTGCGCCCGCGCATGTACGCCAGCGGCGCGATTTCGATGGTTTGTTTTTCGAACAGCTTTTGGGTTTTGTCGAAACCCAGCAGATCGTACAGCGCATCATATAGAGGACGCAGGTAAGGATCGACTTTCTGCGCCATGTCGCCGGGCAGGAAGCCGAGTCGCTCGCCAGCTTCGACCGCCGGGCGCGTCAGCACGATGCGTTTGACAGCGTCGCGCTCCAGCGCATCGACCGCGCAGGCCACCGCCAGATAGGTCTTGCCGGTACCGGCCGGGCCGATGCCAAAAGTGATGTCATGCGCCAGGATCGCGTTCAGATAGTGATTCTGGTGCGGCGTGCGGCCGCGCAGATCGGCACGGCGCGTCTTCAGCGCCGGGCTTTCGATGGTGTCGGGCAAAGTTTCTACGATTGTCGAAGTGAGCGCGTCGCTGCCAGGTTGAATTTTATTCGCGGCCAGTTTCGCCCGTTGCTCGACCAGCGCCAGCTGCACTTCATCTACCGAAATGGGTTTGGTGGCAGCGTCATAAAACCGCTCCAGAATCTCGACAGCGCGTTTGCCGTTGGCGCCGCCGACCACGAAGCGGTCGCCGCGCCGGAAAATTGTCACGTCCAGCGCAGACGAGATCTGCCGCAGGTTTTCGTCGAGTGGGCCGCATAGATATGCCAGCCGCGCATTGTCGAGCGGTTCTGGTAAAAAGTGCTGCGGCGTCGAGGGAGATTTCGTTTTCAAATGGCGCTTTGCAGAATCGGTGGGGAAGGCGGGGTTGATTTGGATCGGGCGGCGACCATTTCGCCGCGCAGCGAATACGTGTAGCTGTGCGTGATTTCGATATCGACCTGCTGACCGATCAGTCGTGTTCCATCCGGCCCGCCATCGAAATTGACGACCCGATTGTTTTCGGAGCGGCCCTGCATTTCCTGCGGGTCCTTGGCCGAGGGGCCTTCGACCAGGATGCGCTGGATGGTGCCGATCATCTGCTGACTATAGCGCTTGGTGTTGTCGCTGATAACTGTCTGCAAGCGTTGCAGGCGCGCCAGCTTGACTTCATGCGGGGTATCGTCCTGCAGGTTGGCAGCCGGCGTGCCGGGACGGGCGCTGAAGATGAAGCTGTAACTGTTGTCGAACCCGATATCGGCGATCAGTTGCATCACGGCCTCGAAATCGGCCTCGGTCTCGCCCGGGAAGCCGACGATGAAGTCGCTCGATATTGCGATATTCGGCCGTACCGCGCGCAGGCGTCGCACCACCGATTTGTATTCCAGTGCGGTATAACCGCGTTTCATTGCCGCCAGAATCCGGTCGGAGCCATGCTGTGCCGGCAGGTACAGGTGATCGACCAGTTTCGGTACCTTGGCATAGGTGTCGATCAGGCGCTGGGTGAATTCCTTCGGATGGCTGGTAACGAAGCGGATGCGCTCGATGCCGGGGATTTCCGCGATGTATTCGATCAGCAATGCGAAGTCGGCCACCTCGCCGTCGGCCATCATGCCGCGAAATGCGTTGACATTCTGACCCAGCAGCGTGATTTCCCTGACACCCTGTTCAGTCAGGCCGGCGATTTCGGTCAGCACGTCATCGAAGCGGCGCGATACTTCCTCGCCGCGGGTGTATGGCACCACGCAGTAACTGCAATACTTGCTGCAGCCTTCCATGATCGACACGAAAGCGGTCGCGCCATCCACTTTGGCCGGCGGCAAATGATCGAATTTCTCGATCTCGGGGAAACTGATGTCGACTTGCGACTTGCCCGAAGCACGGCGCTGATTGATCAGCGCCGGCAAACGATGCAAGGTTTGCGGGCCGAACACCACATCCACATACGGCGCGCGCTTGATGATCGCCGCACCTTCCTGCGACGCGACGCAGCCACCGACGCCGACCACCAGATGTGGCTTGGCCAGTTTCAGCTCGCGGATGCGGCCGAGATCGGAAAATACTTTTTCCTGCGCCTTTTCGCGTACCGAGCAGGTGTTGAGCAGGATTACGTCGGCATCTTCGATGGTGTAGGTCTGGATGATGCCATCGGAGGCATTGAGTACGTCGGCCATCTTGTCCGAGTCGTACTCGTTCATCTGGCAACCGAAGGTTTTAATGAATACTTTTTTTTGCATGGAGTGGCTTTGTGCGGATAAGGCTGAGTAGGGCTTCTAGCGAGTCTGGTCTGGTAACGGTTTGCCGGCTTCTTGCGGGCTTAACAGCCAGATCCGGTGGATGTGACCCTGATTGTTCTCGGTAAAATTCACGATAATTCTGCTGCCGCGCAAGGCGGTAGGCATTTCGATCGTATTGTTGGTATTAAATATCTGTGCGCCCGGTGACAGCATGCGCTCCTTGTCATCGATGATGATGGCCGGATAGATCGCAGGCGTCATTGTCCCGCGTTTGGCATTGGCTGGAAAGGGCCGTTCGTAGGCCGCAACCGAATATGTCAACGTAGCCAGTAAAAACGCGGTTAGAAAATGTTTTGATTGCATGGGAGCGTTCCATTTTATTGCTGATAGCAATACAGTCGCATGCTATATGGGAGAGGCAAGGGCAAATAGCCTATCACATCGGCGCGATGGCCTCATGTCGATTGCCAAGATCTTGCGGAAGTTGCGTTCCGCAGCGAGAGCGCTATCGTGAATGCCTGACCACGGATAGCCTGAAAAAGCACTCTGATTGCAATGTCCAGCCGATCCAAGCCAACAAGAATCTGTTAGCAAAGAGGGGGATGGAAATCTGCTCATACTTTGTTTTAAATCAAAATGGTGGGATGTAATTATGTAAAAGTACCAGTCTGTTGCGCTGCACAAGACGCATCCGGTTTGAAAGTTTATCAAATTCCGTATCTCTACCTATCTCAAATCCCATCCCAGGAGAAATCATGTTTTCAAATACAGACCAATTTACATCTGCCGGCAAAGCCTTTTTCGAATCACAACTCGCTGCATTTAACACGCTGACAACAATAGCGGTTCAAGGTACAGAAAAAATCGTTGGATTGAATGTGGCAGCTGCCAAAGCATCCGTCGAGGAGTCCATGGCCGCAGTAAAGGATTTGTTGGCTGCGAAAGACCCGCAGGCATTTTTTTCGCTGGCAACTGCATATGCCAAGCCAAGTGCTGAGAAAGTTGCTGAATACAGCCGTCATTTGACGGATATCGTGTCTGCCACAAAAGAAGAATTTACCAAGTTAGCCGATGAGCAAGTCGCCGAAGTGCAGGGCAAATTTGGTGCCTTGGTCGACAGCATCGCGAAGAATGCGCCGGCTGGTTCTGAAAACGTCATTGCAATGCTGAAATCGTCTGTCGCAAATGCGCATGCCGGCTACGAGCAAGTTAGCAAAGCCACTAAGCAAGCAGTCGAAGCGACAGAAAAACAAGTCGCCAAAGCCTCGGACCAGCTTGCGCAAGCCGCAAAAAAATCAGCGGCGTAATAAAAAAAGTATGACAGTAACGGTACGGGCCGCAATTGCGGCCCGTACCGTTTCGTTGCAGGGTTGGGTCTGCGTTGGTTAACTGGTTAGCAAGAAAACACCGTCGACTTGCGCTCGCATTGATGCACGATTTGCAGAGGTCTGATAAATCGTTGGCTCAGGATTTACCTTGCGCTGCTGACTATCGACGGCGTGCGACTTGGCGTTGGCAGCGATGTGTGAGCAGTTGGACAATATCATTTAGATTCCATCACAAACATAAAGAGACAAGAACATGACAAGAATTGCATTAGTAACCGGCGGCATGGGTGGTTTGGGCGAAGCGGTATGCATCAAGTTGGCATCGATGGGTTACCGGGTGGTCACGACCTATTCGCCCGACAATACCAAGGTCAACACATGGTTGGCATCGATGGAGCAGCAGGGCTTCAACTTCCGCGCCTATCCGTGTGATGTCGCCGACTATGATTCTGCCCAGCAATGCGTCGCTCAAATTAAAAAAGATGTCGGTGCCATCGATGTGCTGGTCAACAATGCCGGCATCACGCGCGACACGACGTTCAAGAAAATGGATAAAACCGATTGGGATGCGGTGATGCGAACCAATCTGGATTCGGTATTCAACATGACCAAGCCGGTGTGCGACGAGATGGTCGAGCGCGGCTGGGGGCGCATCATCAATATTTCGTCGGTAAATGGACAAAAAGGCGCGTTCGGTCAGACCAACTACTCGGCAGCCAAGGCCGGGATGCATGGCTTCACCAAAGCGCTGGCGCTGGAAGTGGCGCGCAAGGGCGTAACAGTGAACACGATCTCTCCAGGATACATCGGCACCAAGATGGTGATGGCGATCCCGCAGGAAGTTCTCGACAGCAAGATCATTCCGCAGATTCCGATGGGGCGCTTGGGCAAGCCGGAAGAAGTCGCCGGCCTGGTCGCCTATCTTGCGGGGGACGAGGCCGCGTTTGTGACCGGAGCTAACATCGCCATCAATGGTGGACAGCACATGAGTTAACTTCGATGCGCTTCAATAAGCGTATGGAATTAATCTGAATTTCATATTTTGGGTATGGGCGCTGGGTCTGGATTCCAGTGTCTATACACTGATAAGGTCCGGATAACAAAAAACCCGCATCGGCGTGAGCAGATGCGGGTTTATGTATGTCTTGGGACTTCTTAAAACGTGTTTTTGGTAGTGATAGGTGGACTTGAACCACCGACCCCAGCATTATGAATGCTGTGCTCTAACCAACTGAGCTATATCACCACTAGTTTATGCGGCTACTGTCGTAACCGGCATTATTCAGGCCAAATAAGCTGCCAGAACAACTAAGCCCCGAATTATGACAAGCCGCTTTTACCCTGTCAAGAAAATTGTCGGAGCAGGTGCGAATCTGCGGTATGTCCGCTCTTTAAACCGTCCGGCATTGATTGATATGCAGCATTGCCTGATCGATTGCGGTAGCGCTGAGGCAGTCCAGAGCAATGCGTTGCGGCATTGCGCGTAGCCAGGTCAGTTGGCGTTTGGCGAGTTGGCGGGTGGCGATGATGCCTTTTTCGCGCAGGGTGGGCAGATCGTATTGTCCATCCAGATATTCCCAGGCCTGGCGGTAACCGACGCAACGAATAGATGGCAGCCCGGAGTGCAGATCTCCGCGCGCGCGCAAGGTTGCCACTTCATCCAGCAGGTTGTGGCCTGGGCCGCCTTGCAGCATCGCATCGAAGCGGGTTGCGATGCGCTGGTGCAGCACGCTGCGATCCGAAGGTTCCAGTGCCAGCGGCAGCAGCGTGAACGGCAATTCTGTTTTGGGCCGCAATGCCAGCAGTTGCGACATCGGTTGTCCGGTCAGCGCAATGATTTCCAGTGCGCGCTGGATGCGTTGGGAATCGTTGGGTTTGAGCCGTGCCGCGGTGGCCGGGTCGAGCTGCGCCAGCCTGGCGTGCAGGCCAGCGGTGCCGACGCTGGCGGCTTCGAGCTCGAGCTGCGCGCGCAGCACCGGATCGGCCGCTGGCAGGTCGTCCAACCCATCCATCAGCGCCTTGAAATACATCATGGTGCCGCCGACCAGGAGCGGCAGTTTGCCGCGGGCGCGGATTTCCGCACTCAGTCGCAGTGCATCCTTGCAAAATTGCGCGACAGAATAGGCCTGCAGCGGGTCGATGATGTCAATCAGGTGGTGCGGTGCGGTAGCAAGTTCCAATGCGTTCGGCTTGGCGGTGCCGATATCCATGCCGCGATAAACCAGCGCGGAGTCAACCGAGATGATTTCCGCCGGAATCCGGCGGGAAATTTCCAGCGCCATCGCAGTCTTGCCGGAGGCGGTGGGACCCATGATGGCGACCACCAGCGGTTTGGTTTGCATGTTGTGGGAGCGATTCATTGGCCGCGCAGGAAGAGTTTGTCGAGGTCGGACAGTGCCAACTGGACCCAGGTCGGGCGGCCGTGGTTGCACTGGTCGGCCCGTTCGGTGGCTTCCATCTGGCGCAGCAGCGCATTCATTTCCGGCGCGGTCAGCGATCGGTTGGCGCGCACCGCGGTATGGCAGGCCAGCGTGCCGAGCAGCGCATTGCGCCGTTCGATCAGTACCCGCGAGCCGCCGAATTCACGGATGTCGCGCAGCACGTCGCGCGCCAGATTTTGGGTGTCGGCGTTTTTTAGCAGCGCCGGCACTGCACGCACCGCCAGCGTGGTGGGCGATACCGCGCTGATGTCGAAGCCGAGCGATTGCAGGATGGCGCGGCTATCTTCGGCGGTGCCGACTTCGACTGCATCGGCGTAAAAGGTGACCGGGATTAATAACGCTTGTACCGGCATCGCATCCTGGTCCAGTGCATTCTTCAGTTGCTCGTACAGAATGCGTTCGTGCGCGGCGTGCATGTCGACCAGCACCAGACCCTTGCTGTTCTGCGCCAGGATGAAAACCCCGTGCAATTGCGCTAGTGCGTAGCCCAGCGGATGGTCATCGTCCGGCAGAGGTTGTGGCACGCTTGGCGCCGATGGCGCCGGCTGCTGTGCCGTGCTTACCGTGCTGAACAATGCACCGTAACTGGCGGTCGATTGCGCCACGCCGAAGACGGAATTAGCCCGGCTAAACTGCGGCGCGGCAGTTTCAGCACCCGTGTCGCTGCGCAATTGGGCGCTGAAGGTGGTTTGCTGCTGTTCCCGTATCCACGGGATTGCGCCCGAAGGCGAGACCAGCGGTGCCGGTGCCGCGCCGAATGCGGTGGCTGAGGTCTGCGCCAGTGCACGCTGTACTGCGTGGAACACGAACTGGTGCACCGCGCGGCTGTCGCGAAAGCGCACTTCGATCTTCGACGGATGCACGTTCACGTCCACCAGCGACGGGTCGAGCTCCAGCGCCAGCACGTACGAGGGAAAGCGCTCGCCATGCAGCACATCCTGATACGCGGCGCGCACC
>JBDSCZ010000152.1:0-7375 GCA_039920865.1 Burkholderiaceae bacterium
GTCGGAATCCTGACCGACCGCGATATCGTGGTGTCGCTGGTGGCCGAAGGGCTGGACGCCACGATCATCGAAGCGGGCGACATCATGAGCGCGGAACTGCTGGCCACCAGCGAAGATGCCGATGTGCATGAAACCATAGAACGGATGCGCTTCAAGTGCGTGCGACGGCTTCCGGTGGTCAACAGCACCGTCCACCTGGTCGGGATTGTCAGCGTCGACGACCTGATGGAATTTCTAGCCGAAGAAATGACCGAGTTGTCGCGCATCAGTTCGCGCCAGCAGTCGATCGAAAAACAGGTTCGAAGGTAAGGCTGACAGCAGCGCGGCACCGCCGAACCCGACGCTGCCATCAGGGGATACCATGAAAATCCCGTTAAAAATCACCTACGGCGACCTGCAGCCATCACCTGCACTCGAAGCCGCAATCCGCAGCCGGGCTCGACTGTTGGAGCCATTCTGCCAATACATCCTGCATTGCAAAACCACCGTTGAAGTGCTCGGCAAGCACTGGCGCGGCGGCAATCATTACAATGTACGGGTTGCCATCGCAGTGCCGGGCGGCGAAGTCGCCGTCAGCCGCAACCATGACGACGCCGACATCGTGCTGGCAATTGGCGCCGCCTTCGATGCCGCCAGGATGCAGCTGGAAGATCATGTGCAGCGCTTGCGTCGCAAGGTAAAAACGCATGACGCGCCGCTGCACGGCCGCATCTGCAAACTGTTTTCCGGCGACACCGGCTTCATAGAAACGGCTGACGGCCGTGAATTTTATTTTAGCCGCGACAACGTCATGGAACCCCGCGCGGCACGCCTGGCGATCGGCACCGAAGTGAAGTTCCTGGAAGCGCTTGGCACCGAATCCCTGCAAGCCAGGCGCATCGTCGGCAGCTAACAAACTCCGTACTCTGTATAGTGACCGGCACCCTACCATTCACCAAAGTAGACACCGATGCGCAAGATATTTCAGATAAATCCGTACTGCCGACTGCCCCGGCTGCCTTGGCTATTGCTTGCCTGCATCACGGGCATGGTCATGCTCACAGCGCACGCGGCGGATGCCGAGACCGACCCGAATGCCGCCGCAACGCTGCGCGCCAAGTACGCGGAACTGGGCCAGAAACTGCGCGACAATCCGTTCAAGCGGCCCCTGACCCTCGATTCCACCGAATCCCCCAGCCAGCTCAAGGGCGACATCTACGCGCTGGTGGATTACCCGTTTGGCGCGGTCAACCAGGCGCTGCGCGATCCGTCGCAGTGGTGCGAGGTGCTGATCCTGCACCTCAATACAAAATATTGCCAGGCATCGCAAAGCAAGGCTGGCAACATGCTCGCGGTCAGCATCGGCAAGAAAAACTATCAGCCGCTCGATCAGGCGCACCGGGTCGACTTTGCGTTTGGCGTGGCAGCAAGCACGCCCGAATATTTCGACATCCGGCTCAATGCAAAACAGGGGCCGCTGGGCACCAGCGACTATCGGATCCGGCTGGAAGCGGTTTCGGTCCAGGGTGACAAGACCTTCCTGCATCTGACCTATTCCTACGCCACCAATTTTGCAGCGCGGTTCGCGATGCAGGCTTATCTCGCAACCATCGGCAGCGACAAGGTCGGGTTCACCATAACGGGCGAGCGGTCCGGTGGCCGGCCCGACTATATCGGCGGCGTGCGCGGCGTGGTGGAGCGCAACACCATGCGCTATTACCTGGCCATCGACGCCTATCTCGGCGGATTGTCGACAGCGCCTGCGCAACAGTTCGAAAAACGCCTGCAAAGCTGGTTTGCCTCCACCGAAAACTATCCGCGGCAGCTGCATGAAGTGGACCGCGCCAGCTACCTTGACATGAAACGGCGCGAATATCTGCGCCAGCAAAAGTCCCGTTAGCAGTCTTGCAAAAATTAGTTAGGAATTTTGGCGCTTGTCTCTTGACCCGGCAGCACCGTCCATTCCGGCTCCTCGAATTCTCCGATCACCGTAATTTCACATTGGGCCGCATGCTTTTCCAGGATAGCGCGCACGGTTTCATTGCTGCGATCGTCTTTCGCGTCGCGCTGCGCCTTCGAATCCCAGTGGGCAACCGCCAACAGCACGTTAGGGTCGCCGATTTTCCGGTGCAGATACGTCCCTCTGGCCCCGGGCGTGCGCTGAATGATCTCGCTGGCACAAACCCATGCCGCAGCATATTGCTCGACCGTGTAACCGGGCTTCATCCGGACTTCAAAAATGAATTGCATGATTTCAGCCTCCTGCTGGCAATTGCCCGCGCACTGCTTGCGCGAGCGCATGCCGGCTTCTGGCGCAGGACAACGGCCAGGACCGGCATTGCGAACGCCGTACAGTCTGTTCAGAATAGGACAAAACCGTCAGCGCCACAGCATGCTACTGATCGAGCGTGTAATCGGCATCTGCAAACGATTGCAGCGGCGGCAGATCGGGGTAGCGGGTCGGGCGCTGCTGCTGTTTGGCGAGGAAGGATTCCAGCAGATTGCTGCCTTGCCAGATGCCGGACTGCAGCCAGGCCATCTGTTGCAGCGCATCGTGGGTCGCATGGTCACGTGCGTAATGGATGGCCTGCTTGCTGCCCCAGATCGCGACCGGCGGCTTCTGGGCGATTTCATGCGCCATTGCCAGGGCGGCTTCGAGCAGCTCTTCGTGCGACTCGAAGAGCGCGTTCGACAGCCCCAGCGCCAGTGCGCGCTGGGCCGGCAGGCGGCGCCCGGTATAGGCCAGCTCATGCACCACACCCTCCGGAATCAACTTGGGCAGGCGTTGCAGGGTGCCCATGTCGGCAGTCATGCCGATATTGATTTCCTGGATGCAAAAGAAGGCGTCGGCGGTGGTCAGGCGGATGTCGCAAGCGCACGCCATATCGACTGCGCCGCCGATGCAGCCGCCCTGAATGGCGGCAATGACCGGCATGCGTAATTGCTCCAGCCGGGTAAACACCTGCTGCATCCCGGCTACCGTATCGGCGATGGCGGCGCGTCCGGCAGCGCTTTTTTCATCCAGCGTGAAACCCGATGCGCCGGCATTCGCGAATACGTCGAGCGCCATGCCGGCTGAAAAATGCTTGCCGGTGGACGAAATCACCAGAACACGGGCCGCTGCATCGCGCTGCAATGCTTCCAGAATCGCGCCCAGCTCGCGCCAAAACACCGGCTGCATGGTATTCATCGCCTGCGGGCGGTTCAGCACCAGATGGGCGACCTGATCGGTGATGGTGAACGTAAAGCACTGGTGTGACATGGCATCTCCCTGGAAAATGGATCGATTGTGTTCCAATTCACTAGAGGGCACAATCTAGCACGCTCGTACTTTTTTGGCCCTATAATCGGCTTTCATTCGACATTTTCGCGAGGTCACCATGGCATTGCCTGCCGCACTGCAAAATCTGCGTCTTCCGGTTATCGGTTCCCCACTGTTCATCGCCAGCGGCCCGGAGCTGGTGATTGCCCAATGCAAGGCCGGCATCGTCGGCGCTTTCCCTGCCCTCAATGCGCGCCCGGCCGAGTTGCTCGATACTTGGCTGACCCAGATCCAGGCCGAACTGGCGACCTTCCAGGCCGCCAATCCGGATGCGAAGGTGGGGCCGATTGCGGTCAACCAGATCGTCCATCAGTCCAACGACCGGCTGGCGCACGACGTCGAAGTCTGCGTCAAGCACCGGATTCCGATCATCATTTCATCGTTGCGGGCGCCGCCGCAACAGATGCTGGATGCGATCCACGGATACGGCGGCATCGTGCTGCACGACGTAATTTCGATTCGCCATGCGCAAAAGGCGCTGGAAGCCGGCGTCGATGGCTTGATTCTGGTGGCGGCCGGGGCTGGCGGCCATGCCGGCACCTTGTCGCCGTTCGCGCTGGTGGGCGAAATCCGCAAGTTCTTCCAGGGCCCGATCGCGCTGTCGGGTTCGATCGCCAGCGGCGATGCGATCCTCGCCGCACAGGCGATGGGCGCCGATCTGGCGTACATCGGCTCGCGCTGGCTGGCCACCAAGGAATCGAACGTGGACGACGCTTACCGCAATGCGATCGTCGACTCGGCGGCAGACGACATCGTCTACACCAACTTGTTTACCGGGGTGCACGGCAATTACCTGAAAAAATCCATCGTCCTGGCAGGACTGGACCCGGACAACCTGCCGCAAGCGGATAAAACCGCGATGAATTTCGGCACCGGCTCAACCAGCAAGGCCAAGGCCTGGCGCGACATCTGGGGCGCCGGGCAAGGGGTCGGCCTGATGACCGACGTGCCGACGGTGGCAGAAATGGTGACGCGCCTGAAAGACGAGTATGACGCGGCCAAACGGCGGATTTGCGAAAATACGTAAATAGTACGGGTATGCCAATATTTCATGCAATTACCGCATATATCCATTGCGGCCTTGAAAATACTCATTGTTTTTTATTTACAAGCGAAGCCCGGCGAGGATCGTAGGGTGCGGGTTCCAAACCCGCCCTCGGCGGTTGCAAAAAAGGGCAGGTTTGGAACCTGCCCCTACTGGGAAATTGCCGGATTTTTTGCGTTCGCAGAATAAACGGCGGTTTTATTCGGTCTTATTTTTCTTCGATGGTGCGGCAGCTACAGATGGCTTGGGCGCACCGCCCAGCTCCCTGGCGGTTTTTGCCACCAGATAATCCATCACTTTCAGCGCGGCGGCCTGCAACGTATCTTCCGGCTGCCTGCCGCCCAGACCGGCAGCGGCAATCGATGGCGAGGTGATATAGCGCCCGCCGATGGCGATGGTGGGTACGCCGTCGATCTTGTAGGCGGCCTGCAACTGGCTGGCGATGCGCACTTTGGATTGCACCCCGAAGGAGTTGTACATGGCAACGAATTTTTGCTTGTCCACGCCCTGTTTGGCGATGAAGTCGGCAATCGATGCATCCTTGTCGAGCGGCTGGCGCTCAACGTGGATCGCATTGAATACCTTGGGGTTCAGTTGCTCGCTCAGGCCGAGCGCTTCGAGCGCGTAATACAGGCGCTGCTGCGGCACGAAGGATTCATTGAAGGCGATCGGCACCCGCTTGAAGACGATATTGTCGCCCTGCTTCTTGACCCAGTTCACCAGCGCCGGATCGAAGGCATGGCAGTGCGGACAGCTGTACCAAAAGAATTCGGTAACTTCGACCTTGTTGCCGGAGGTGGTCTGCTGCACTTTGTCCAAGGTACGATAATCGACGCCGTTTTTCGGATTATCGGGGGCGGCGCTGACGGACAGCGCCAGCAGGCTCAATCCTAGGGTGACAAACAGTTTTGGCAGCAAGCGCATACGATTCCTTTTCTGGTTTATTTGGGCTTATTTTGGACTACGCACGACAGCGACATCGATGCCGTTGTCAGACAGTTTTTCGCGAATACGGTTCATTGTTTCGATCTGGCCGAACGGGCCGACGCGCACCCGGTACAGCGTGCCGTTATCGGACAGTCGCTCGGTCACGCGTGCTTCGAATCCGAGCAGGGCCAGCTTGGCCTTGATATTGTCGGCGTCGTCCTGCTCGCGAAACGCACCTGCCTGCAGATAATACGTATATTTTTCCTCGCCCGCATCCGGCTTTACCGCTGCCGATTTTTCGACCGGCGGCGCCTGGCCTGGTTCAGCCGCGGACTTGGCGACAGTCGGCGACGGCACCTCCGGTTCGGCCTGCTTGCGGGCGGCTTCTCTGGCAGTGTCCTTGTTGCCGTACAGCGGCTTGTTCGGATCGACCACGATGGCGCCGCCGCTGCCTTCGACCGCCCTTGGCTGGGCACCCTTGGCGATGAAAGGCAAACCGGCTTTGCTGATGCTCAGCGCGACCGCCAGCGCAATCCCGAGACCGATAACCAGGCCGATGACCAGGCCCAGCAAGGTGCCGCCCTTTTGGCCGCGGCTGCCTGCACTACCGTGTGCCTTGCTGCTGTCCTTGCTACTTCTGGTACTGGTTTTTTTTGGGTTGGTTGCCATGCTGTTTCCGTTTACATCCGCTCTGGAGCCGAGACGCCGATCAGCGCCAGGCCATTTTGCAATACTTGCCGGGTGGCGCATATCAATGCCAACCGCGCCGTTTTCAGTGCTGCGTCGTCAACCAGCACCCGTTCTGCATTGTAATAGCTATGCAACTCGCCCGCCAAATCGCGCAGGTAGAATGCCACCTGATGCGGTCCCAGCTCTTCCAGCGCATGTTGCAGCGCATCCGGATATTCGGCCAGTTTGGCCAGCAGAGCGGCTTCGCGCGGGGCCATCAACGGCGCCAGATCGGCATCGATCAGCGTGGCGGTATCACCGCCCCACAGTTCGAGCATGCGGCAGATCCGCGCATGTGCGTATTGGACGTAATACACCGGATTTTCATCCGATTGCGCCAGCGCGACATCGACGTCGAACACGAATTCGGTATCGGCCTTGCGCGAGATCAGGAAGAACCGCACCGCATCGCGGCCGCGGGTGAGATCGCCGGCATTGTTCTCGCCGGCCGACCATTCGATCAGGTCGCGCACCGTGACGTAGGAGCCGGCGCGCTTGGAGATTTTCACCTCTTCGCCATCCTTCATTACGGTCACCATCTTGTGCAGCACGTAATCCGGGTAGCCCTGCGGAACCCCGATGTTGACCGCCTGCAGGCCGGCACGTACGCGGGCGATGGTGCCGTGATGGTCGGAACCCTGGACGTTGATCGCCTTCGCATAGCCGCGCTGCCATTTGGCGATGTGATAGGCGACGTCCGGCACGAAATAGGTGAAGGTGCCGTCGGATTTCTGCATCACGCGGTCCTTGTCGTCGCCGTAGTCGGTGGTGCGCAGCCACAGCGCGCCATCCTGCTGGTACGTCTTGCCGGCTTGCACCAGCGTCTCGACGGTGGCGGCAACTTTGCCGTCGCTGTACAGCGACGATTCCAGATAGTAATGGTCGAACTTGACGCCGAACGCCAGCAAGTCCAGATCCTGCTCGCGGCGCAAGTAAGTGACCGCAAACTGACGGATCGAGTCGATATCGTCGAGCGCGCCGCTGGCCGTCACCGGCACACCATCGCTGGCGGCAACCGTCTTGCCGGCCAGGAAATCCTGCGCGATGTCGTCGATGTAATCGCCGTTGTAAGCAGATGCCGGCCAGGCGTCGTCAAGTGGCGTCAAGCCCATCGCGCGGGCCTGCACCGATAACGCCAGGTTGCCGATCTGGACCCCGGCATCGTTGTAATAGAACTCGCGCGTGACGTCATAACCCTGCACATCGAACAGCGCTGCCAGCGCATCGCCGAGCGCGCCCTGACGGCCGTGGCCGACGTGCAACGGGCCGGTCGGGTTGGCGGAAACGAATTCGACTACTACCTTCTGGCCGGCACCTATGGTGCTTTTGCCGAACTCGGCGGCCTCAATCAGCACGGTCTTGACCACCGATTG
>JBDSCZ010000153.1:0-2861 GCA_039920865.1 Burkholderiaceae bacterium
GGCATGGAGCACTACCGTCACCGCGGCGCTGCTGTTGCCGTTTGCCCTCATCATGCCGGGGCCGTTCTGGCCGGCCGCCAGTGCCGGCTGGATCACGCTGATCGGCCTGGCGCTGGTCGCGCAGATCGGCGGCCAGACCCTGATTGCCTATGCCTTTGCGCATCTGCCGGCCACCCTATCGTCGGTCAGCCTGCTGATCCAGCCGCTGACTGCCACCATCGCTGCCTGGATTATTTTCCACGAGTACATCAGTCCGTTGCAAATGGCCGGCGGCGCACTGCTGCTATGCGGAATTTACCTGTCCAAACGCGGCAGCTGAGGCCAATTCTCAGCCGCTGGGTACGCTTACAACAGGTCGGCGATCGACAAACTGCTGTAATCCTCGACCTGCCAGTTACGGCCGGCATTCAAGTTGCAACGCAGTTCGGCCATGCGTTTCTGCTCGACTTTTTCCAGCAGCGCAATACCGACATTTTCCAGCGGATAAAACTCGACCGCCCACCCATGTTCGCTGGCCTTGGCCAACGCCAGATGCACCGCCCGGTATTTTCCCTTGCCGACAATCGCCTTGCGCGGCTTCCCGGCAAAGATCTTCTTGACGTCCTTGATCTGTTCCTGCAAGCCCTTCGCGCCTTGCCTGGTTTGCCCGATATAGCTGTATTCGGTGCCGGCATCATCGATCACCCGGATTAGATACAGCAATATTTTCCCCTCAGCCAAAGGCACTTTGCGGGGATTGCTCCAGCTTATCGCTGCGGGGTCGATCGGGGTTATGGGGTCGATAGGTTCTTGTGGCACTGCGCTGCATCCTGACAAAAAAAGTGGGGCGATTCTGCACCCCATTGAATCAATTTAAAATACTACACTTTGTATATTTAATATCCGCAATAAATATATGCGGCAAAGGCACTATTTTTACATATACCCCATCAAAAAACTAATTTACTGACGCCTTCCGGGGTACCCAGCAGGCACACATTCGCACCCTGCCTGGCGAACAGTCCGACTGTCACCACGCCAACGATATTATTGATGATGGCTTCCAGCTCGACCGGATTGACTATTTTCATGCCGACCATGTCGATGATCACGTTGCCATTATCGGTAACAAGCGGCACGCCATCTTTCAGACGCAGCCGCGGCTCGCCGCCGAGTGCGGCCAACTTGCGCGCGACCACAGCCTGCGCCATCGGAATCACTTCGACCGGCAACGGGAAGTTGCCAAGCACATCGACCAGTTTGGAGCCATCGGCGATGCAGATGAACTTGTCGGCCACCGAGGCGACGATTTTCTCGCGCGTCAACGCCGCACCGCCACCCTTGATCATTGCGCCAAAGCGCGTAATCTCGTCGGCGCCATCGATATACACCGGCATCGATGCGACCTGGTTCAGGTCCAGCACTTCAATCCCATGCGAGCGCAGGCGCTCGGCGGTCGCCTCGGAGGATGCGACCGCGCCCTTGATCCGGTCCTTGATCTTGGCCAGTTCATCGATGAAAAAATTGGCGGTGGAACCGGTGCCGACCCCGACGATTTCACCTTCGACCACGTATTCGATTGCGGCCCGGGCCACTGCCTGCTTCAGTTCGTCTTGCGTCATCGGAATTGCCTTCAGTTGGAATGCGCGTATTTTAACGGATCGCTCAAGCTGATGCGGCTACAATAAGCCAACCAACTTGTCGCACAACATCAATCGGGCACGCTCACCATGAACCAACTGGAACAACTCAAGCAATACACTACTGTCGTTGCCGACACCGGCGACTTTCAGAGCATCAAGGCTTACGCGCCGCGCGACGCCACCACCAACCCGTCACTGATCCTGAAAGCGGTGCAAAAGGAAGAATACCGGCACCTGCTGGAGCAGGCGGTGCAGCAGCATCGCGATGAATCTACCGCCGATATCATCGACCGCCTGCTGATTGCGTTCGGGCTGGAGATTCTGAACATCATTCCGGGTCGTGTTTCCACCGAAACCGATGCCCGCCTGTCGTTCGACACCGCAGGAACCATTACCAAAGGACGTGCGCTGATTGCGCTGTACGAGGCAGCCGGGATAGCGCGTGAACGCATCCTGATCAAGATCGCTTCCACCTGGGAAGGCATCCGCGCCGCCGAAGTGCTGGAGCGCGAAGGCATCCGCTGCAACATGACGCTGCTGTTCGCATTGCCGCAGGCGGTTGCCTGCGCCGATGCCGGCGCACAGCTGATCTCGCCCTTCGTCGGCCGCATTTATGACTGGTACAAGAAATCAACCGGGCAGGAATACAGCGGCGAGAATGACCCCGGCGTGCAATCGGTCAAGCGCATCTACACCTATTACCGCAAATTCGGCCACGCCACCGAAATCATGGGCGCGAGCTTTCGCAATACTTCGCAAATCCTCGAACTGGCCGGTTGCGACCTGCTCACCATCAGCCCGGAATTGCTGCAAAAGCTGACCGATACCGAGGCCCCGATCAGCCGCAAGTTAAATCCGCAAGACGCCAAAAACGCCGGGATTGAAAAATTGATACTGGACGAAAAAGCCTTCCGCAGCATGCTCAATGACGATGCGATGGCGACCGAAAAGCTGGCCGAAGGCATCCGCCAGTTCTGTGCCGATTCGGTCAAACTGGAACAGATGATAGAAGCATTACGTTAACAACCCGATTCACACGACGCCATCACGCCTGAGTTGTGCCAGCGCAGCGTCGTCGTAACCGAGCGCACGCAGGATTTCATCGTTATGCTCGCCGAGAACCGGGCCCAGCCATTTAGTCTGGCCCGGCGTTGCCGACAGTTTCGGGCTGATCGCAGGCAGCTTGATCGGCGTACCATCGTTGAATGCGTGCTGCTCGAACATCTGACGCGCCAGGAA
>JBDSCZ010000154.1:0-9770 GCA_039920865.1 Burkholderiaceae bacterium
TTCATCCCACAGGTCGCGGGCTTTCAGGTCGCGCACCAGGTACGCGTTGATTTCGGTAAATTCGCCGGACAGGTTCTGGTAGGTCGTTTCGATGCAGGCCGACACGCCGATTATGTTGGAGATGGTCGCGGTCGGCGCAATCGCCACGCAATTCGAATTGCGCATCCCATGCTGCTTGATGCGCGCGCGCAACGGCGCCCAGTCCAGGGTTTCGGAAAGATCGGCTTCAAGATAGCCGCCGCGCTCTTCGGCCAGCTCGGTCGAGGCCAGATAAGCGTAGTAGCAGACTGCTTCCATCGAGCGATCGGCGAATTCGACTGCTGCATTCGACGCATACGGTACCCGCATCATGTGCAGGCAATCCTGGAAGCCCATGATGCCCATGCCGACCGGACGGTGGCGCATATTCGAGTTGCGGGCCTTATCGACCGCGTAGTAGTTGATGTCGATCACGTTATCGATCACGTTATCGAGCATGCGCATCGCGGTGCGGATCGTCTTTTGCAGCTTGACGTGGTCAAGCAGCAGTTGCCCATTCATGTCTTTCATGTGCGCCGGCAGGTTCACCGAGCCGAGGTTGCAGACCGCGATTTCGGCCTCGTTGGTGTTGAGCGTGATCTCGGTGCAGAGGTTCGACGAGTGCACGACGCCGATGTGTTGCTGCGGCGAACGGATATTGCACGGATCCTTGAATGTGATCCACGGATGGCCGGTCTCGAACAGCATCGACAGCATCTTGCGCCACAGATCGAGCGCGTGGACGGTTTTGTACAGGCCGATCTCGCCCCGCGCCGCCTTGGCTTCGTATGCGGTATAGGCTGCTTCGAAAGCGCGGCCGAACTTGTCGTGCAGGTCGGGCGTGTCGCTCGGCGAGAACAGCGTCCATTCGCCTTTTTCCATCACGCGCTTCATGAACAGGTTGGGAATCCAGTTAGCGCTGTTCATGTCATGAGTCCGGCGGCGGTCATCGCCGGTATTCTTGCGCAGCTCGAGAAATTCCTCGATGTCCATGTGCCAGGTTTCAAGGTAGGCGCAGACTGCACCCTTGCGCTTGCCGCCTTGATTTACTGCAACGGCGGTATCGTTGACCACTTTCAGGAACGGCACGATGCCTTGCGATCTGCCGTTGGTACCCTTGATATGCGCACCCAAAGAGCGCACCGGGATCCAGTCATTGCCCAGACCGCCCGCATATTTGGCCAGCAACGCATTGTCCTTGATCGCATCAAAGATGCCTTCCAGGTCATCCGGCACGGTGCTCAGGTAGCAGGACGATAGTTGCGAGCGTTGCGTGCCGGAGTTGAACAGCGTCGGCGTCGAACTCATGAAATCGAAGCGCGACAGCAAGTGGTAGAACTCGATCGCGCGCTCTTCACGCTTCGCTTCATTCAGCGCCAGACCCATCGCGACGCGCATATAGAACGCTTGCGGCATTTCGATGCGGACATCGCGGATGTGCAGGAAATAGCGGTCGTACAGTGTTTGCAGGCCAAGGTACCCGAATTGCAGATCGCGCTCGGTGACCAGAGCCTTGCTCAACTGGTCCAGATCGAATTCCTGCAGCTTGACATCCAGCAAACCGGCCGCTATGCCTTTCTGGATGAACTGCGGGAAATACGTCAGGTAATTGGCTTGCGCATCGCGTTGTGCGACTTCCCGGCCGAACACTTCCTTGCGGATCGTGTGCAGCAGCAGGCGCGCAGTGACCTGGCCGTATGCAGGATCTTTTTCCATCAGCACGCGGGCTGCCAGAATGGCGGATTTGTGCAGCTCTTCGACCGGCACGCCGTCATACAGGTTCTTGACGGTCTCGGCCAGGATCGCATCGGCATCAACATGCTTTTCCAGCCCCTGACAGGCGGCGCCGATCAGGTCGCGCACCTGATCCATGTCAAGCAGGCGCTGCGCGCCGTTTTCGGTCACATGCAGTTGCGGCACCGCGATGTCAGGCCTGGAGGCTTTCAGCTCCGGCAGCATGCATGCTGCGGCCTGATAGTTGTTGATTGGATCACCCGATGTCACCGAGGTTCACAGCCAGATTGTTGCGCGCCTGCTGCACCAAAAAATTGTGCAAATGCCTCCCCCAGAGCCAGCGCGCTGTTGAAAAAACAAGGGGCAGTTCACAGGATCAATCCAACATAAAAACCACGGCGCTTTTGTGCTGCCTAACTGCCTGGAAAGTTTTTTAAAAAACGCTATTGGCACTACATGTAGTGCATAAATACATTCAATGCACTGATTGTGGTTATTGAGGACGGAGGTCGCAAACTATTTTTAATACTTATTTGCGAATAGTCTTAATGACTTTTACAGTCATGCAGGAAAGTGCAGTACGCCATGCAGCAATGTTAAACGTGATTGCGCGCTGAGCGCCCGACGGTAATGCTGCCAATCAAAAAACGGCCCCGGATCGGTCTTCCGTCCCGGTGCAATATGCGCATGCCCGACCACATCCAGCAAGGGATAGCGGGCTTGCAAAGCGCCCGTCAGTGCGGCCAGCGCCACATACTGAGGCTCGGCAAAGGGTTCGAAATCTGTCCCTTCCAGCTCGATGCCGATGGAATAATCATTGCACTGCGGGCGTCCGCCAAACGATGATACTCCGGCATGCCAGGCGCGCTCATTGGCTGATACGAACTGCACCACCACGCCATCCCTGCGGATCAGAAAATGGGCCGAAACCCGCAGCGCGCGCAACTGGTCGAAGTACGGGTGCACATCGCAATCGAGCCGGTTGGTAAACAGCTCGCAAATCCGCTCGCCGCCGAACTGGCCGGGCGGCAGGCTGATATTGTGGATCACCAGCAAGCCGATCTCAGTGCCCGGTGGTCGGGGATCGCGGTTGGGCGAGGCGATCCGTAAAGCCTGGCCACACCAGCCGTCGGCTGCCACTTCGAACATGGTTTGAATGTATTTTCCCAGGCTCATTTTGGCTCACTGATGTCGAGCTTTTGCATCTGGTAGCGCAGCTGGCGAAAGCTAATGCCGAGCAACTCCGCGGCCTGGGTACGATTGAATCTGGTCTGGATTAACGCGCGCTGGATGATGTCGCGCTCGATGCCGTTCAGATAATCCGGCAAACAGCTCGGAATAGCATCATCGCCCGACTTGCCAGCAGTTTCGTCAGCGGCGCCGACAACCGCTATCTGCGGTTGCGTTTGCGGTCGCGGTTGACTCCGTTCAGCACCTGACAGCGTCAGGGCCAGCGGTCTTGATATTTTCAGCGCCAGGTCGGCGGTTTCGATCAACCCGTTCTCGGCGAATGCCAGCGCACGCTCCAGGATGTTTTCCAGTTCGCGCACATTGCCGGGGAAACCATGCTGCTGCAACGCCTCCAGCGCTCCCGGCCCCAGCAGCGCGCGGTTGTCGCTGTGGTTGCGGCTCACCAGTCGCAGCAGGATGGCGTCAGACAGCGCGGCGATATCCTCCCGCCGCTCGCGCAGTGCCGGCAACGCCAGCTCGATGACATTCAGGCGGTAATACAAATCCTGCCGGAAACTTCCATCCTCTACGCATTGGGCCAGATTTTTATGGGTGGCACTGATGATGCGCACGTCCACCGGCTCCTCGGCGGTAGCGCCGATCTTGCGCACGCTGCGCTCCTGGATCGCGCGCAATAGCTTGACCTGCATCGCCAATGGCAAATCGGCTACCTCATCGAGCATCAGCGTGCCGCCATGCGCGGCCTGGAAAAACCCGTCGCGATCTTCCATGGCGCCGGTAAACGCACCCTTGCGGTAGCCGAAAAACTCCGCCTCCATCAAATTATCGGGAATAGCGCCGCAGTTAACCGCGACAAAAGGCTGATCGGCCCGGACGCTGAGAGAATGAATTTCACGTGCCGCGAGCTCCTTGCCACTGCCTGATTCGCCGCTGATAGCCACCGGCGCCATGCTGCGCGCCAGCCGCGCGATCTGGGCCCGCAAGGCCTGCATCGCGGGCGACTCGCCGATCATGCGCGCTGGCGCGGCAGTCATGTTCGCCACACCAGAGACTGATCTGACGGACAATACTGCCGCGCCGTCCAGACGCAACGCCGAGCGCACCAGCAGACGCAATTGCTCCAGTGCCACCGGTTTCGAAACATAGTCAAACGCGCCCGCCTTGAGCGCCGCCACCGCATTCTCGGCGCTGCCGAAAGCGGTAATGACTGCGATTGGCGTATTTTTGCAGCTGCTGGCAACTTCGCTTACCAACTCGATTCCCAAGCCATCCGGCAGGCGCATGTCGGTTAATACCAGCGCATATTGGTTTTGCGCCAGATGCGCCCGCGCAGCCGCCAGGCTGTCGGCGCTATCGACATCGAGCCCCATGCGAACCAGCGTAATTTCAAGCAATTCACGCAAATCCGCTTCATCGTCGACAACCAGAATACGTGGAGAAGCCATGGTTACAGTGTGCTATTTGTATTGGATTAAGAATCAGGGCCGCGCGAACGTAATCACAAATCTGCCGCTGGCCTCGCAGCAGTACTGATCTATATTATCAATGCGATTGTCAACGCGATATTCATAATCGAGCATAGCGCCATTATTCAGGCAGAGTTCCCGCGCCAGATAGAGTCCCAGCCCGGTACCCTTGCTGGAAGTGGTATGAAAAGGCTCGAACAAATGCGAACGAACCTCCGCCGCAATCCCGGGGCCGTCATCCTGGATATGCAACTCAAGCCGGCTGGTATCGTCGCAGACCACGCGCATCCGTATGCTGGCCTGCTGCTGACTGGCATAGCGGATTGCATTCGACAGTAGATTCACCACCACTTCGCGCAGATGCATTGGATCAAAGCGCACCCGCCGAGTTTGACATTCAGATTCGTTACATGCATTGCATGTATCCGACGTATCGGAACAGCTTAATGCAATCATGGCCGCAGGCAACGCATGCATATCCTCGAACTCCTTGACGATTCCAGCCAATACCGGAAGCAGCATGAAAGGTTCGCCGTGCAGTTGCGCTTTACGCGACAGGTTGAGAATATCCTCGATCATGCGGTTCACCCGCGCCACATTATCGGCAACGATAGTCAGCAGCCGGGTGGAGACTGGATCATTCGCTTCTTCCTTTAGCAATGCGCCAGCATGCGAGATCGCCGCCAGTGGATTTCTGACTTCGTGTGCGATGCTGGCAGTCAAGCGACCCATAGAGGCCAGCTTCAATTGTTGCGCCTGATTTTCGATCTCGCTGACATCGCGCAAAAAAATAATGGTTCTGGCAACGTTCTGGACGCCGGTATCAACTGCGACAAAACGCAGCTTGACGTGAGACAACATCTCTCGACGTCCACCCCAGATAGTCGCTGCAGCGGTTAGCACCGCTGGCTTGATGAAGACGAGAATTGGCATCTCCGCCTGTCGCGGTGCCGATGCTCCGGATAAGGTTGACCACGCAAGGAGCGCGTCGGAAATCGGCGCGAATGCAGGCATCTGGTCCAGGCGCCAAACCGGCTTTCGGCCCAGGCCAGCCACACCCAGCATTTGTTCCGCCGCAGGATTGCCCATTAGAACTGCGCCGTCGCTGTCGACCACCAGGATGCCGTCTCCCATGTCGGCAATCACCAGCCGGTTGATGGCCTGCTGGACCTGCAAATCGGTGCCGCGTCTGGCTGCCAGATGTTCGTGCCGGATAAGACTGGCGGCAAGCCGGTTGACGACAAAAATAATGGCAAAAAATGCGGCGCCATACAGCCCTGCCTGCATGAAAGTTGCATCGCCATCCAGCGTCAATGCCCGATATCCGCTTTCTGCCAATAAAAACAAGGTTACAACGGAGACGAAAAACAGTGCTGGCACTAGCGCAGCGAGAATCGCGGCACCGGCCAGTGGGAACAGATACAGAATCGCCAGGCCGCTCTTGAGGCCACCGGCAACCGCGTACAACGCTGAAATCGCGAAGATATCGACGCTGATCTGGGTCAACAGTTGCAATAGGAAATGATGCCGGAAATATGTCGTCAAGCCGGCAAAAACCAACGCCAGCATCACGTATGCAATACAAATTTGCAGATAAAGAATCTGTCCGCTGACCCAGCCGATCTTGCTGCCGCTCAGGCTGAAATATGCCAGCAGCAAACCGGCAATAATAATTCGCGACAGATTCATCGCTTGCAGCGAACGCCAAAGGGTCGCGTCAGGCCCAACAGGACTAGTCAGATCGCTGCGCCCCATGCGCTAGGAAGAGAAATGCAAGTGGCGATGTTCTTCGCTGCAAAATGACATGCCAGCTTGGCTCAGCGCCTCGGAAGCCGGAAAATGCACGCCACAATGAGCGCATTGCACCATCAGTTCGGGCTCGTCGAGCCGCGGCACGTCGGTATTTTTGGTGTGGATTGTATTTTTAGTGGAGCGGATTGCCCACACGATCAGCAAACCCAATAACAACCAGGCCAGGAACTTCATACGCCACCCCGATGCAGCACCACTTCAAGCACGAAACGACTGCCGACATATGCCAGCAGCAATGTCGCAAAACCCGACAGGGTAAAACTGAGAGCGGTTTTACCACGCCAGCCTTGCCACTTTCGCCCTGCCAGCAATGAGCCGAACAATACCCATGACAGCAGGGTGAATACAGTCTTGTGGTCCCACTTGAACGCCTGTCCGAATAATTGTTCCGAAAACAATACGCCAGACAACACGGTTAGCGTCAACAACACAAAGCCGAAAGCAATCAGACGAAACAACAATTTTTCCATCGTCAACAGAGCCGGCAGGCGATCGATGAGCGATGCAATCCAGCCCTGCGAAGGGGAACCTGCATGCAGGTGCAGCCTGGATTCCTGGATCGTCATCAGCACTGCATGAAAGGCAGCCATGGTCAGCGTGCCGTACGCCAGCATCGACACCGCGATATGCCAGGGAAATAAATTTGACTTTCCCTCCAACGGCACGATACTGCCGGGAAACACTATCGGCAAGACCACCACCAGCACAGTCGCCGGCAAAACCAGTACGCGCAAGCCATCCAAGGCGAAATTGCGATTTTCAAGCCAGTAGGCGGCGACCGAAACCCAAAATGCCGCCGACAGCATGATGGCAAATCCGAGTCGCAAGGCTTCGGGAGCAACAATCACATCCGACCACAGACCCGCACCATGAAGCAGCCAGGCGAATGCAGTCCCGCTGGAAATAGCGATGCGCTGGCGCGCCGGCAGAAATGCGCAGATGGCATAGAGTACCGCCGCCGCAATGAATAATGATATTTGCATAGTGCCAGTTTACACCATCTACCCGCTGCGGCGCAGCAGACATTAACGGCCATTTCGCCAGGGCAAACACATACGAAAGCGCCTTGATTGATTTTTAATAATTATTATACACATATGTGTATTTTTAATTATCCATGTAATATATGCGCAAAGATGCGTGATATTCTATATACCCCAACAAAAATAGCAACATTGCAAGTAATTTAGGCGGTGAAGTGCGACACTAACCCAGCGCGGCAGGAGCCAGCCGGTGCGGCATTGAGTGCCATAACGCTTTAATGCTTGCCGGCGCCGACTTCGCCCGGCGCATCGGTTAAAATGAAGCTTTACATCCCGAGCCGCGCAATCTCGACCAAACCGAGCCGCGTATCGACTTGTCGCCCCATCTCTGAAACGTCACTGCCATGCTAGATAATCTTACCCAGCGCCTCGCCAAAGTTGTCAAAACCATGCGCGGCGAAGCGCGCCTTACCGAATCGAATACCGCCGAAATGCTGCGCGAAGTGCGCATGGCACTGCTGGAGGCCGACGTGGCGTTGCCGGCGGTGCGCGAATTCATTGCACGCGTCAAGCAAAAGTCGCTCGGCGAAGAAGTCATCTCTTCGCTCTCGCCGGGGCAAGCATTGGTCGGCGTGGTGCAGCGCGAACTGGCCACCCTGATGGGCGCCGACCTCGGCCCGGAAGCATCGCAACTGAATTTTGCCACCCAACCGCCGGCAATCATACTGATGGCCGGCCTGCAAGGCGTCGGCAAAACCACCACGGTCGGCAAACTGGCCAAATACCTGATCGAAAACAAGAAGAAAAAGGTCTTGACCGTTTCGGCCGACGTTTACCGCCCTGCTGCGATTGCCCAGCTGCAGGCAGTTACAGCTCAGGTCGGTGCAGATTTCTTCCCATCGCAAAGTACCGACAAGCCAGTTGCTATCGCACTAGCTGCACTGGATTATGCCAAAAAGCATTATCACGACGTACTGATCATCGACACCGCCGGCCGACTGGGTATCGACGAACAGATGATGCAAGAGATTTCAGCCGTCCATGCAGCAGTCAAGCCGATCGAAACCCTGTTTGTGGTCGATGCGATGCTGGGCCAGGATGCCATCAATACCGCCAAGGCTTTCAACGATGCACTACCGCTGACCGGCATCGTCCTGACCAAGCTGGACGGAGACTCCCGCGGCGGTGCTGCCTTGTCGGTGCGTCACATCACCGGCAAACCGATCAAATTCGCCGGCGTTTCCGAAAAGCTCGACGGACTGGAACCATTCGATCCGGCCCGGATGGCCAATCGTATCCTTGGCATGGGTGATATCCTGGCGCTGGTGGAAGAAGCCCAAAAAGGGGTCGACGTCAAGGCAGCGCAGGATTTGGCGCAAAAACTGAAGGTCGGCGGTAAATTCGATCTCAACGACTTCAAATTGCAACTGGCACAAATGAAGAAGATGGGCGGGCTCGCCAACCTGATGGACAAGTTGCCGGCGCAACTACAGCAAGCCGCCCATGGCGCCAATATGGGCCAGGCAGATAAACAGGTCAAGCGCATGGAAGGCATCATCAATTCGATGACGCCGCTAGAACGCGCCAAGCCGGATCTGATAAAGGCCACACGCAAACGCCGCATTGCGGCAGGTGCCGGAGTGCAGGTGCAAGAGGTAAACCGGATGCTGGCGCAATTCGAACAAATGCAATCGATGATGAAAAAACTCAAGGGCGGGGGTATGATGAAAATGATGCGCGGTATGAAAGGCATGATGCCCGGCATGCGCTAAGCCGGGAATCGCCCCAATTCGTCGCAAACCCGCAGAAAACACTTGCGTCCCCATGCAAACCGCACCAATATTAGCGGGCGCGCAAAAATGCGTTATTTCTTAACAGTTTATGAAGAGGCCACCCTATGGCAACAGCAAAAAAACCCGAAGCCAAAAAACCCGTAGCAAGCAAAGTAGCTGCGGCTAAAAAAGCTGCCCCAGAAAATGCTGCGGCAGTTCCAGTTCGGAAACCAAACGCAGCCTTCATGAAGCCGATGACGCCATCGGCTGCTTTGGCAACCGTGGTCGGCGCAACTCCGCTACCGCGCACCGAAGTCACCAAAAAGGTGTGGGAATACATCAAGAAGCTGGACCTGCAAGACCCTCAGAACAGACGCATGATCAATGCCGATGCCAATCTGAAAACCATCTTTGATGGCAAGGAACAGGTATCGATGTTTGAGATGACCAAACTGATTTCAAATCATCTGAAATAATTTTTGTTTCTATCTATTGCTTCTGCCGACATAACAGGTCAGCTCACAAAAAAGCCCGGACGAAATTTCGTCCGGGCTTTTTTATTGTAATCAGACTTCGAAATCCGTTTCGGGTTTAGCCCAATTGGGCCAGCATTGTTTCCGCATTGGAAACCTCGAACTTGCTGCCGTCCTCCACGTTCAACTGCTTGACAACCCCATCCTCAACCAGCATCGAATAGCGCTGCGAACGCGTGCCCATGCCGAATTTTGTGAAGTCCGCATCCAGTCCAAGTGCCTTGCAATACGCCGCATTACCGTCGGCCATCATGCGCACGA
>JBDSCZ010000155.1:0-2723 GCA_039920865.1 Burkholderiaceae bacterium
GTTTATCAGGGACGAAAACAGCGCCAGGGCCAGGATGGCGCTAGTAACAATGATTGTCAGCTGACGGCGAAAGCCGGTGCGGCGGAAATAGTCGTGCAACATGATGTAGCCGTCAGGTAGTGGGAAAGGGTGACGTCGTATATCGAGCGGCCTCGCGTATTGTATCCATGGTCGATGGGTTGCGTTGCTGGTAGTAATTAAATTTATCCATCATGGCTCCGGAAAAACAGAATTGAAACTGCGTTGTTGCTGGGCGTTTATATTCAAGCCAATGTGGCCAGCGGTACGTAGATTGACTGCCGTGTATACCCCGCGCAACGGTGACATGCCACGCTCGCGCGGCTCTCCTGCGAGTATGCCGAGTGCAGAATTGGCCAAATCACGCCCGAGTTTCAGGTTGTTCGGATACAGGGCAAACAGCACGCCCTTTTTGACATGCAGGAAACTGCTGGAAAAGACCGGTACGCCACGGTTCCAGGATTCCTTCAGAACCAACGGCACAATCGTGGCCTCATCCACCGTGGTGGCGTCATGCGGCAACCAGATCGCATCCAGCCGGCTGTCGGCTGCGGCGAAAGCGCCTTCGTAGAGGTGTGCTGCGGTTGCCAGATCCGGCGCTACATGGGCCGCGAGCTCTAAACCCTGGGCCTTGGCTGCTGCCTGTGCCAATTTCAGTAACCATCCATTGTTCTGCGGGTTGTAGACGACGGTCACCCTTTTTACGCCGGGCAACAAGCTTTTCAGAAAGCTGAAGAGCAAGGCCGGATCCGGCGTCAGGCTGATGCCGGTCAGATCGCGACTCTCCGCCTCCGGCACTGAAAGCACCCCGCCCACCACCACCGCGATGTCGCGGTCCAGTCCGGATGCGATCCTCACGCCCTGGCGTCCGAGGGCGATCACCACCCTGGTGCCGTTGCGCTTCAACTGGCCGTTCAACTCACTTGCATTGCTGTTCGGTCCGACTGGATGGGTGTTGACACGTCTGCCGGTCTGTTCTTCGATACCTTCGATAATTTCCATAAAGACGCTGCGAAAAGGTTCGGCGAGATCCGGGTAAATAACGACGATGGCAGAGCGATCGCTTACCTGAACTGCGTGAGCCAGTGTCCAGGACAACGCCAAAAACAAGCTGATTGCGAGCCGCAACAGCGCAAAATACGCTCTCGAGGGAACGCATACTCCCATAGCCGGCTCAGAGCTTGTGCTGAAACTGGACATACAGGGTTCGGCCTGGAAGTGGTAAGTCGAATGGAATATTGCCCGGGGCCAAGCTCGGCTCTCTGGCATCCTGGTTGAACAGATTCAGCAGCATCGCGCTGACGGTCCAACCGCCGGCCACCTGCTCTCGCCTCAGGTTCAGATCCAGCGTGGTGTAATCGGCGATCTGGAGCCGGGTGTCGCCCGGTTGCCGCCTGCGATCAGCGACATGGTTGATCGTCGTACCGAGTTGCCAAAGCGGGGCGAAGCGCCAGTCGGCCCGAACGAACAGTCGTTTATGAGGCGCCAGACCGGCGTCCTGGCCGGTGGCCTCATCGGTGGAGTGCTGCAGGGAAACGCTGCCCGAAAGCCGCAAGTTGCGGGTTGCATCCCAGGTCGCTTCCAGCTCGAGGCCGCGCCCGGTCTGGTCGCCGGTATTCTGCGCTGTAGCGCCGCTGGCATCCGGCACAAACCGGATGATGTCGCGCATCCGATAGTGGAACAGGCTCAGGTTGGTTTGCAGCGTGTCGACCGGTTGCCAGGAAAACGCCAGTTCACTGGTGGCGATGGTTTCCGGTCGCAGCCCGGGGTTGCCGGTCGATACCGGGTTGTTGATGTTGTACTGTTCGGCAAAGGAAGGTGCGCGAAAAGCGCGGCCATGCATCGCCTTGATGACGACGTTATACGCAGCGTCCCACACCAGCGCCAGACGCGGATTGGTGGTCGTGCCGAAATCCGAATAGCGGTCATGCCGCACGCCAGCCGTCACGGTCCAGTCCTTTGCGAGTGTCCATTCATCCTGAGCAAACGCATAGGTCAGGTTGCGCTTGTGGGGCGTAAGGTACACATCCGGCGTGCCGCTGACATCGACGATGCTGCCCAGGGGTTCCGGGAAACCGCCAGCGCCCGGACGGTAGTTCTTGGTTTCACTTGTTTCATACAAATCCTCGATTCGAAACCCTGAGCCCAAGCGTAGTCGATGGCGTTCAAAGCCGGTATAGAAAGCTGACAGGCTGGCGTGGCTGTGGCGTTCGGAATGGCCCGGATTGCCGATCACGCCGTTCGGGAAAGCGCCGCCAAATGCGCCGGCCGGGAATAGCGTAAAAGCCGGGTCACCGGCTTTTTCCTTGATATCGTAATAGCCGAGAACTGCGGACAGGTCCCAGTTCGGTGCCCAATTGGCGTTTTGGTACGTCAGGTCCAGGTACAGCCTGGACTCGGGAACGCGGCCGTTCGGGTCCAGGCTCTCGGCCAGTCCGGCGCCGGTGCCGACTTCGCGCTGCTGGACCCCGGCGCGAAAACGCCACTGGTTGTAGGACAGGTCGGCCCGTGCGTCCAGCGCATTGCGCGCCACATTGATCGGTCCGGGGGCAAGCGAAGCGTTGGTGCCGAAAAGTTTGTCGATTGCGGATTGGCTATCCTGGCGGATGATGCCTTTTTGGCCATCGGTGTGACCGACGCGCAGGTAGAACGCAGCCTCCAGCGGCCCCAGTGCGCCGCCGTGCTGGATCCAGGCATCGCGGCTA
>JBDSCZ010000156.1:0-12593 GCA_039920865.1 Burkholderiaceae bacterium
AATCGACCCGGATGCCGGGCCCGCCCGGTGCATGCCAGGAAATGATGCGCCCGGGCGACGGGGTGAACTTGAACGGGTCTTCGGCATTGATGCGGCACTCGATCGCATGGCCGGTCAGCATCACGTCGCGCTGGCGAAAGCGCAGCTTTTCGCCAGCCGCGATGCGGATCTGTTCTTGCACGATGTCGATGCCGGTGATCATTTCTGTTACCGGATGTTCGACCTGGACCCGGGTATTCATTTCGATGAAATAAAATTCACCGTCTTCATACAGGAATTCAAAGGTGCCGGCGCCGCGGTAACCGATCTTGCGGCAGGCATCGGCGCAGCGTTCGCCGACTTTTTCGATGATCTTGCGCGGGATGCCGACTGCTGGCGCTTCTTCGATCACTTTCTGGTGCCGGCGCTGCATCGAACAGTCGCGCTCGCCGAGCCAGATCGCATTCTTGAATTCGTCTGCAAGAATCTGGATTTCCACATGACGTGGATTTTCCAGAAATTTTTCCATATAGACTTCCGGATTACCGAAAGCGGCGCCGGCTTCGGTCTTGGTCATTGCGACCGCATTCAGCAATGCCGCTTCGGTATGCACTACGCGCATCCCGCGCCCGCCGCCGCCGCCGGCCGCCTTGATGATGACCGGATAGCCAACCTGGCGTGCGGTCTGGATGATAATCTTGGGATCGTCCGGTAGCGCACCTTCCGAGCCGGGCACGCAGGGCACGCCGGCTTTGATCATGGTTTGCTTGGCCGAGACCTTGTCACCCATCAGGCGAATCGAGTCCGGACGCGGACCGATGAAGACGAAGCCGGACTGTTCCACCCGTTCGGCAAAATCGGCATTTTCGGACAGGAAACCGTAACCGGGATGGATCGCCTGGGCATCGGTGACTTCGGCGGCGCTGATGATGGCCGGCATGCTCAGGTAACTGAGGGCGGATGGCGCCGGGCCGATGCAGACCGATTCATCGGCCAGTTTGACGTATTTTGCATCGCGGTCGGCTTCGGAATGCACGACGACCGTCTTGATGCCCATTTCGCGGCAGGCGCGCTGGATGCGTAGCGCAATTTCACCACGATTGGCGATGAGGATTTTTTCGAACATAGTGATGTGAACTCGTGAGGCCTTCGAGGTTAAACGCCAGGCGTGAAGCAAAGCATAAGTTTGCAGCACCTGCCGGAGCAGGCGGCGCGCTTAGGAATTAACCGATCACAAACAATGGCTGGCCGTATTCGACCGGCTGGCCATTTTCGACCAGGATCTGGGTGATGACGCCGGAAACGTCGGCTTCAATTTCATTCAGGAGTTTCATGGCCTCGATCAGGCATACCGTGTCGCCTTCCTTGATGCTGGAGCCGAGGCTGACGAACGGTGCTGTTCCGGGCGCTGATGAGCGGTAAAAGGTGCCGACCATCGGCGATTTGACCAGAAAGCCTTCAGGCACAGGCGCTGCATCCGGCGCTTCTATCGGTGCCGGTGCTGCGGCTGCGGCAGTGGCAGCCGGTTGCATCATTTGTTGCGGCATCATCATTACCTGCTGACTGTGCGGGTAGGCGGAGGATTTTACGATGCGGACCTTGCCGTCACCTTCGGTCACTTCGAGTTCGGCGATATCGGATTCGGCCACCAAATCGATCAGTGTTTTTAGTTTTCGTAGATCCACGGGAAATCCCTCGATAATGTTTTATTGGTAAATTGGCTGAAATTGTAATCTATTTAGCCGAATATAAGAGAATATACGCGAATATGAATGAAATTAAAGTTTTCGCAGCGCAAATTCGATGGCTGCCTGATAGCCTGTCACGCCCAGGCCGCAAATGACGCCGACTGCAATGGCCGACATAAAAGAAGTGTGACGGAACGCTTCGCGCTGATGAATATTCGATATGTGTATCTCGACAAACGGAATTGCGACCCCTGCCAGAGCATCACGTAAAGCCACGCTGGTGTGGGTCAATCCACCGGGATTGATGACGATGGCATCGATTCCCTCCAGACGGGCAGCATGAATACGGTCAATCAGAGCGCCTTCATGGTTGCTTTGGAAACAAGTCATGGCTGCACCGGCAACTGCAGCCTGCGCCACGGCAGCCTGCTCCACATCCTCCAGCGTCGCCGTTCCATACACCTCGGGTTCCCGGCTGCCGAGCAGATTGAGGTTGGGGCCGTTAATCAGGAGGATATTTTTTGCCATGAATGGAGGCCTTTTTGAAGAGCCAGTTTAGCGAAGATGGCCGCATTTTGCCGCCGAATGACGTCGATTGGCAAGAAAAAATTCGATGAAAAAATTACATCAGGGATAGATCGGCGCGTAATTCGTCAATTTTCAGGCGCCCCAAATAGGTCTTTTTGACTTGCCCGTCGGCACCGATCAATACGGTATACGGCAAGCCGCCGGCCCGATTGCCGAACTCGCGCGCCAGTTCGGTGGCGCTCACTCCGGCCGCAAAAAGCGGATAAGCAATTTGGTACTTGGCGGAAAATGCAGCAATGTTATCGGCCGAATCAATGCCGATGCCGAGCAGTTGTATGCCGCGCGGGGCAATCTCAGCCTGCAGCGCCGACAGTTCCGGCATTTCATCCACACACGGTGCGCACCAGGTGGCCCAGAAATTGACGATTAACGGCTTGCCGCGCCATACGGACAGGGCGTGCGGCTGGCCGTGCGCATCGGGCAGCGTCTGGGCCAGCAAGTGCTCCACCGCAGAGTTCTGGGCCGGGCCCGGCGTCAGTCTTTGCACGCCGACATACACGCCGATGGCGGCGAATAGAACGCCTATGAAGATAAGCAGCGCGGTATTACGTTTCATTGTGTTGGCTTTCTGCAATGAGCGCCAGCAGCGCCGCAAGATTGCTGCGTTCGCTTTTTGACTTCTTGCTGCTGCGCAAGTCATCCGGTCCGTATATCGCCAGATGTACGCCTTCGTTGTGCCATAGAAAACTCAGGGTTTCCACCGGATCGTGGCTGCTGCGGTGTTTTTGCTGGGGCACTTCAGAAACTTCGAAATTGACATTCCGGTTCAATAAAAACAGTACGACATCCTTGGGGTTGTCGGTAAATAGCTGCAGATAGAGCTCAGAATGTTCGCTGGCGGTGCCGTTTTGTACCGCGCCGGTCAGATGCGGGTTGAACTGCGCCAGGTCTTGCATCAGGCGCAGCGCCGTTTTGCGCAGATGCAATAGTCGCGCCGGCTGTGCGTCGCCGGAAAACAGCGCATGGTAAATCCGTACTTCATCTTCGATTTGCGCATTGTCGGGCAAGATCTCGCCGCGTTGCTTGCGGCCCCTGTCATGGCCCAGGATTTGCTCGGCCGCGCGCCGCTTGGCGCTGGCGTAGTCGGCGCCGTCCTGCGCAATCATGCGTGCGGCAGCAGCAGCGATTTTGCTGCGTAATGCTGCGGCGTCAGACGGGTGATGGATATCCATGGCGAGCATCATACTACCGAAGGCAGCGGCTGATAGTCTAGCTGCAGTCCGGCTGCGGTCGGGCTGCTCAGGTAAAATCGGGGTATATCATTTTGAAACAGGCATCATGCATATCCATATTCTGGGCATTTGTGGCACTTTCATGGGCGGCCTTGCGGTGCTGGCGAAGCAGGCTGGTCATACCGTTACCGGTTGCGACGCCAACGTGTATCCGCCGATGAGCAGTCAACTCGAAGCGCAGGGAATCACGTTGATTCAGGGCTTCGACTCCGAGCAGGTGAATCTGCAGCCGGACCTGTACGTGATCGGCAACGTGGTTTCGCGCGGCAATCCGCTAATGGAAGAGATCCTCAATCGCGGCTTGCCGTATACCTCCGGTCCGCAATGGATCGGCGCGCATATCCTGCGCGACAAATGGGTGCTGGCGGTGGCCGGCACCCATGGCAAGACCACCACTGCCTCGATGCTGGCGTGGATTTTGCAGGACGCCGGCTATGCGCCGGGTTTCCTGATCGGCGGCGTGCCGCTGAATTTCGGCATTTCCGCGCGCCTGTCGGCAGCCGGCGAGAGTTCCGGTTTTTTCGTGATCGAAGCCGACGAGTACGACACCGCCTTCTTTGACAAGCGCAGCAAGTTCGTCCATTACCACGCTAAAACTGCAGTCCTGAACAATCTGGAATACGATCACGCCGACATTTTCCCCGATCTGGCTGCGATCGAAACCCAGTTCCACCATCTGGTGCGCACCGTGCCCGGCATCGGGCGGCTGGTAGTCAACGGCCGCGAGGCGTCGATGCAGCGCGTGCTGGCGCGCGGCTGCTGGAGCGAAACCGAGTTTTTCGGCGGCGAGACTGGCAGCGGCCTCGGATGGACCTTGCGCGAACACGAGGGTGATGCTGAGGACGACAGTTTCGACGTGATTTTCAACGGACATCCGCAGGGTACTGTGTGCTGGTCGCTCAGCGGCGAGCATAACCGGATGAATGCGCTGGCGGCGATTGCCGCGGCGCGCCATGTCGGCGTGCTGCCGGCGCAGGCGATCGAGGCGCTGGCCAGGTTCGAGAACGTCAAGCGCCGCATGGAGGTATGCGGCACCGAGGGCGGCGTCACGGTCATCGATGATTTTGCCCATCATCCGACCGCGATTGCGACCACGCTGGCCGGCTTGCGCAAGCGGATCGGCAGCGCGCGCATTCTGGCGGTGCTGGAGCCGCGCTCCAACACGATGAAGCTGGGCAGCATGAAGCAGGCATTGGCCGGCAGCCTGGCAGGCGCCGACCTGGTGTTCGGCTTTGGCGCACCGGATGTGCTGGGCTGGGACTTGGCTGCCGCGCTGGCGCCGCTGGGCGCAAAAGCCCGCACTTTCGAAGCGCTGGATGCGCTGGTGGCGTCCGTCGCCGCGGCCGCGCACGACGGCGACCATGTGCTGGTGATGAGCAATGGCGCTTTTGGCGGCGTCCACCAGAAGATTCTGGATGCGGTGGCAGAAAGAGTGCAATCATGATCCTGTACCTGCACGGCTTTCGTTCTTCGCCGCTGTCATTCAAGGCGCAGCTGCTAGCCGAACGGATGCGCTCGCTCGGGCGCTCTGCCCAATATCTGTGCCCGCAATTGCCGGCGTCGCCGCGCGCGGCAATGGCGCAGGCGCTGGAACTGGTGCAATCCTGTCCGGCGCAGCAGTTGAGCATCATCGGCTCTTCGCTCGGTGGCTATTACGCGACCTGGCTGGCCGAACAACTGGGTTGCCGCGCGGTGTTGCTCAACCCTGCGGTCCAGCCGCCGCGCGATCTGGAGCCGTATGTCGGCGTGACGACCGCGTTCCATACCGATGCACCATTCGAATTCAAGCGCAGTTATATCGCAGAGCTGGAAGCGCTGCAGGTGGAGGCGATCAGCCGGCCCGAGCGCTATTTCCTGATCGCCGCCAGCGGCGACGAAGTGCTGGACTGGAAGGAAATGGTCGCACATTATCCGGGCGCCCGGCATCGCGTGATCAACGGCAGCGACCACGGCCTGTCCGATTTTGAGCGTTATGCCGACGAGGTGCTGGCTTTTTGCGGCGGCTGCTGATGCCGGGCTGGTCTGCTGTCGCCAACTGGTGCGCGCACGTGAACGGCGTCAATCCGTCGCCGGCGATGCGTGCCTGGCTGACCGACCGTGCGTCGTTGACAGCCAAGCTGATCACGCGCTGCGAGCGGTTTCGGGTGCAGCGTTTGGCGCAGCGGCGCGCGGTGTGTTTGCTGGATGAATATGCGCCGATCGGCTTGCCGCAGCCGCGTAAGGTGGTCGAGCGCGATGTGTTGCTGCAATGCGATGGCCGCACCATGGTATTTGCCCATACCGTGGTGCCGCTGGACGCGACGGCGACCCAGTGGCCGTTGTTTCGCAGCCTGGGCGAGCGTTCCCTGGGCAGCACCTTGTTCGGCGACCCGATTGTTATGCGCGGGGCGCTCGAATATGCCCGTTTGCATGCCGGCCATCCGCTGGTGCGGCGGGCCGGCGCGGCCATCGAGTTTGCATCGGAAGCCGCATCGGAAGTATCTGCACCGCTGTTTGCGCGCCGCTGTCTGTATCGGCGCAAAGGCGGGGTGCTGCTGGTGACGGAGCTCTTCCTGCCTGCGATTTCCACCCTGCATAATATTTAATTAGCTGGGGTATGCTGTAAAAAACATGATTTACCGCATATGTAATGTGCGTTATTAAAAATACCGCATATAGTATTTATTTAAGATAAAAACTGGCGTACGGCTGCTGCCGGATTTAGTCAGAACCTAATCAGCATTTATCCATAGAGCGATCCATGAATTTATTTTTCGAAGAATCCGGCGACTTCAAGGCCGGCCACGTGCTTTCCCATACTGGCGAATCGTATCAAGTCGAATTACCCAGCGGCAAACGGAGCAAGGTGCGGGCCAAGGATGTGCTGCTGCAGTTCGAGACGCCGACTGCGGCCGAATTGCTGGCTGAAGCGCACTTGCTGGCGATTGATCTGGATCTGGATTTTCTGTGGGAAGTCGCCGGCACCGACGAATTCGGCTTTGCCGACCTGGGCGCCGAATATTTCGGCCATGCGCCCAAGCCGAGCGAGGCTGCCGGCTTGCTGATGAAGCTGCACGCGGCGCCGATTTATTTCTACAAGAAAGGCAAGGGCAATTACAAGGCGGCACCGCAAGCATCGCTGCAGGCAGCACAGGCCGGCATCGAGAAAAAGCGTCTGCAGGCGCTGTTGCAGGCCGAGTATGTCGAAGAATTGAAAGCCGGCCGGCTGCCGCACGCGCTGCAACCGCTGGTGCGCCAGCTGCTGTTCAAGCCGGATAAGAATTCGCTCGAATACAAGGCGCTGGACGCTGCCTGCACCGACTTGCATACCAGCGCGGCACGCCTGATGCTGACGTGCGGCGGGGTCAAGTCGGCCAAAGAATTGCACATGGGTAAATTCCTGCTGGAAAATTTCCCCAAAGGCACCGGCTTTGCGCCGCTGGAGGCGCCCGCGATGCCGGACTTGCCGGTGGCCGATGTGCAGGCGTTCTCGATCGATGACGTCACCACTACCGAAATCGACGACGCATTTTCGCTGCAAACCCTGGCCGATGGCCTGGTGCGGATCGGCATCCATATCGCCGCGCCCGGTCTGGGGATACGCCCGGAAGATGCGATCGATGCGATTGCGCGCCAGCGCATGTCCACCGTCTACATGCCGGGCGACAAGATCACGATGCTGCCGGACGAACTGGTGCAGGCTTTCACGCTGGGTGCCGGCCAGACCCGTCCGGCCTTGTCCTTGTATGCCACCGTAGATACTGCAGACTGGTCGGTGATTGCCACCGAAACGCGCGTCGAAGCGGTGCCGATGGCATCGAATCTGCGCCACAACGAACTCGATGCGCTGGTTACCGAAGAAACCCTGGCTGCCGGCTCGGGCGATTATCCGCACAAGGCCGAGCTGGCCGTGCTGTGGCAATGGGCGCAAGTGCTGGAACAGGGCCGCATGGCCAAGCGCGAGAGTTTCGGCCTGAAGCCGGAGCAAACCAACCGGGTCGATTTCAATTTTTACGTCGACGACGATGTGGTCAGCGTGCTGCGCCGCAAGCGCGGTGCGCCGCTCGACAAGATCGTGGCCGAACTGATGATCTTCGCCAACAGCAGCTGGGGCAAGCTGCTGCACGAACACGGCGTACCGGGCATTTACCGCGCCCAGGGCGGCGGCTCCGGCAACGGCTGGGCGGCCAAGATGCAGGTGCGGATGGTCACGCACGCGGCGCCGCATCAGGGTTTGGGCGTTGATCAATATGCGTGGAGCACTTCGCCGCTGCGACGCTATGTGGATCTGGTCAATCAGTGGCAGTTGCTGGCTTGCGTCCAGCATGGCGTCACCGCGCCGATGGCCGCGCCGTTCAAGCAGCGCGATGCCAATCTGTTCGCGATCGTCTCCGCGTTTGACGCCGCCTATGCGGCATACGGTGATTTCCAGTCGAACATGGAGCGCTACTGGTGCCTGCGCTGGCTGGCGCAGGAAAATACCCGGCAGGTCGACGCGGTGGTGCTGAAAGACGAAATTTTCCGCCTGGTAGAGATTCCGCTGGTGATCAAGCTGTCAGGTGCGCAGCCGCTGGCGCGCGGCGCGCAAGTCCGGCTCGATCTGATCGGCTGGGACGAGGTCGACCTGTCGGTCGAAGCGCGCCTGCTGGAAGTGATAGGCGCACCGGGCGCGGAGGCATTGGTGCAAGCGGAAGATGAAATAAGCGACACCGAGGCCGAAACCGATGTCGCCAGCGGCGAGGAAGCGGCTGCCATCAAGGCCGATCCCGAAGCTGACCAGAATGCGCTGATGGAGTGAAGTGCGCACATCCGCAGCCCCGAATACGGCGTTTGCCGTAAAATCCCAACTCCTTGCCATTGCTAGCGCCGATATTTGTGAAGTTCTTCGATAAACTGACCCCGTTCTCGTACGCCATCGGCATTTCGGTGCTGGCGCACGCTGCTTTGCTGACCGTGCATTTTGCCGCGCCGCAAGCACTGCGTTTTGCGCCGACTGATCCCGGCCTGGAAGTGATTCTGGTCAATGCCCGTCACGACAAGGCGCCGCTCAAGGCCGAAGCGCTGGCGCAAGCAAACCTGGATGGCGGCGGCAATGCTGACAAGGGGCGCGCCAAATCGCCATTGCCGGATTTGCACAAAACCGAGGACGGCCAGAGCATCAAGGAAGCCAAGAGCAAGCAGGTCGCGCTGGAAATACAGCAAAAGAAATTGATGGAGCAGCTGCAGAAGAAGCCAAGCGCTTTCGAGGTGTCGGCGCAAAGGGACAAGGGCAAGCCGCAGGAAGCGCCGCCGCAACCGCAGGGCGTCGATCTGCTGGACAGCGCGAAGGCGATTGCGCGCATGGAGGCGGAAATCTCCAAGAATATCGAAGACTACAACAAGCGCCCGAAGCGCACCCAGATTACGCCGAGCACGCGCGAAGTCGGTTATGCGATGTATTACAAGGCGTTGCAGGAGCGCATCGAAAAACTCGGCACGCTGAATTTTCCGCAGAAAAACGGCAAGAAAATGTATGGTGAGCTGATCGTTTCGATTCCAGTGTTCCAGGACGGCACCATTTTCGAGCGCGATGGCGGGCCGCGCATCGAGCGCAGTTCCGGCAACCCCGATCTGGATCGCGCCACGCTGGCGATCGTCCGACGCGCCGCGCCGTTCGGCCGCTTCCCCGAGAATATGCGCAGCGTCGGCAAGGATGACTTATGGGAACTCATCACCCGCTTCAAATTCACGCGCGAGGAAGCACTCGAAACCGTGCTCACCGGGCCGTCCAATTAAACCTCACGACTGCATCATGACCGACTCCTACGCCGTCATCGGCAATCCGATCGCGCACAGCAAATCGCCCGAGATTCATAGCAGTTTCGCCGCGCAGACCGGGCAGGATATCGACTACCGGCGCTTGCTGGCGTCGCTGGACGGCTTCGCGCACACTGTGGCGGCTTTCATCGCCGCCGGCGGCAAGGGTGCGAATGTGACAGTGCCGTTCAAGCTTGAAGCATTTGCGCTGGCGACCCGCCTGAGCGCGCGCGCGCGCGCTGCCGGCGCGGTGAATACGCTCAAGTTCGAAGGCGATACCATTTTCGGCGACAACACCGACGGCGTCGGGCTGGTGGCCGATATCGTCCGCAATGCCGGGGTGCCGCTGGCCGGCCGGCGCATCCTGCTGCTGGGCGCGGGCGGCGCCGCCCGCGGTGTGATTCTGCCGCTGTTGCAGCAGGCTCCGGCCGAGCTGGTGATCGCCAATCGCACTGCCGCCAAGGCGATTGCGCTGGCGCAGCAGTTTGCCGCCGATGGATCAGTTCTGGCGTGCGATTTTGCTGTTCTGGCAGGCTCGTTCGATATCGTCATCAATGCCACTGCAGCCAGCCTGGCGGCCGCGCTGCCGCCGATTCCCGCCAGCGTCTTCAGTCATGCCTGCCTTGCCTACGACATGATGTACGGCAAGGAGCCGACCGTGTTCATGCGCTTTGCCGCGCAGCACGGCGCTAGCGTGCGCGATGGTCTGGGCATGCTGGTCGAGCAGGCGGCAGAATCGTTTTTGCTGTGGCGCGGCGTGCGGCCGGCTACCTCTCAGGTACTGGCGCAGCTGCAATCGGAATTGCAGACGCAACTGCGGGCTTGAGCGAACGTGCGGACGATGAAACTGAAACTGCGGTGGTGGCTGGTGCTGGCGCCACTGCTGCTGATCCTGCTGCTGCAACTGTATTATTTTGCGCAGATCGGCCTCTGGGTCGTGTTCAACCCCGGATCGACCAGCTTCATGCATGCGCAACTGGCGCAGCTGCAGGAAAAAAATCCGGCCGCGGTGCTCAAGCAGCAATGGGCGCCGTACGCGCGGATTTCAAATAATCTCAAGCGCGCGATCATCACCTCCGAAGATGCGCTGTTCTCCGAGCATCAGGGTGTCGACTGGGACGCGCTGCAAAAAGCCTACGAAAAAAATTCACGCAAAGGCCATGTGGTTTCCGGCGGCTCGACCATCACCCAGCAGCTGGCCAAGAACCTGTTCCTGTCGGGCAGTCGCAGCTATTTCCGCAAGGCGCAGGAAATGGCCATCGCTTACATGCTGGAATTCTGGATGAGCAAGGAGCGCATTTTCGAGATTTACCTGAACGTGGTCGAATGGGGTAACGGCGTGTTCGGAGCCGAAGCGGCAGCGCGCCATTATTATGGCGTTTCTGCCGCCAACCTGAGCGCCAGCCAGGCTGCCCGGATGGCCGTGATGCTGCCGAACCCGCGTTTTTATGACAGCCGCCGCGGCTCCGCCTATCTGGCGCGGCGCACCAGCCTGATCTTGCGCCGGATGGGCGCGGCCGAACTGCCATGATGTCAAAACAACGCGGCCTGAGCCTGCTGTGGTGCGCGATCCTGATGGCGCTGCTGAGCGTGGCCGCGATGGCCGCTTTGTTCTCGTTGCGCCATGAACGCAATCTGCCGGCCGAGCTGAGGGCATGGGCAAGCCAGACCGCTGCCGCGACAGGCCTGCTGCAACGGGTGCAGGTTGTTCTGCCAACGGCGCAGTCTGCCGCCGCCGGTGCGCAACCGACAACGGTTCGACGCTGCACGGTGAACGGCACGGTGCTGTATTCCAATGTCGATTGCGACCTCAAGAAATCCGGCAGCAAGGCCGTCGAGCTGCATTTTACGCAAGGGATTGACGCACCCAAAGTACCGGCTGCCGCCGCAGCTGCACAGCGTTTCGGCGACGGTTTTCCGGAAATGCCCGCGGGGGCGCCGGCACTCTCGCGTTGACGCTTGCTTGCCGCTATCGATGAAAGTACACTTGCGCTGTTTTCAGCCTGCGGGTTTGCCTCCTGTGCGGCCAAACTTGTCATCAGGGCGTCACTGCGCAAGTTTATAGTCGCTTTCGTCCTGAATTTACAAGTTTCTGGCGGCGTTTCGTAATCCGCCTGATCACACCATTCCGATTGAGAAAAAGCTGTGTTGCGCACGCCGCTGCGAGAGTGCCGCGGGTGACGCGTTTGTATGACTGGGAGAATTTATGATTAATGCATTTATTTTGCAAAATGGCCGGCTCAAACAGGTGTATATCGACACCCGCGCCGATCTGGCCAGCATCGAGCCAGTCTGGGTTGATCTGACCGAAACCAACGATGCAGAGCGGGACTGGATCAAGAGCATCTATCAGGTCACCTTACCGGGCGAGGACGAGGTCAAGGATATCGAGGCTTCGGCGCGTTATTACGACGCCGAAAACGGCGATCTGCATCTGCGCACCGATTTCCTGATCGAGGAGGAAGAAGGGCCGTCGCGCAGCGTCACGGTGGCCTTCATCCTGACCAAGACCATGCTGTTTTCGGTTCACAACGACGATTTGCCGGTGTTTCGGCTGGTGCGCATGCGGGCCCGTTCGCGCCCCGGCTCGATCGAGGATTTCAAGGATGTGCTGCTCGAACTGTTCGCCACCGATGCCGAGTACTCGGCCGATGCGCTGGAAGGAATTTATGTAAATCTGGAGGATGTCAGCCGGCGCGTGCTGCAAAAAGACTTTACCGATCAGGACGCGGCTGCCACGCTGAATGCGATCGCGCAGGAGGAGGATTTGAACGGGCGCATCCGGCGCAACATGATGGATACCCGGCGCGCAGTCAGTTTCCTGATGCGCGGCCGCCTGCTGAATGCCGACCAGTTCGAGGAGTCGCGCCAGATATTGCGCGACATCGAGTCGCTGGACGGCCATACCTCTTTCCTGTTCGACAAGATCAACTTCCTGATGGACGCCACCGTCGGTCTGATCAATATCAACCAGAACAAGATCATCAAGATATTCTCGGTCGCCAGCGTCGCCTTCCTGCCGCCGACCCTGATCGCCAGCATTTACGGCATGAACTTCAAGCTATTGCCGGAACTCGACTGGACTTTCGGTTATCCGTTTTCGCTGGCGCTGATGCTGGCTTCTGCAATTACACCGTTCTGGTATTTCAGGCATCGCGGCTGGCTCAGGTAATTGCGGGACTATATTGTAAGATTTTATTTTGGAATGGATTTGATGCGGTGAGTATGCATTAAAAAAGTGGTATTTACGCAAATAATTAAACGGCCTGTAAATATACTAATCCTTAGTATATTTACAGGCCGTTTTTTTTCACATGCTGTTTTGATATGT
>JBDSCZ010000157.1:0-8583 GCA_039920865.1 Burkholderiaceae bacterium
GCAAACGACAGAACCCCTTTTGGCGCGTTTAGCCTTAAACCTCTTCGCGCGCCAGCTGCATCGCAGAGCGCAGGATCGCGATGTCACCGATATGGTTAGCCAGCAGCAAAATCAGCTTCGCATTCAGCAGCGCGCTTTGTTCGTCGGAAAGGTCGCGATGGGTCTCGATCAGTGCTTCATAAAAATCGTCGCCGGGTGAAAATTCACGGAAATAGCGTTTGCCCGATTCGCGGAAGTTCGGGTTCAGATTCAGTGTCATGATAATTCTTCCGCTAGAGGTTGCATGTGAGGTTGCAAGTGGCCCGGGCCAGCGCCTGCTGGACATGCGCCGCGTCGAGCGTACGCCAGCGAGCAGCGACATGCTGGTCGGGGCGCGCCAGGTAATAGCTTCCATCTTGCGCATCGTAGCGCCTGGCGATCACGCCATTGACGTCGAGCAGGACTTTCGCGTTCGGCAGGCGGCCCGGCTTGGCGGAAATGACCAGCGCCTCGATCGGCAGCGCATCCTGCGCCAGCACGGAAAACTGTGTCAGCACAGATTCCGGGATCGCGGCCGGATCATCGCAGAAATACAGGCCCTGGAAACAATTGCCGAGCTGTTCGATCAGCCAGCCGTCTTGCATGTCGAGCTTTACCGGGCCGTCGTCCATCGGTGCGCCCGGCACCATGTCCCCGATAAATTGATCGGTATCCTGCGTATTCAGGCGGGACTCGGTCAGAAATGCGGGCACTGAAAGCCGGCCGGAATTGACCAGCTTTCTGGCGAACGTATGTTTTTCCGCCAGCTTCAGCACTGCATTGCGGAATGTCTTGCTAACCGTACTCTTGGGCGTGATGAAATCGGTCGAGCGGGTCGAATTCATCAGGTTCTCGTCGGCGGCAAAGCAGCGCTCTTCCGAATAAGTGTCCAGCAACTGGTCAGGCGCCTTGCCTTCCATTACCAGCTTCAGCTTCCAGACCAGGTTGTCGGTATCCTGCAAGCCGGAATTGGCGCCGCGCGCGCCGAATGGCGACACCTGATGCGCGGCGTCGCCGACAAACAGGAATTTTCCGTGCCGGAAGCTTTTCATGCGGCGGCACTGGAAGGTATACACGCTGACCCATTCCAGCTCGAACTCACGCTCGTCGCCCAGCATCGCCTTGATTCGCGGGATCACGTTTTCAGGCTTTTTTTCTTCCTCAGGATCGGCATCCCAGCCGAGCTGAAAATCGATGCGCCAGACATTGTCGGCTTCGCGGTGCAGCAGCACCGACTGGTTCGGATGGAACGGCGGGTCGAACCAGAACCAGCGCTCGGCCGGAAAATCGGCCTTCATTACGACATCGGCAATCAGGAAGCGGTCCATGAAAATTTTGCCTTCAGTTTCCAGTCCCAGCATGTTGCGGACCGGACTGCGCGCGCCGTCTGCGACGATCAGCCAGTCGGCCTCGATCTGATACATGCCATCTGGCGTTTCGACCTGCAATTTGACGCAGTCATCCTGCTGCTGCACCGACACGACCTTATTTTTCCAGCGCAGCGTCACGCCCGCCGAGACTGCCCGCTGCACCAGATATTCTTCCAGATAATACTGCTGCAGATTCACCATGCCGGGCCGCTTCTGATCGGAATCCGGTTGCAGGTTGAAGCTGAACACTTCATCGCTGCGGAAAAAAGTGCGACCGACATTCCAGCTTACGCCCTTCTCCATGATCGGGTTGCCGCAGCCGAGCCGGTCCAGCACTTCGATCGCACGTTTTGCATAACATAGACCGCGCGAGCCGACCGAGACGGTATCGTCGTCGTCGAGCAATAGCACCGGTATGTTCTGCAAGCGGCAATCAATCGCCGCCGCCAAGCCGGCCGGGCCGGCACCGACCACTACCACCGGGTAGCGCTGCACTGCGCCGCTACTGATTTCTTCCGGCGTGGTATAGGGGAATTTTGAATAGGTATAGGTTTTTTGCATGCCCATCTCCTTGCTGATCCGACTCACCATCGTCTTAGTCAAACGATGCGTGCGGTTACTGTTATTCCGCAGGCTGTCCTCTGCCGGCGTGTCGGCTTGTCGTGCCTTAGCCTTCCAGCGTCTTCCACATCTCGACATCGCGTTCAGCAGTCCAGATGCGCGGATCGGGATAGCGGGTCGCTTCGTCGTAGGCACGCGTTACGTCAAATGGCATGCAGTGATCGAAAATCACCCAGTCGCCGTATTTCGGCTGCAGCAGCGCATAGGTTTCCTTGTAAATCGTATTCAGGTCCTTGCCCTGTTGCGCGCCTTGGCGCACCGCAGCGAACAGATCCTGCACAAAGTCCCGCGTGCCTTCCAGTCCGGCCTTGACCTGGGCCGCAGTCTTCAGTGCGGCGCCGCGTCCCGGCACCAGTTTTTCCGCTTGCAGCGCAGCCAGATTGTCCAGCGTGTGCGGCCAATCCTGGAAGTAAGCGTCGCCGGCATACGGCGTGGCGTCGAATTCGACCAGATCTCCGGAAAACAGCACCTTGTCCTGCGGCAGCCAGACCACCGTATCACCCTTGGTATGGCCGCGTCCGAGCTGCATGATCTTTACTTCCAGCTTGCCCAGCCAGAGCGTCATCTCTTTCTGGAACACGATCGTCGGCCAAGTCAGGCCTGGCACCGATTCGACCGCCTGGAACAGGCGCGGGAAACGGCCGATCTCGCTATCCATGTCGAAGGCGCCGCGTTCGACAATCAGTTCATACGTATCCTTGCTGGCGATGATGTGCTCCAGCCCATGCTGCCGGTAGCCGCTGGCGCCGAGCACGCGCACCGCGTGGTAATGGCTCATCACCACATACTTGATCGGCTTGTCGGTCACTTCGCGGATGCGGCGCACCACATCCTGCGCCATCACCGGTGTAGCTTGGGTATCGATCACCATCACCGCCTCGTCGCCGACGATGATGCCGGTGTTCGGGTCGCCCTCGGCGGTGTATGCATATGCATGTTCGGACAATTGGTCGAAGCTGACTTTTTTCTGCTCGAGGTCGGCCTGTGAGGCAAATTTTTTCTGGTTCATATGAATTCCTTGTCCTTGTAATACGTCAAGTAGGCAGCCACCAGCGTGGGTGGCATTTTCTGACCGGCCTTCAGTACCGGTCCTGCTGGACTAATATTCATCTATAACGAACTAATTTACCATCATCAAAATTGTTGATATTGACGAATAAATTTAATCTATAATCAAACGGTGCCCGGTTGCTGCCGGCTTTGCCTGTGCAGCCGGCAACAGTGCAACCGCAATTTTCACGTTCAAGGAGAACCGCATGGTTTTACTTCCTCCCAAGGCTAGCCGGCGGATACAGGCGATCGAGGTTGGCAGCCAGTTGCTGATGGCGCTGGCGCACCACCGGCAGCCGATGTCGCTGACTACGCTGGCGAAGGCGGCCAACATGACGCCGTCCAAGGCGCATCCGTACCTGGCCAGCTTTGGCGCGGTCGGCCTCACCGAGCAGGATCCGGTCAGTGGCAACTACGGACTGGGTCCGTTCGCATTTCAGATAGGGCTGGTCTGCCTGCAACAGCAAAATCCAATCAAGCTTGCGATCCCGGAAATCACCAGTCTGGCCTCCCGTATCGAGCAAACCGTCGTGTTGGCAGTCTGGGGCACGCACGGCCCGACCGTGGTTTACCTGGGCGATTCGAACCGCCCGCTGCATGTCAATCTGCGGCCCGGTTCGGTGATGTCGATGCTGGGTACCGCCACCGGACAGGTGTTTTCGGCTTTCCTGCCGGTCAAACTGGTCGAAGCAGCGCTGGCCAGGGAATTGAAGGATCAGGCGGTGCTGGCGCAAAACACCTCGAAAGATGCGTTGCAGCAACACGAAGCAACGCTGGCTGATGTGCGCCAGCGCGGCTTGGCGCGGGTCGAGGGCTTCCCGATTCCCGGCATCAGCGCATTCAGTGCGCCGGTGTTCGACAGCAAGCAGTCGCTGGCGCTGGTGATTACCGCCACTGGTTCGTCCGGCAGCTTCGATTCGTCCTGGGGCGGCCCGATCGCGCGCGAACTGCAGGCTTGCGCGCAAACGGTATCCTACCGCCTCGGCTATTCCGGGAAATAAGCCGATGTATGCGCCGACCCGCGAAGAGTTGCATTTGCTGCTGGACATCATTGCCAGCCTACACCGCGGCGATAGCTCGCGCCGCATCCGGCAAGATATCGCGCACGCCATCCTGCACCTGCTGCGCGCCGATCATCTGGCGTCGTATGTCAGGGACGATGCGAGCGGGCGCTTCGAAGACTGCGTCGCAGTAAATATAGAGCCGGACCGGCTGGCGCTGTATCAAGAATATTTCCAGTACCACGACCCGATCACGCCGCTGCTGCTGCAGCGGCGTCAGGCAACGCCGGTAGCGGCAGTGATTGCCCAGAGCGAACTGGAAAAGACCGAATTCTTCAACGACTTCCTGATTCGCGGCGGGCTGCACCATGGCATTGACCTGCATCTGCGCGACGGCGAGCGGCATATCGGCGATCTGCGCATCTGGCGCACACGGCAGCAGCCCCCATTCGGAGCGCGCGAAGTAACGCTGCTGGAAATGCTGAAGCCGCATCTGGCCAATGCGCTGACGCAGGTGGCCGCGCTGCAGCGCGAGCGCAGCAACAGCGATAACTGGCAAGCGCTGTGGGCCAGTCATCCCGACCCCTGTTTCATCCTCGACCGCGACGGCACTGAACTGCAGCGCAACCGCAGCGCCAGCGTACTGTTCGAGCGCTTGGACGATCCGCAGCGCGCTTCACTGGCGGGCTTTCTGCAAGCGTCAGGAAAGAACACCGTGAGCGGACAGTCCTGGGACGGCTATCTGGCCACCACGGTAGCCGTCCAGTACGCCGCACAAGTGCAGGCCAGCATACTGATCCAGCTGGTGCGGCAGCATCGCGCGCTGCCCGCAGTGGCAGATTTGGGCCAATGTTTCGGCTTGACACAACGCGAAGCAGAAGTCTGCTCGCTGGTATTGCAGGGCTATTCCGACAAGGAAATCTCGCGCCAGCTATCGATCAGTTTTCCGACCGTGCGCACGCACCTGGGCCACACTTTTTCCAAAACCGGCGTCACCAGCCGCGCCGAATTGATCCACCGGGTCAGTTTAAGTACGCATTGCAAGTAAAGGCATGTGTGTCGCATTTTCAGTAAATGGCCGGCTATCGAGCAAAAAAGTGGGAAATCTGCGCTCGTGCAGCGGATTTCCCGCTTTGCTTCGATAGATGCGGCAGCCTGCTGGCGCTGTATACTCCTGCTTCATTTCACAAAAAATACCGCCGGAACTCTTTTCATTCATGACTTGGCTGTTGCATTTGGGGCCTGTGTCGTCTTTGGCAGACGTGTGGTATGCGATTGAATACGAGAGGGTTGCATGTTTGCTGCAGTGGATTTGGGTTCAAATAGTTTTCGTCTGCATATCGGTGTACATGACGGCGAGGCGATACGTGTGGTCAAGAGTTCGCGCGAGTCGATTCGTTTTGCTGCCGGTCTGGACCAGAATGGCTTTCTGACCGAGCAGGCGATGCAGAGTGCGGTAGATACCTTGCGCCGTTTTAAGGCCATATTGGCGAGTTTTCCGTTGCATGCGGTCAGGGTGGTGGCGACCAATACCTTTCGGATCGCCAAAAACGCGGCCGAATTTCTGCCACTGGCGGAGCAGGCTGTCGGCTATCCGATCGAAATCATTTCCGGCGAAGAAGAAGGACGCCTCATTTACATGGGCGTCGCGTGCTCGGTGGCGGTTGCCAGCGAGCGGCGGCTGGTGCTCGACATCGGCGGCGGCTCTACCGAGCTGATTCTGGGGCGCGGCCCCGACATCGAGCATGTCGAGTCCTTCGGCATCGGCACCGTCAAGCAGGGCCTGGTGTTTTTTCCCGATGGCCGCATCGATGCTGTCACTTTCGATGCGGCAGTGCTTTCCGCGCGCAGCCATTTTGAAGATGCGGCGCCGCCCTATCATCCTGACAACTGGTCGCTTGCCTACGGCTCATCGGGCACGACGCGGGTAATTTCGGATGCGATCCTGAAGAACGGGCTCGGCGATGGGACGCTGACGCATGCCAGTCTGGAAGCCTTGCGGCAGCGTCTGATTGCGTTTGGCAGCATCGACAATATCGATCTGATCGGCTTGAAGCCGGAGCGTGCTGCGGTGCTGGTGGGCGGCTTGTCGATATTGATCGGCGTCATTCAGGAGCTCGGAATCTCCAGCATGCGGCCGATTGCTGCCGGGTTGCGCATGGGCGTGATGTGGGACTTGTATTTGCGTTCCACCCGGCGCGACCGGCGCGAGCAAACGGTACGCGATTGCCTGCAGCGCTTTCATGTAGTGGAGAAGCGGGCCAACAGCGTGGCCGCCATTGCGGTTGCTTTGTACCGGCAACTGAAGCCGGCTTCCGACACCCACGCCAGACAACTTTACTGGAGCGCGCTGCTGCATGAGGTCGGTCTGGCGGTGTCGCAGACCGATTATCACAAGCATGGCGCTTACCTGATCGAACATGCCGATTTGCCCGGCTTTACCACGCGCGAGCAAAAACTGATGAGCCGCCTGATCCTGGCGCACAAGGGCAACCTGCGCAAGGTCAGCGACGTGTTATCCAATACGGATACGGCCAAGGCGGTATTGGCGTTGCGGCTGGCGGTGATATTCATGCATGCCCGCATCGATGTGGATGGAAGCGGGTTGCGGCTGAAGATGAAAAATCGGATTGAACTGGATCTGCGTTCGGACTGGATCGCAAGCCATCCGACTCTCTCTTACTGGATGAAAAAGGAGATCGAGTGCTGGGAAGATGTCGATGTCGACTTCGTTGTCAAGAGCAATGCATGACGCTTGAGTATGACGCGAGAATCTCGGGCATGGTTGCTGCTTTTTGCTGCGGCCTTGCTGCCGATTCTTTCCTTGCATAATCCGGTAATATTATTTATATTATTTATACTATTTATTGGAGCAAAAAAATGAACAAGAATCCTAGTCCTAAAGCAGAGAGTGCCACCACTCCCGAGGTTGTCCCTGCGCTCGCCAAACCGGCACCCGTGGTAGCTAAGGCAGCAAGCGCAGCAGCGCCATCCAAGACGGCAGCATCGACCAGAGTTGCGCGCGTTGGCCGGCCGCCGGCCGCCAAGGCAGCAGTGGGAGGAGCAACGGTAAAAAAAGCAGTGGTACGCAAGAGCGTCAAAACCCCGGTAGCGAAGGTTGCAGCACCCGCAGCCAAGCCGCCGGCAGCAGCCAAGCCCGCAGCCGCGGTAAAGGAGAAAGCGAAGAAAGCCAAACTGGTCCGGGATAGTTTCACCATGCCGGAAGTGGAATACGAAGTCCTGAACAAGGTCAAGAAGGCATCGCTCAAAGCCGGAGTCAACATTAGAAAAAGCGAATTGTTGCGCATCGGCGTGGCGCTGGTCGATCAGTTGAGCGTGACCCAATTGCGGGCTGCACTGGCCGGCCTGATGCCCTTAAAGGCGGGGCGTCCAAAGAAAGACAAGTAATTCATTCGCAGCAAGTTAAGCAACAAGTCAAGCAACAACAGACCGGGGTCACCGCCCCGGTTTTTTATTGCCAATTTATGCAGGAGTATGTAGCAAAACATCGCACTTTGCGCATATTATTATTGCGCATTTAAAAATACAGCATGCTGTATATGTTTGTCGCAAGGATCGCCGGAAACGCTTCTGTGCGCATGTCACGCGATTGACATGCAGCCGTCATGGCCTGGAAATATTCCGCAGTTACGCTCTATCTGTTTTCAAAACAAGGGCGAACATGCGATTACTGACAATTTCTGCCGATGCGAAGCCGCATTTCCCCAAGCTGGCATTGAGCCTTGCCAGCACCCCGGCAGAGGTGCGCGAAGTGCAGCGCTTGCGCTACAAGATTTTTATCAAGACCATGGGGCTGACGACGCTGGTCAATCCGGAGGGCCTGGATCAGGATGCGTTCGATCCCTACTGCGACCACTTGATCGTGCGCGACAGGAAAACGCTCAAGGTGGTCGGTACTTACCGCGTGCTGAGTGCCGATGCGGCACGCCGGATTGGGCGCTTCTATTCTGAGCAGGAGTTCGACCTTAGCCGGTTGGCGCATTTGCGCGGTCGCATCGCAGAGGCTGGACGCGCTTGCATCCATCCCGATTATCGCAGCGGCAGCGTGATCATGATGCTGTGGGCGGGACTGGCGGCATACATGCGGCGCGAGCGCTGCGATTATCTAATCGGCTGCGCCAGCATCAGCCTGGCCGATGGCGGTCATAACGCTGCCGCGTTGTATCACGCGCTATCTGAGCGCAATCTGGCACCGCCCGAATACCGGGTAACGCCGCACCTGCCGTTTCCGACCGATGCGCGCGAAGCGGGACACGAACCGCAGGTGCCGCCACTGCTGAAAGGGTATCTGCGCAGCGGCGCCTGGGTCTGCGGCGAACCCGCCTGGGACCCCGATTTCCATTGCGCCGATCTGTTTCTTTTGTTGCCGCTGGATCGACTCGATGGTCGTTATGCACGCCATTATCTAAAGGAGACCGGGGCGTTGTAGATTCGTTTCCAGGAGTGCCTGTAGGGGCGGGTTTGGAACCCGTCCCTACAATTTAATATAGGTAGTATATGCA
>JBDSCZ010000158.1:0-6072 GCA_039920865.1 Burkholderiaceae bacterium
TGAGGTATATAGGTAATCAGGTATAAACAAGGAGTATTTCTATTTTTATAGCTATTGCCGTATATATTCATTGCGATAACTAAATATACTCAGGTTAAAAATAGATTGCTACCAACACCTTTCCCGCATCCAAACAGCAGTTTCTGTGGACGCCATTCTTGCCATTTTTTCGTATCTTTCGTGGACAAGTGCATCAGTTATTAATTATTTCAGTGTCTTCATGCGCAGGATAAGCGTGCTAACCGCGATCCCGATGGCGACCAGGATAAGCCTCACAACCACAGCGTTCATCGTGTAGATCGAAAACGACAGCGAAGCCCAAAGTAGAAGCAGTGAAATAATCTTGCCTTTGAGCGGGATTCCCTTTCCACGTTGAAAATTATTTATGTATGTCCCCAGTATCCTGTTGCTTACCAACCAGCGGTACATCCGTGGCGAACCCCTGAAATAGCAAGCCGAAGCCAGCAGCAGGAAAGGTGTGGTCGGTAATAGCGGCAAAAAAACGCCCAGAACGGCAAGCAGCACCGCTATGCTGCCCACGACATTCAAGACAATTTTGGTCAACGGATTTGTTTTCATGACTTATTTGCCTGGTACCCTTGCTGCAGCGCTGTTTTATCAAAGACTTGCGAACTTCATTGTAAACCTGGTCTGGGCGTAAAATATGCAATCGTTAGCCGCCAAAAGAGAGCGATGCATCATGCCTGTGCGTGTACAAACCGAAGATTTCGACCTGACCACTGAAGTCAGCCAACTGCGCATTGCCAATCCGAAAGTGGGTGCGGTGGTCGCCTTTGTCGGCACCGTGCGCGATCTCAATGACGGTGCCGATATTGCCGGGATGGAGCTGGAACATTATCCCGGCATGACTGAAAAGGCGCTGGAAGAAATCGTGCAGTTGGCGCGTGCGCGCTGGATATTTTTCGATGCGCTGGTGATCCATCGAGTCGGGCCGTTAATGCCGCTGGATCAGATCGTGCTGGTGGCGGTTACTTCGGCGCACCGTGGCGAGGCCTTCGCGGCCTGTGAATTCATCATGGATTATCTGAAAACCGCAGCGCCATTCTGGAAGAAGGAACAGGCATCAGGCGGCGCGCGCTGGGTGGATGCGCGCGAATCTGACGATCACGCGCTGGCCAAATGGGGCGACGCTTCCGACCTTGGCACGTCAGGTGGGCCGGAACGCTGATCTTGCGGCAGGTCGCTCTGGTCGCATTCAATCCGGTTACGGCCGGCCTCTTTTGCCTTGTAAAGTGCTTTATCCGCCAGATCGAGCAGTAAATTGATACATTCAGAGTCGTCCGGATAGATTGCAATACCACCTGAAAACGTTGCAGAAACAGTATCGTCATCGAGTTGAATCTTGATGGCGGCGAATTTTTTGCACCAGTTGCTGGCACGGATAAATGCCTGCTCTCGACTGGTATTGGGCAGCAAAACCAGGAATTCCTCCCCGCCCATACGAAACACATAATCGCTTTGTCGGATGCTGTTTTGTAAAAATTCGGCAATGGTGCGCAACACCTGGTCGCCGGCAGCGTGGCCGTAGGTGTCGTTAAAGCGCTTGAAGTGATCGATGTCGATCATGACTGCCGCCAGCGGTTCCTTGTTGCGTACACATTCCGCTTCCAGTCCGGATTTCACTTCGTCCAGAAAGCGCCGGTTATGCAGTCCGGTCAAGACATCGCGAATTGCATCTTCATACAACTGCTGCTGCAGCTGCAAATTGGTTTCGAACTGGGCCTCGAGATCGGCCATCGCATTGTGCAGCTTGATTTCACCCAGTTTGCGATGCGTGATATCGCGCAACATCAAGAGCAAGCCGACATTCTTGCGCCGGTACAATAGCGGCACTTTTTTTAGTTCAAAATGGCGCTCGGGATGACCCAGAACGATATCGAAGCGGTCTTTTGCACCTTGGGTCAACAGTGGCTGCAGCACATCATTAAGCATTGGAAACTCGTGCAAATGGCTGCCGACGGACAATTCCTGCATACCCGGAATACCAGGCAACCCGGTTGCGGCGCTGTTGCATTCCACTATACGGTGTTCTTCATCCAATACCAGTACGACGTCCGGCACCGCATCGAGCAAGACGGTGCGCGCTACCGGCAGCAAATCAAACAATTGGTTTTGGCTGATGAGCCAATAAAAAACCATCGTCATCAGCAGAAAACTAAATGGCGTTGGATCAAGTCCGAACAACAGCACGGTATCGGTGACGTAGCCGATATTGGCGATCCATGGGAACAACATGGCCAGCGCAAATCCGAGGTAATGACGGCGATAAATTGGGCTCGCTTGCGGTAGCACATTGACCACTGCGACCATACTGAGCAACATGAATACATAAAGATAGACGGTGGCGAGATAAAACCACGGACCGTGAACGTACACCATCTGCAAACCGGTTTGGCTGATTTGCGCAGTAGTTTGGGCGTACATCAGATGGTGCGACTGATTGGTAACAGCGATGGCGCAGGTCACCAGCGGCATTGCCAGCAGGGCCAATCGCCACCTGGTTTGCAATGGCTTGAAATTGCCGTTGACATAAGTCCAGATAAATAATGCCCAAAATGTCGGTGCAGCGACGATGCCAGGCCAGGCAAGTTCGCTCCACAATACCTTGCTCTGCGGCAGCAAGGCGAAGCTTTCGAGTGCGGCTGCCGTAGCCCACCAGGCAGCGGCCAGCAACATCCCGAGAAAATAGCTGCGACCAGGAAACAACGGCAGTTGCCTGGTTCGCAATGCCAGGAAAATGGTGATGACCACGCCGACCAGCAGCAGGATCGGCGCAATTAACGCGTCTTTCGTCTTGAATAATGTGAAATCAATCATCTGGTCTTGTCGTGTGTTTTTTGCATGTCAGAGTCTGTCCGTTGCATTTGTGCAAGGTGTGACAGTGAAACTCTTGAATTACTCCCTGGAAAATATAAATATTTTCATTGGAGACTAAAAATGTGTTGCCTTGATAATCAGCAAAGAATGCCTGATATTCTTTTAAAATTATAAATAAACAGGAGTATATTAATTTTTGCTAATGTTTATATGCGCAAACAATTGTCTACTGATTGAGTATATGTTTTATGCAGGAGCATCGAAGAGGCTGACTTTGTAACAGCCTGCTTACAAATTAAATCCATTGGCCGGGATAGTTCGAGGCGGCGAATTGGATTACGTCGCAATTTCGTCGCATCAGCCGGCTGCGATACGTTTCCACCTCCTTAGTAAAAAAACATCTCCGTCGAATGAATAGGAGCTTTTCCTCGGCGATGCGTTGCAATTCGGAATGAGGTTATGCCTTACTATGGCACTCCAATCGGACACTCAAGGAGACCTGTGTGACACCAAGCAGCATTGAAATGATCGGCGCTACCCTGTTTGCCGTTGCCATTCTGCATACATTCTCTACCAAATTCTTCTTGAATTTGGCATATACCCGACCGGCCCATGCCGGACTGTGGCACTTGCTGGGTGAAGTCGAGGTCGTATTTGGCTTCTGGGCACTGGTTTTAGTTTTGCTAATGTTCGTCACAGATGGTGTAGCGGTTGCAACGGAGTATGTTGACTCGCGCAACTTCACCGAGCCGATGTTCGTCTTCGCCATCATGGTGATTGCCGGTACCCGTCCAATCCTGCAAACCGCCATGGGCGGTGTGCGCCTGGTAGCGCGCGCTATTCCCTTGCCTGGCAGCATCGGGTTCTATTTTACGGTTTTGACGCTAGTGCCCTTGCTGGGATCGTTCATCACCGAACCGGCTGCCATGACACTTGCAGCACTGATCCTGGCCGACAGCTTCTTTGCCAGCGGGATTTCGTCAAGGCTGAAGTATGCGACGCTGGGCGTATTGTTCGTGAATATCTCAATCGGCGGCACACTGACACCATTCGCCGCTCCGCCGGTTTTGATGGTTGCCGCAAAATGGGACTGGAACATCGGATTCATGATGGCGACGTTCGGATGGAAAGCTGCGATTGCAGTGGTAGTCAATGCCATGGGTGTCACGCTACTTTTTCGCAAGGAATTGTCCAAGCTGTCGATTGAAAGCGGGAATAGCAATGGCGACACCGTTCCGCTCGCATTGACCATGGTGCATCTGGCATTTCTTGTCGGCGTCGTGGTATTTGCCCATCACACAGCAATGTTCATGGGCTTGTTCCTGTTCTTTCTCGGCGTGGCAAGCGCGTATCGGCGCCATCAGGATCGCTTGATCCTGCGCGAGGGTCTGTTGGTCGCCTTCTTTCTGGCCGGTCTGGTGGTCTTGGGCGGACAGCAACAATGGTGGTTGCAGCCGGTGTTATTGAGCATGAGCAGCGATGCAGTATTCTTTGGCGCGATCGCCCTGACGGCATTCACCGACAACGCGGCGCTGACTTATCTCGGCTCACTGGTCGAAGGACTGTCCGATGGTTTCAAATATGCGTTGGTCGCTGGCGCTGTCACCGGCGGCGGCCTGACCATCATTGCCAACGCACCCAATCCGGCCGGTATCGCCATCTTGCGCGGACACTTCGACGATGAAGCAGTACATCCGCTGGGATTGCTGTTGGCAGCACTACCGCCGACCATCATTGCGGCGCTGGCGTTCGGGCTGCTATAGCATCCTAGGCTGGGTTAGCGGCTTTATCGCGTAACCCAGCATGTGCGCTGACGTACGCATTGCTGCTCAATGTTGTTCCCAGTAATCCGCCTGCGCATACACATGCTTCAGAAAGTCGATAAAGGCCCGTATGCGGAGCGGCATATGCTGGCGTTGTGCAAACACTGCGTAAATATCGTTGCCGGGTGTGGCAAAGTCATCGAGCACCGTCACCAACTGGCCGGATTCCAGTGCGCTGCGCACCTCCCACATTGAGCGCCATGCCAGACCGCGTCCAGCCAACGCCCAGTGGTGCAATACCTGGCCATCGTTGCAAACCATATTTCCGGCTACTTTGAGTGTGATATTTTTGCCATTCTGGCAAAAGGTCCAACCGCGCTGGCTACCGTCGCTGGGCAGCGCCAGGCAGTTGTGTCCGGCCAGATCGTCCGGAATCTGCGGTGCGCCGTTTTTTTTGAGATAAGCCGGCGCTACCACCACCACCCGTTTATTGTCTGCCAGTTTGACGCCGACCAGATTCGAATCGGCCAGCGATGCGATCCGGATCGCGACATCGATCCCTTCGCCGATCAGATCGACCAGTCGATCGTTCAGATTCAGATTTAAAGCGACATCACGATGCTCGGCCAGAAAGGACGGCAACAATGGCGCCACATGCATCCGTCCGAAGCCGGCCGGCGCCGAAATGCTAAGGTGGCCGCTGGCGCGCGCGCTGCCTGCGGTGACAGCGGATTCGGCATCTTCCATGTCGGCCAGAATCCGCTGGCAATCTTCGAGGAAGGCCGCGCCTTCGTCGGTGAGGGCGATTTTGCGGGTGGTGCGCTGCAACAGCTTGACGCCAAGCCGTTTTTCCAGCGCATCCAGCCGTCGCCCTATCATCGCGGGAGCGATGCCCTCGGCTCTGGCAGCGGCAGACAAGCTACCGCGGGTGGCCGCTTCGACGAAAGTGGAAATCTGCTTAAAATGGTCCATGATGGTATTGGGAGTGTTGCCGGCTTTATAATTACCAGAGGGTTGGCTTACGATCTATCTGTGATAAATACGCAATAATAAATTGATAAATCATTGTGTTTGCATTATTTTTATCCAATATACTAGATTCTAAACGCATCGTAAAATTCTGCATCAAAACCGTTTTAACCCATCTGGTCGTCAATCTTGACGCACAACAGAAACCCACTTACAGGAGCACAACATGACGCAACTCACTTTGCCAGCCGGCATGGAAATCAAAGCCGAGATCGCACCCGGCTACGAACAAATTCTGACCACGGAAGCATTGGCGCTGGTCGCCAAGCTGACCCGCGCATTCGAACCGCGCCGCCAGCAATTGCTGGCCGCGCGCGTGGTTCGTGCCAATGAACTCGATGCAGGCAAGCTGCCTGATTTCTTGCCTGAAACTGCGCACATCCGCGACGGCGACTGGAAAATCGCACCACTCCCGAAGGCGCTGGAATGCCGCCGGGTTGAA
>JBDSCZ010000159.1:0-5809 GCA_039920865.1 Burkholderiaceae bacterium
CGTTTCAGGAGGTATGTCGATATACCGTTCTCGCTTTGAATTTTAAGAGTCAAAAGTTGTATACGAGAACACCACTCGCAACCGCATTCGATGCGGATATAGGAGCTTGATGCTCCTGCTAATACACTCTGATTACAGGGTAAATGAAAGCGGCGGTGCAATACCGCCGTTTTTATTTTGACTTTCTCATCCAAAGTAGAATGACTCTTAACGTTAACGCGATGAGTTCATTTTTTAGCTAAGGCCAGCCGTCGCTTGATCTGGGTAACTTGCTAAAAAGTTGTTGTTCATGTATTTGTCAGAGCCTGCCCACTTTCCAATCCAGATGCTTACCTGACAGATTTGCTCAAGTTTGTTATACTTGACAAAAATGATCGGGAATTAACTTTTTTGACGATTGTGACAAGTGTGTTTTTGGGACTGGAATTTTTATGCGTCTGACGACAAAAGGCCGTTTTGCGGTGACAGCAATGATTGACTTGGCTTTACGTCAGGGTAATGGGCCTGTTACTTTGTCTGGTATCAGCCAGCGGCAAGAAATTTCACTTTCCTATCTGGAGCAACTGTTTGGCAAGCTGCGTCGCCATAAAATAGTAGAGTCCGTGCGCGGCCCTGGAGGTGGTTACAATCTGGCGCGCAAAGCCGAGGATGTAACGGTGGCGGATATTATAATTGCGGTTGATGAGCAACTTGATGCGACGCAATGCGGCGGCAAGGAAAACTGCCAGCACTCGAAGCCAGAGACCGGCGGTCGTTGCATGACGCATGATCTGTGGTCGACCTTGAATGCAAAAATGGTTGATTATCTCGATTCCGTCTCGCTTAAAGATCTTGCTGATCAGCAAATACAAAAAAATACTGAACAAAACGTGGTTGTCATGCAATCGCGCCGTACCCACGTCGTCATGTGATGACATTTGGAGCTTGATAATGAATGCACCGTTGGACAAAAGCTTGATCGAGTCATTGAAGGCTCCGCATTTCCCGATTTATATGGATTATTCCGCAACTACACCAATCGATCCGCGCGTTGCCGACAAGATGATTCCTTATCTGCGCGAGCAGTTCGGCAACCCCGCTTCACGCAGTCATATGTACGGTTGGTCGGCTGAGAAAGCAGTGGAGGAAGCGCGTGCGCAAGTGGCCGCACTGGTCAATGCCGATCCGCGCGAGATAATCTGGACCTCCGGCGCTACCGAAAGCAACAACCTTGCCCTCAAGGGCGCGGCCCAGTTTTACAAGACCAAGGGCAAGCACATCATCACAGTCAAGACTGAGCACAAGGCAGTGCTTGATACGGTACGCGAACTGGAGCGGCAAGGTTTTGACGCGACTTATCTGCAGCCGCAAGAAAATGGATTGATAACGATCGAACAGTTGAAAGAAGCAATCCGTCCCGACACGATCCTGGTGTCGGTCATGTTGGTCAATAACGAAATCGGCGTGATCCAGCCAATTGACGAAATTGGCGAACTCTGCCGATCCAAAGGCATTATTTTCCACTGCGATGCCGCCCAGGCGACCGGCAAGGTGGAGATCGACCTGGAAAAATCCAAGGTTGACCTGATGACTTTCACCGCGCATAAAACCTATGGCCCGAAAGGCATTGGCGCCTTGTACGTGCGGCGCAAACCGCGGGTGCGCATTGAAGCCCAGATGCATGGTGGCGGCCATGAGCGCGGCTTGCGTTCCGGCACCTTGCCGACGCATCAGATTGTTGGCATGGGCGAAGCTTTCCGTATCGCCAAGGACGAAATGGCGACGGAAACAGTGCGCATCAAGGCGTTGTGCGACCGCTTGGCCAAGGGCTTGCAAGCTCTCGAAGAGGTCTACATCAACGGCGACATGGAACACCGCGTGCCGCACAACCTGAATGCCAGCTTCAATTTCGTCGAAGGCGAATCGCTGATTATGGCGATCAAGGATATCGCGGTGTCGTCCGGTTCCGCCTGCACATCGGCCAGTCTCGAGCCTTCGTATGTATTGCGTGCGCTGGGCCGCAGCGATGAACTGGCACATAGCTCGATTCGCTTCACCATCGGTCGCTTTACGACTGAAGAAGAAATTGATTTCACCATCGAGCTGATGAAAACCAAAGTGGCCAAATTGCGCGATCTGTCGCCGCTGTGGGATATGCATAAAGAAGGGATCGACATCAGTTCGATCAAGTGGGCAGCGCACTAATTTCGTATCGGATTTCGCATCAAAAGTCGTAACGCATCAACATATTGTTTTAAGGAGCATCAAAATGGCTTACTCGGAAAAAGTTCTCGATCACTACGAAAATCCGCGCAATGTCGGCGCGTTCGACAAGGATGATAATTCTGTCGGCACCGGCATGGTCGGCGCGCCTGCGTGCGGCGATGTGATGAAATTGCAAATCAAGGTCGGCGCAAATGGCTTGATCGAGGATGCCAAGTTCAAGACCTATGGCTGCGGCTCTGCCATTGCGTCCTCGTCTCTGGTGACCGAATGGGTCAAGGGCAAGACGCTGGACCAGGCGCTGGATATCAAGAACACGCAAATTGCCGAAGAGCTCGCATTGCCGCCAGTAAAAATTCACTGCTCTATCCTGGCCGAGGATGCAATCAAGGCAGCGGTGCTGGACTATAAAACCAAGCACGGTACAGCGTCGGCAGTGGCATAAGTTTTTGGTGCAAATAGCATTCCTTCGTCCAGGCAGAAGAAGGGTATGGAGAAAATCATGGCAATCACATTGACTGAAAAAGCGGCTAAACACATCAGTCGTTACATTGACCGGCGTGGAAATGGTATCGGTCTGCGTTTCGGGGTTCGTACCACCGGCTGTTCCGGTTTAGCTTATAAACTCGAATATGTTGACCATATGGAGGCGGAAGACGTCGTGTTCGAATCCTATGGCGTTAAGGTATTCGTTGATCCGAAGAGCCTGTCCTATATTGACGGCACCGAACTCGATTTCGCTCGCGAAGGCCTGAACGAAGGCTTCAAGTTCCATAATCCGAACGTCAAGGACGAATGCGGTTGCGGAGAATCGTTTACGATTTGATGTTGGCATGTTCATCAGCCGAAACAGCGGTTCGCGCTCTGAATTGATAGGAGTATATTTTAAAGTCGCATATACAATATGCGGGAAATGACATAAAAATAGTCATACTCCATATTTTAAATCGAGCGCGTTGGTTCTGGGTCCGGTTCGTGTCTTTCGTGGTCAATACGTAATAAGCGTTGCGATTGGGCTGCTTTGCAGATTGCAGGTGTCTATTCCGGTTTCTGCTATTGAAGATGGGCGCCTCGCCCGAAAATGAGCCTGTTGATTTCTGAACAGGCTTTTGTTTTGAATATTACGGAAAAATGCAAAATCACTTCGACTTATTCCAATTGCCGCAACAGTTCACGATCGATGCCGGTGCGCTGGATGGCGCGTATCACGAAGTCCAGAATCGCGTCCATCCTGACAAGTTCGTCAATGCCACCGACGCTGAAAAGCGGGTAGCGATGCAATGGGCGACGCGCGCCAACGAAGCCTACCAGACCTTGAAGAATCCCCTCAAGCGTGCTGCCTATCTGTGCGAACTGCATGGCATCGATCTGCAGACCGAGTCGAACACATCGATGCCAACAGCATTTTTGATGCAGCAGATGGAATGGCGCGAAGCGCTCGATGATGCCCGCGCTGCCAGGGATATGGCGGCGCTGGAGCGAATTGATGCCGAACTGCGTACGGCACGCAAGGCCCAGGTGGAACGGATCGGCAGCGCGCTCGATAGCGCAGATTTCGGCCAAGCAGCACTAGGCGTGCGGCAATTGATGTTTCTGGAAAAATTCGGCCACGAGATCGGCGATGCATTCGCCGACCTGGAAGCCGCTTGATCTCCACTGCATGAGAGTGACAACTGATGCCTGATATCTGGTTATTCCTGGCCGCCGCTGCCACCGTAACGCTGGCTCCCGGGCCGGACAATATTTATGTACTAACGCGCGGCATCACGCAAGGTAAAAAAGCCGGTTTGGTGGCGGCCCTGGGCTTTAGCTCGGGACTGATTTTTCATACCCTGCTGGCGTTGCTCGGTATTGCGGCAATGCTCAAGGCGTCGCCGCTCGCCTATGACGTGATCCGTTATGCGGGAGCCGCCTATCTGATTTATCTCGGGGTGCGTACTTTACGTTCGGGCGCCATCGTCAACACCGATGCGCCCGCGGCACGGGTGGCACCGCACAGAATTTATCTGCAGAGCGTGATCGCCAATATCCTCAATCCCAAGGTGACGTTGTTTTTCATCGCTTTTCTGCCACAATTCGTCAATCCGCAGGCCGGACATGTCGCCGTCCAGATGCTGCTGCTGGCTGGCTTATTCATTCTGGTGACTCTGTGCATCTTCGGGAGCATCGCCTTTTTTTCCGGAATCCTCGGCGCCTATCTGCAGCGTAACGCTTCCGCTTCCCTTTATTTGAATCGTCTGGCAGGGTGTGCCTTTATCGGCCTCGGTATCCGCATCGCCCTGCCGGCAACACGGTAACTCGCATGGCACTCTTACAAATCGCAGAACCCGGCATGTCCACCGCGCCGCACCAGCATCGCTTAGCCGTCGGAATTGATCTGGGCACTACCAATTCGCTGGTCGCCACTGTGCGCAACAGCATTCCCGAAATCCTGATGGACGAGGAAGGGCGCTGCCTGCTGCCGTCCATCGTGCGTTATCTGCCCGGAGGTCAGGTGCATATCGGCCACAAGGCGCAAGCGGCGCAAACCGTCGATCCCAAAAATACTATCGTCTCGGTCAAGCGCTTCATGGGGCGCGGGCTGAAGGATGTGCCGTATGCCGAGAACCTGCCGTATGATTTTCAGGATGCGCCCGGCATGGTGCAGGTCAATACCATTGCCGGCGTGAAAAGTCCGGTGGAAATTTCCGCGCAGATACTGGCCACCTTGCGCCAGCAGGCAGAAGATGCGCTCGGCGACGATCTGGTCGGCGCGGTCATAACGGTACCGGCGTATTTCGACGATGCGCAGCGTCAGGCCACCAAGGATGCTGCCCGTCTGGCCGGCATCAATGTATTGCGTTTGCTTAACGAACCGACAGCTGCGGCGATTGCCTACGGACTGGACAATGGTTCCGAAGGAATTTATGCGGTGTACGACCTGGGTGGCGGCACTTTCGATATATCGATCCTGAAGCTGACCAAGGGCGTGTTCGAGGTCTTGTCTACCGGCGGAGATTCGGCGCTGGGCGGCGACGATTTCGATCATCGGCTGTTTTGCTGGATCATTGAACAGGCAAAACTGGCGCCGTTGTCGGATCAGGATACCCGTCTGTTGATGGTCAAGGCGCGCGAAGCCAAGGAGTTGCTGTCTTCCCAATCCGAGACCCACATCGATGCGGTGTTGAAATCGGGCGAGACCGTGAATCTGCTAGTAAACGCGGAAAAATTCACTGAAATAACCCAGCATTTGATCGCCAAGACACTGTCGCCATGCCGCAAGGCATTGCGCGATGCCGGCTTGACGACTGACGATGTCGATGGTGTAGTGCTGGTTGGCGGTGCCACCAGGATGCCGCACGCCCGCAAAGCCGTCGGCGAATTTTTCCAGACCATGCCACTGGCCAACATTGATCCGGATCAGGTTGTTGCGCTGGGCGCGGCGATCCAAGCCAATCTGCTGGCGGGCAACCGAGCGGCGGGTGACGACTGGTTGCTGCTGGACGTAATCCCGCTTTCGCTCGGGATCGAAACCATGGGCGGTCTGGCGGAAAAGGTTATCCCGCGCAACGCCACCATTCCGTGTGCTCGGGCGCAGGAATTCACCACCTTCAAGGATGGCCAGACC
>JBDSCZ010000160.1:0-22490 GCA_039920865.1 Burkholderiaceae bacterium
GTTATAGCAACGGGTAATGGTTTTGTCCCGAAGATGGGTGAATGATCATTTGCATGAAATCTCTTCAGGAGGAAAAAATGCATAACCGTGAAGAACTGATCCAGAAAATGAAAGCCCAATTGGATCAGAGGCTAAGCTGCAACTGCATGCGTTGCAGGCTTCAGCGAAGATGCTTGGGATTCCTTGCGTGAAGGCATGGAGTCCGCCTGGGACGCAATCACCAAGGCAACCAAGGATGCCTTGTCCCGTTTTAAATAGCACCCGGATGCTCTCTGCAACAGGGATATCGCTGCTTCGCAGCAGCGTCGTATTTTTAGTGCAGAAACTGCGTTTATTCATTTGCCTAAGGCTACTTATGCACAATTTTCAGTTGCGGTGCCCATCACATGCTATTTGAGGGGTGTCAATATAAGTAACTGATTATAAATATATACAATTTTTACTTGTGCTATCAAAGCAGCACCGATGGATCCGGTAGATGGCTTTAAACAGTCTCGGGGTGACACTATCCACAAAGTTATCCACAGCCTCTGCCATTTTAAAAAAATCTAAAAAACAGTCCGCTATCAAGACTCTGAAGAAGTTTTTGAATACTATTGTTGAATTGCAACATTTCTGTGCCACGCCATTGCACATCGGCCCGGAATTTTCTCCATTTGTCTGGAAGTAACAAATGAAAAGCACGATGACGATGGCGGTGAAATCAGTTGCAGTCTGGCTAACGCCTCGATTTTTTTAAGCTCGCGTATTTCGTGCTTTTCGTGGGCCAAGCTTCACTCCATGCAATAGCCGTGGGAAGCTAGGCTGTATTGTTCGATTGCGCGCCATTATCGGCGATAATGTCGGATTGTATTTGCCATCAGACGCACGCCATGACCCAATTCGCCCCGCTCCAGAATGATACTTTCCTGCGCGCACTGCTGCGCCAACCGACCGACTACACGCCGCTCTGGCTGATGCGTCAGGCCGGTCGATATTTGCCCGAATATCGTGCCACACGGACTCGCGCCGGTTCTTTCCTGGGTCTGGCCAAGAACCCGGACTACGCTACCGAAGTCACGTTGCAGCCGCTGGATCGCTATGCGCTGGATGCAGCGATCCTGTTTTCCGATATTCTGACGGTGCCCGATGCGATGGGCCTGGGGCTGTATTTCGTCGAAGGCGAGGGGCCGAAGTTCGAGCGGCCGTTGCACGACGAAAAGGCGGTTATGGCCTTGCAGGTGCCGGACATGGGTTCGCTGCAATATGTATTCGATGCGGTCACGCAAATCCGTAGTGAACTGGGTGGCAGGGTGCCGCTGATCGGCTTCTCCGGCAGCCCGTGGACGCTGGCCTGCTACATGGTCGAAGGCGGCGGTTCAAGCGATTTCCGGCGCGTCAAGGCGATGTTGTATGACCGGCCGGATCTGATGCATCACATCTTGAAGATCAACGCTGTTACCGTTGCCGATTACCTGAATGCCCAAATCGATGCCGGCGCGCAAGCGGTAATGATGTTCGATACCTGGGGCGGCGCGCTGGCCGATGGCGTCTACCAGCAATTTTCGCTTTCGTACATGCGCGAAGTGATGCAACTCCTGAAACGCGACAAGGATGGCGTGCGCATTCCATCGATCGTATTTACCAAGGGCGGCGGCCTGTGGCTGGACCAGATCGCCGATATCGGTGCCGATGCGGTCGGCCTGGACTGGACCGTCAACCTGACCAAGGCGCGCGCACTGGTCGGCGATAAGGTAGCGTTACAGGGCAATATGGATCCGAATGTGCTGTTCGCCAAGCCGGAACAGATCCGCGCCGAAGTGATCAAGGTGCTCGACGCTTACGGCACACCCTGCGCCGGCAACGGCCACGTCTTCAATCTGGGTCATGGCATTTCGCAGTTCACGCCACCGGAAGCGGTAACGGCGATGGTCGAAGCGGTGCATGACTACAGCCGCCAACAAAGAGCCTGATTGCGTTTGCTGCACCGGCGCCTTGCCGGCTGCGGCTTGCAGCTGAAAATCCCCTGCAAGGCAGCATCCAGTCAGTACTTCATGCCAGTATACAGCGCAAGAATTACTTACTTATGCACAAAAATAATAACATTCATCGGATTTCGATTCACGCCACGATCCTTTGGTGGGTTGATTTTCAAGTTGTTGATTTTAAAGCGATTATTCCATAATTGCACGCTTGTTGAGATGCCTGCAGCAGGTTTTAACGTGCGTTTCCAGCAACTTGCCAGCCATCTATCCACAAAGTTATCCACAGGCATTGCTGGCGAACAAACAATGCCTATTCACATCTGGCCAACTCCCATTTCTAGGATTATTCGGTGACAATCATCCGGGTCGCGCTCGATACCCCGCTCGACTTTTGCTTCGATTACCGCTGGAATGCGCAGCAGCCGGCAGCAGTGCCGCCCTTAGTCGGTCAATTAGCGCTGGTGCCGTTCGGCCGGCGCGAAGTGGTTGGCTTGATCGTTGCGGTAAATGTCAATACCGAGGTTGCGGCTGACAAACTCAAGGATGTGCTGGCGATTCGCAGCCAACTGGCACCGCTGTCCGAACAGTGGCGCGCGCTGTGCGCTTTTGCCGCCGATTACTACCAGCGCCCGCTGGGCGAAGTTGCGATTCCCGGCCTGCCACGCAATTTGCGCGCACTAATACCCGTTGCGCTCGATCGCACGCTGAAAAAACTGGCAAAAATCACCGCTGTGCATGACGCCACGCCAGCAGCGATGCCGGTGCTCAATCCAGCCCAGCAAGAGGCCGTCGACGCAATAGCCGGCGCGCAGGGCTTCGCGCCGCATCTGCTGTATGGCGTTACCGGCAGCGGCAAGACTGAAGTTTATCTGCAGGCTGCGGCACAGATCCTGGCACGTGATGATGATGCACAAATCCTGATCCTGGTACCGGAAATCAACCTCACGCCGCAACTCGAAGGCAGCATTCGGGCCCGTTTCCCCGGCATTGCGGTCGCCACGCTGCACAGCAGTCTGGCCGAAGGCGAGCGCATGACGCACTGGCTGGCCGCACATCTGGGGCAGGCCCGCATCGTGCTCGGCACCCGGCTGGCGATCCTGGCCTCGCTGCCGCGGCTACAACTGATCGTCGTCGACGAAGAGCACGACCCATCCTACAAGCAGCAGGAAGGGCTGCGCTATTCGGCGCGCGACCTGGCAGTGTGGCGCGCCCATCAGCTCGGAATCGCTATCGTGCTGGGTTCCGCCACGCCGTCGCTGGAAAGCTGGCAGCATGCGCAAACCGGCCGTTATCGCAAGTTGGAGCTGCGCCAGCGCGCGGTTGCGGCGGCAGTGTTGCCGACCGTGCGCCTGATCGACATGGCGCGTAACAAGCCGGTCGACGGCCTGACGCCGATGTTGATTGCCGCTCTGAAGCTACGCCTGGAGCGCGGTGAGCAGTCACTCTTGTTCTTGAATCGGCGCGGCTATGCACCGGTGCTGGCGTGTGACGCCTGCGGCTGGATCAGCAATTGCAGCCGTTGCACCGCGTTCATGGTGCTGCACCGGCCGGAGCATCGCTTGCGCTGCCACCACTGCAGCCTGGAATTGCGCATTCCGCGCTCGTGCCCGACCTGCGGCAATGTCGACCTGCAACCGCTGGGGCGCGGCACGCAACGGGTGGAGGAGGGTTTGCAGGTCATTTTCCCGGAAGCAAGAATTACCCGGATCGACGCCGACTCGACCCGCCGCAAAGGTAGCGCACAGGCTGCGTTCGATACCGTGCACCGGGGCGAGGTCGATATCCTGATCGGCACCCAGATGGTGGCCAAGGGACATGATTTCAAAAACCTGACGCTGGTCGGCATCCTCAACCCGGACACCGCGCTGTTCTCGCAGGATTACCGCGCCAGCGAACGGCTGTTCGCGCAATTGATGCAGGTCGCCGGCCGCGCCGGCCGCGCCGCGCAGAAGGAGGGCGGCAGCGCCAGCGAAGTGCTGGTCCAGACCCGCTATCCGCAGCATCCATTGTATGCGGCGGTGGTCAATCATGATTACGACCACTTCGCCACCGAGTTGCTAGCCGAGCGCCGGCAGGCGCATCTGCCGCCATATCTGTATCAGGCGCTGCTGCGGGCCGAAGCGCCTGAGCTGGACACCGCCATCGAGTTTCTCAAGCAGGCGGCAACTGCGGTCGAATGCCCCGGCATCACCATCAACGATCCGATCCCGATGACGATGACCCGGGTTGCCAACGTCGATCGCGCTCAGCTGCTGATCGAATCCCCGTCGCGCCCGGCGCTGCAAGCTTTCCTCAAAACCTGGCTGGCTGCGCTGCGCAAAATCAAGACCCGTGCCAAATGGTCGCTGGAAGTCGATCCGGTCGATATTTGAAGTGATATGTGCTCGACAAGGAAAGTGCAGAATCACTGCGCGGCAGCAGGCGGCCGTTTGACGCAACGCAATTGCGCAGCACTAGCGCATGGTATTCGGGGCGGGAAATACTAGAATTTAAAACGGCAAGGCGCTTCCTGCAGATGTGCTGCCGCCGCAGTCTTCACATCGACCAGAAAATCACGCGATCGGCATCAATCCGATTCCGACTCCGTTTTTTACGCGCAGATCTCGCGAGCCAGATTTAAATTTTCATTTGCCGCCAGCGTGGTGCCGCGTGCAATGTGCGCTCCGACAGGCTGACACCAACCAGAGGAGCCAGGCATCATGCGTATGTTACTCAACGTCGAATTTCCCCACGAACCGTTCAACACCGCAATTCGGGACGGCAGCGCAGGAGCCAAAATTGCCCGCATCATGGATGAGATCAAGCCGGAAGCGGCTTATTTTACCGAGCACAACGGGCATAGAGGCGCAACGCTGATTGTGGATGTCGAGCAGGCTTCGCAAATCCCGGCGCTGGCCGAGCCGTGGTTCCTGCAATTTAATGCGGACTGCCAATTCCGCATTGCGATGACACCGGAGGAGCTGCAACAGGCCGGGCTGGAACAACTGGGCCAGAAGTGGGCTTGAGCCCAGTCGGTTGATGCGCGCAGCTGTCAGGTGCGTGCACGCGGTCCGGCTGGGGTTCGACTTGCCTGTATTTATACTGTAAATAGTATTTTTGAAGGCGCTTTGTTTCCATGCGGAATAAGCAGTGTTTTTGGCTATACTCCATAGTTTTTATTCTTGTGCAAGGCTGACGGCAAGCGCGTAATGCAACAGAGGGTGCTTATGCGGCACCCTCTGTTGGATTCGCCCGCTCGGCTTGCGAGCGCTTACCGCATCGCCACCTTAAAAGCGGTGGCGCATGCCGACTTGAAACGCCTTTCCGGAAACGCCACCGGCGCTGGTGAAGCCGCCTGGAGCGCTGGCTGCGCCGGGTGCGTATTGTGCGTTGTTGTCATTCTTGATATACGCCAACACGGTGTAAATGTCGGTGCGCTTGGACAGGTTGTGATCGTAGCCAATCGCATATTGGGTGGCATCGTTGTTGAATGCCGTCTTGTCGTTTTGGCGGCTGACCGAGCCCATGATGCGGCCGTTGCCAAGCTGGTAGTGCATGCCGACGCTATAGCTGTCGGCATCGAGCTTGAAGTTTCTCTTCAGTGTGTCTACGTAAGACTGGCGCAACGCCGCTTGCAATGCCGCCGGTTGTGCCGCCAGCGTAGGGGCAATCCCTGCATCCCATGTCAGGCTGGTCAACAACGGTACCACCACCGAGTTTTCATTTTTCTGTTTGAGATAACCGGCGAAGAACTTGAACGGGCCGGTTTCATACGAACCGCCAGCGACAGTCGAGATCAGGCCGCTGTTGCCGTTCTGATCCTGGCCGTTGTTGTAGCCGACGCCGACTTTGAATCCATTGGCTTTGTACATGATGTTGGCGCTATAAAAACGCTTGTCCAGGTCGATGTAGCCGGAATTCTTGAAGCCGTACATCAGTGCTGCCGAGATCCCGCTCGGCAGCGCAATCCGGTATTGCACCGCCTTCGAGGAACGGATTGCGATCCCGGCCGTCAACAGGCCGCCTGGACCACTGGCGATGCCGCCCCAGGAGCCGGCGGTGCCGGTCTCGAACGTGTCGGCTCCCGCAAGTACTTCATAACCCGGGGTGTACATGCGCCCGGCCAGAACTGCGCCGACCGGCGTGATCACACCGACCATCGAGGTGCGGTCGAACAGCGCGCCGTTGAAGTTGACGATCTTTATTGCACCCGCCTGTTTCAGCGCAGCTTGTGAGCCGGCCAACAGTCTTGCTCCCGTCGGGGCAACCGCGGCAGCAGTGCGATTGGCGACGTCGGCGATGCCGGTAGCGCTGGCGACATACCCGGCGCCCATAGCGGCTGCCTGGGCCGCAGATGCGCCACCGGCCAGCGCTTGCGCTGCGACCGCTGCGGCAACGCCGGCTCTTACCGTTGGCAGAGCCGCTGCGGACAAGACCGGAATGAAATTCAGGCCGCGCGGCAGCGCAAATCCTTCGTTGTCACTGATATTGCCGGCCTGATTGCCGCCGTTGTCGATTTCCACCCGCGATTCCAGATTGAAAATGGCCTTGTAACCGCCACCCAGATCTTCGGTGCCCTTGAAGCCCAGGCGCGAACCGTCGGCGATGCCGCTGACCAGTTTGGTGCGGGTGCCTTCGCCGTTGCTCGATACATGAATCCCGGCATCCACGAGGCCGTAGATGGTGATATTCGATTGCGCCAAGACCGGCGCGGCAAAGCAGGATGCAACCAAGCCTGCGATTAATTTTGTTTTCATTTTATGCTGTCTCCAGATGGGATTTTTACTACAAACGAACGATCGTGCTATTAATCCTCAAATAATATGCCAGCAATCGGCTTTCTTGTATAGACGCAATTATTTTATTGCGGACAATACTGAAAAAATGTTGTATGGAAAATACACGCTAGCAATCCGCAGTACCGCAAGCCGGAAAGCGGACCAGATACCGCTGCGTTTTCATGCTATTCGGATCCTCCCTATTTGGCGTGAAATTGGACGCGGCCGATTGGGGTTCGTGATGTTGAAATCCTGACCTTTCATGACGCCAATCAATTAGCGGGTTTCCAGCTGTGGTGTCATCTGATGCAGGGGGGGCTGCGCGGATATCCTGAATCGGTTTTTGGATGTCGGTGGTGCATCGGACCGGGTGAACCTGAACGCGTGCGGCATGGCTGTCCACGCTGCCGGGCAGGCACCACATCGGGCAAAAGACGCATTCAATGGGGAATGGCATGTTTGAGCAACGTGCAAAAGCGTGTGATATTTTGTTCGATGCGGCAGTAGTGGTCGGCATGGACGGCAGCGTGCTCGACTGGAATTCTGGTGCGGAAAAACTATACGGTTGGTCGCGCCAGGAAATCATCGGCAAACCGGTCAGCATGCTGTATCAGCCGGATGATGTGGCCTGTTTCAAACAGGACGTAATGGAAGCGGTACTGTTGCAAGGTCACTGGGCCGGCGAGGTCCGGATGCTACGCAAGGATGGACGGATTGGTTACACCGAATCGGTGGTTGTGCCGCTGGAAGATGACAGTCATAAGGTGATTGGCGTCATCAGCATCAATCGCGATGTCACGGCACGCATCGATACCGAGCGCCACCTGAAATACCTGGCCTTCAACGACCCGCTCACCGGCGTGGGCAATCGCGAGCTGGCGCTGGAGCGACTCAAGCATGCGATGTTGCAGGTGCCGCGGCGCGGCACCCATCTGGCGCTGATTTTTATCGATCTGGATAATTTCAAGCACATCAACGATGCGTTCGGGCACGCAGCCGGCGACGCGGTATTGTGCGAGGTGGCAAACCGCCTGAAGCAAACATTGCGCGCCGCCGATACTGTGGCCCGCCTCGGCGGCGATGAATTCCTGCTGATTGCGGAAGACCTGAGCGGGCGGGCGGAGGCACAGGAAGCGATCGAGCGCATTGTGCAGGCGCTGCTGCGACCGCATTCGATCAATGGCAAGGATTTCGCCATCGCTGCGAGTATCGGACTAGCGCTGTTTCCCGACGATGCGGGCGATACCGATGCATTGATGCGGATTGCCGATGCGGCCATGTATTGTGACAAACGGTCCCATCACAACCCTTAAGCGGCGCGGGATCAGCATCTTCCCGCCTGTTGTTACAATACAATCCATTGCGGGTGCTGTTGCGCTGCGCATCTGACGCTAATCACATACACATACGGATGGAGGTTTTATGCAATTACGAAATGTATTGCTTCTGCTGGTGCTAGGCTGCGTTGCGCTGTTTGCTGCGATCAACTGGAGTGCCATCATGGCGCCGACCACCTTGTCTTTCATCTTCGCCACCGTACAGGCACCGCTCGGTTTGATATTGCTGGCGGTAACCGCCGTGCTGGCAGTGTTGTTTCTGGCTTTCATCGTCAGCATGGAAGCCTCGGTGATCATGGAAACCCGGCGTTTGCACAAAGAGGTGGAAAACCAGCGCAAACTGGCCGATCAGGCCGAGGCATCGCGTTTTACTGATCTGCGTCAATATCTGGAACACGAGTTGCACCAGATGGCGCAGCACAATGCCGCCGCAGCGGCCAGCGCGGATCTCCGTCTGAGCCAGACCGAGCAAGGCCTGCGCACGACTCTGGAGCAAACCAGCAATACCGTGGCGGCTATGATCGGCGAACTTGACGACCGCATCCAGCGCAACGGCAGCAGTGTTTCAGTGCGTCCAAAGGAACTTGGTTCCTGACATTCCTTGCCTTAACGCCCTTACAAAAAGCCACAATGTTCTCAAAAAAACTACTTGAAACGCTCACTTTCCAGGAACTGGTTTCGACCTATGTCATACCCTGGAGCATCAATATCCTGTTTGCGCTGGCGATCTTCTTTCTCGGCCGCATAGTGGCCAGATCCTTGGTGCATCTGCTGGGCAAGCTGCTGCGCAAATCCGGCACCGATGTAATGCTGGTCGAATTCTTCATGGCGATTGCAAATGCGGCATTTCTGCTATTCGTGATCGTCGCCGCACTGGACCGGCTCGGCCTCAACACCACCGGGCTGGTGGCGATGCTGGGTGCTGCCGGTCTGGCCGTCGGGCTGGCGCTGCAGGGGTCGCTGCAGAATTTTGCCGCCGGCGTGATGTTGCTGTTGTTTCGCCCGTTCAAGGCTGGCGATTACGTTGAAGCGGCAGATTGTGCCGGCGTCATCGAGAGCATCAGCATCTTCACCACCACCTTGCGCAGCGTCGACAACAATGAAATCATCATCCCCAACGGCTCGATTTACAAGGGCAATATCATCAATTATTCGGCGCGCAGCACGCGCCGCATCGACCTGCGCATCGGGGTCAGCTACCAGTCCGATCTGCGCCAGGTCAAGCAGGTGCTGCGCGCGATTATCGAGGCCGATGGGCGCGTGCTGAAAGACCTCGAAATATTGGTCGCAGTGGAGGAGTTGGCCGACAGCAGCGTGCGCTTCGTGCTGCGGGCCTGGGTCAAATCGGACGATTATTGGCCGGTCAGGTTCGATCTGAACGAAAGCATCAAGCTGGCTTTCGATGCTCACGGCATCAGCATTCCGTACCCGCAAATGGAGGTGCATCTGAACAAGGTGCAATCGGCCCCATCCGCGCTTGTGGTAGTGACAGGAACCAATTCCTGATCTTTTTCCTGATCCTTTTATTGCGCGGCTAAATGCCTGGCATTGCTTGGAATCTAGTTTGATATTAACCATGGGGTCCGCTCCCAACAACAGAGTCAAGTCGACTTCACCCTTAACCATGCCAGCAAACAATTTGACGATAGGACGCCTGGCGCACGCCGCCGGAGTAGGCGTGGAAACAGTGCGCTATTACCAGCGCCGTAAGCTGTTGCCGCTGCCGGCGGCACAAAGCAGTGCGTTTCGGACCTATCCGGTGGCGCTGATCGATCGCATCCGCTTTATCAAGCGTTCGCAGGAGCTGGGTTTTTCGCTCGATGAGATCGAGGCGCTGCTGCAGCTGGAAGACGGCAGCGATCGGGGCGCGATTCGCGAACTGGCGGCCGAAAAATTGCACCATATCCGCGCCAAGATGTCCGATTTGGCGCGCATGGAAGCCGTACTACAGCACCTGATCGATGCCTGTGCGGCGACCGGCCAGACCCAACCCTGTCCGATCATTGCAGCGCTGGCGGGTACGACCGTCGCGACCTGCCACGCTTGAGTTTTTGACGCAAGCTTACGATGCTTGGCTGCCATAGTGCAGCGCATCAATCCCATACAATTCGGAGCACCATGCGTAATTTGATCGTTTTGACTTTTTGTGTCTTCATGCTGGGCGATGCATTCGCAAGCGCGACCCTTGACGCGGCGGCCGGCAAGCCCGCTACCCGACGCGCAGCGCCGATCGATACGCAATACATGCGAGAGGCCGATGTGCTGTCGGACTTGATTGCTGCCCGGCTCGCCGCGCTGCGCGAGCGCAATGCCGCAAAGTTGCTGCAGAACAAAAAAACATCCGTCGTAACAAAGCCAAAAGCAAAAACTACGTCAACAACGGCAAAGCCGGATCCATCGTTTATAGCCCGCCATGCGGCCGTACCCTGGAGCTATGCAGGCGAGGGCGCACCGATGCACTGGGGCAAACTCAATGCCGATTGGACCCAGTGCGACCTCGGCACACGCCAGTCTCCGATCGACGTCCGGGACGGCATCAGGGTCGAACTGGAGCCGATCGTGTTCAACTACCAGCCGGCCCGTTTCAACGTGCTCGACAACGGCCATACGGTGCAAGTCAATCTGGGTAGCGGAAATCACATTACCGTGATGAACAAGACGTATGAACTGGTGCAGTTCCACTTCCATCGCCCATCCGAAGAACGCATCAACGGCCGCGCTTCGGACATGGTCGCGCATCTGGTGCACAAGGATGCTGACGGCAAACTGGCGGTGGTTGCGGTGCTGCTCGACGGCGGCAATCCGAATGACCTGGTGCAAACGATATGGAATAACCTGCCGCTGGAAAAAAATGACCCGGTCATCCCGACCAGTTTGATCGACATGAACCAGCTGCTGCCGGCGGGGCGCGAATACTATACCTACATGGGTTCGCTGACCACGCCGCCGTGCAGCGAAGGCGTGTTGTGGATGGTGATGAAGCAACCGATGCAGCTATCCGCCGATCAGATCGCGATTTTTTCCCGCCTGTATCCGATGAACGCACGACCGATACAAGCCGGTTCCGGGCGCCTGATCAAGGAATCGAACTAGCGCCGAACGTTTAGGGCGGAACCCCGATAATTGGAATAAAAGTCTGGGTATATATTTAAGTCACAATGATCAATTGCGGAAATATCGCAGTTTTATATCATACACAGTGCGGTATATGGCTCATGCCAGCACGCCGTAGAGCGCGCCGGCGACGATCAGCCAGAGCGGGTTCCAGCGGCTGCGCAGCAATACCACTGTCACGGTGATGGCCGTCAGAACGATGCCGGAGATGTTGGTGTCGACCGCGCGCGCCAGTAGGAAGCCGCTGCTCAGTACCAGGCCAACCGTGATCGGCGCCATGCCGCGGCGGAAGGCGTTAAGCCAGCGGGTGTGGGAAAACAGGTCGGCCCAGCCGACCGCGTGATACGCCAGCAGCGACGATGGCGCGAACATGCCCAGCGTCGCGCCAAACGCACCCGGCAGGCCGGCCATCTGCAGCCCGAACAAGGTGATGAACAGCGCATTCGGTCCGGGGGCCGCCTGCGACAGCGCAAACAGTGCGGCAAACTGCTCGCTGTTCATCCAGCCCTGGGTCTCCACCACATAGCGGTGAATGTCGGGCAATACCGCGGTGACACCGCCGACCGCCATCAGCGACAGCAGAGCCATGTGCAGGCTCATGTCGATCAGTTCAAGCAGGCTCATGCTTGCCTCCACGCTACGATTACGGCGACCGGCGCCAGTGCCAGCATGGTGTACACCAGCGGCAGGCGCAGCAAGGTGATGGCGATGAATGTGCATAACACGAACAGTGCGGTATGCAGCGAGCGCGGCAGGCTACTGACCAGCTTGAGCGCGGTGGCGATCACCAGCCCGGCCGATACCGGCTTTACACCGTCCAGAATGCGCTGGACCGGCGCCAGCTGGCCATACGATTGGTACAGGATACCCAGGACCAGGATGATGCACAGAGGGAAGAAATACAATCCCATGACGGCGGCAATAGTGCCCTTCAGGCCGAAATAGCGCCGACCCAGCATGACGGCGAAATTCGAAACGCTGGGGCCTGGTATGAGTTGCCCCATGCTGAGCAGCTCGGTGAACTCGGCCGGCGCCATCCATTGTTTCTGTTCCACCAGCACCCGCCGCAGCCACGGCAGCACGCCGCCAAAGCCGGATAGACCGATCCAGGCGAAGGCCCAGAACAATGCGCGGCAGGAGGCAGGGGCGTGTCCGGCGGTTGCGGTGGACTCAGGCGGGGCGGATGCGGGAGGTGTGGTCATGCTGCTTGCTTGTGATGGGCATGATGGGTGCAACCCATCATGCCCGCTGCTTACCGGTATATGACGGATGCACCGATCCTGCGTCAAGTCATCCGGTTCTTCGACAGCGGCGGATTCTTCGCAAAGTATTTCTTGATGCCGGTCATGATTGCGTCGGCCATTTGATCCTGATAGCCGTTATCGGTCAGCTTGGCTTCTTCTTCGGGGTTTGAAATGAAAGCGGTTTCGATCAGTACCGACGGAATGTCGGGTGCTTTCAGCACCGCAAAGCCGGCTTGCTCGACCGAGCCCTTGTGCAGCCGGTTGATGCCGCCGATCTCGCCCAGAATGGCCTTGCCGAGTTTCATGCTGTCGCTGATTTGCGCGGTGGTGGACAAGTCCAGCAGCACGCTTGCCAGTTGCAGATTCAGGTCCTTGATGTTGACGCCGCCGATCAGATCGGCCGAATTTTCCTTGTTAGCCAGCCAGCGCGCGGAAGTCGAGGAAGCGCCTTTTTCGGAAAGCGCGAACACCGACGAGCCGCGCGCGGTCGGCAGCACAAAGGCGTCGGCATGGATCGACATGAACAAATCGGCCTGGACCCGGCGCGCCTTTTGCACCCGCACATGCAACGGCACGAAGTAATCGCCGTCGCGGGTCAGCATCACGCGCATGTTCGGTTGTTGCTCGATCTTCGCTTTCAGTCGTTTGGCAATCGCCAGCACGATGTTTTTTTCGTAGCTACCGCCGCTGCCGACCGCGCCGGGGTCTTCGCCGCCGTGGCCGGGGTCGATTGCGATGGTGATCAGGCGCGTCATGGCGGGCGCATTGCCATTGCGCGGCTCGGGCGTCGGCTCGATTTTGGCCAGCGGCGGCTCGGGCATGATTTGCGGCAGGGTCTCGATAGTGGTCGTCGGGACATCGAATGGACGGTCCTCAGGTCGCTCGCCGGATTCGATCAGGGCAGCAATCGGATCGTATTCGCGGGTCGGGTACAAATCGAACACCAGCCGGTGCTGGTATTTGCCGGCCGGCGCCAGCGTAAATACCTGAGGCCGGACTTCCGTTTTCAGATCGAACACCAGCCGCACTACGCCCGGCCGGTTCTGGCCGACCCGCACCTGGCTGATGTAGGGATCGTTGGCCTGGATCTTGGCGATCAGTTCCTTCAGGGTCGGATTGAGTTCCAGCCCTTCGATATCGACCACCAGCCGGTTCGGGTCCTTGACCAGAAAATGGGTGGCCTTCAGGTCGCTGTCGTTTTCCAGCGTTACGCGGGTATATTCCAGCGACGGCCAGACCCGTACCGCGACAATTTGCGCGGCAAATGAGGGCGCCGGCACGATCAGCGACAGCAGCAATGTGCTGCCGGCCTTCAGCACGGTGCGGCGGGTGGCGCCAAGGGATCGGTTTTTCATAAATTGGGGGCGAAGCGCAGGCGGTCGAGACATTGTGACCCTTTGGCAGACAAGGCTTGCAATTCTACATCACGGCCCGCTCCGGCCACGCTCAGGAACAGGTTGATGTCGGGTGGCGGCAGCACGCCCGCCGCCTGCTCCGGCCATTCGACGATGCAGATATTGCTGTGGTTGAAGTCTTCGCGAAAACCGGCGTCGAGGAACTCGTCCGGGCTGGCGATCCGGTACAGGTCGAAATGCAGCAGCTGGGTCGGACAACCGGCTATCGTCACCGTGTACGGTTCGACCAGCGTATAGGTCGGACTCTTGACGTGGCCGACATAACCGGCCGCATGCAGCAGCGCCCTGGTCAGTGCGGTTTTTCCGGCGCCGAGGTCGCCGTGCAGGTAGATGACCAGGCCGGGCGCCAGCGCGCGCGACAGTGCCGCGCCTAGTGCGGCAGTGCCGGCTTCATCGTGCAGATGGGTGCTGTAATGCTGCATCTCGTAAAATGGTTACTCTTGTGATTGCTACGTTGATTTTCGCGTTGTTTATTGATTTGTTATTGCGTTGTTGTTATTGCGTGGCACCGCCGGTGCCGCAGCGCCGGATTTTGCACTTAGGACTGATGTTTTTTATGGCCATCACTGATGATACTGACAATTTACTCGCCCTGGCGCTGACGATCAAGGCGTGGGGGCGGGAACTTGGCTTTTCCGAGGTGTGCATCACCGATGCCAACCTGTCGGCAACGGAAGCCGGGCTGCAGGCCTGGCTCGATAAAAACTACCATGGCGAAATGGGCTATATGGCCGCGCACGGCATGATGCGCGCCCGTCCGGCCGAGCTGCTGCCGGGTACGGTGCGCGTGATCACTGCGCGCATGCCGTATCTGCCGCAGGCAACGCAGCAGGGCACGGACTGGTGCAGCGCGGAACTGGCGCGGCTGCAGCAGCCGGCGGTGGCGAATATCTCGATCTATGCGCGTGGCCGCGACTATCACAAGGTGTTGCGGGCCCGTTTGCAGCAATTGGCGGATCGCATCCGTGGCGAGGTGGGCGCATTCGGCTATCGGGTATTTACCGATTCGGCACCGGTGATGGAGGTCGCGCTGGCGCAGAAATCCGGTCTGGGCTGGCGCGGCAAGCATACCTTGCTGTTGAGCCGCGAGGCCGGTTCGCTATTCTTCCTGGGCGAAATGCTGACCGATCTGCCGTTGCCGGTCGATGCCCCGGTCAGCGCGCACTGCGGCCAGTGCAGCGCCTGCATCGACATCTGCCCGACCAAGGCCATCATCGCGCCGTATCAGGTCGATGCGCGGCGCTGCATCTCTTATCTGACCATCGAGCTCAAGGGCAGCATTCCGCTCGAGCTGCGGTCGCTGATCGGCAACCGCGTGTACGGCTGCGATGACTGCCAGCTGGTGTGCCCGTGGAACAAGTTCGCGCAGCATGCGTCGCTCAATGATTTCGATGTGCGCAACGGGCTCGACGGCGCGATGCTGGTCGATCTGTTCGGCTGGAGCGAGCAGGAATTCAACCGCAATCTGGAGGGCAGCCCGATCCGCCGCATCGGCCACGAATGCTGGCTGCGCAATCTGGCGGTGGGTCTGGGCAATGCCGCCAGCGCCACGCCGGGCGCGCCGCAGATCGTTGCGGCACTCAATATGCGGCGCGATCACCCCTCCGAAATGGTGCGCGAACACGTGCTGTGGGCGCTTGCACGGCACGCCGCAGCCTGATTTATACCTATGTGTGTATATTTTATAGCGCGCTATATTATTGCGGGAAGTGCATGTTTTTAATGCATACCCCTGAAATTTTTCTAATTTAAAGGGCGGATATAGGCGGCAATGGCGGCATTGCCGGATCTGAAGTTGTCAGACGGTGTCTGTGTCAGGCGAGCGGCCCGGTCAGCGCGCCTTGCGTGGCCAATGCCCGGAGGATGTCGATGGTATCGGTGTCGGCGGCAAAGTAGGCCGAACGGCGGTATTCGTTGTACATCGCATTGGCGGCATCGGTGGCGGCATCATTGCCATCGTCATACTCGAAGCACACCGACAGCGCGCCCGGCTGCGGTTCCTCGATGCGCATGACGAGGCTGGCCGCGGCAAGCTCGCCCTGCGCAGGAATGTCGTACTGGACTTTTTGCTGCAACGGATGAAAAGTGACGCGGTCGCGGATCACCAGCTCGCCGTAATGCAGTTCGCGCGTCACCGTATGGTCGGTCGGCTCAAGCAGCGTGCACTGATCCAGTTGCGGCATGAACAGCTTGGGCGCTTCGGCCCGCAACACCAGTCCCAGCCACAACTGCTGGCGCGTCAAGGGCATGATGTGCGGATATTGCGGATCTTGCGTATCGTTAATGTCGATGCTGTGGCTGAATTTCATAGGGTTCCTGCTCAAAAACGGCGCGCCGGTGCGGCTGCAATAACGAAATGGTAAATCAGTCCGGACATTTCGGCTCGGGATATTCGGCTCGCATGCGCTGGATCAACCCGTGCATCAAACAAACAAAAAACGCAGCCGCCAGGTGCTTCAGCGGCTGCGTTTGATGTGCTGCAGCCCGATTAAAACTCTTCCCAGTCGCTATCCGAGCTCGATTTCGCCGGCGCAATGATGTCGCGCCTGGCCGGCGCGCTGGCCAGTGTGGCAGCTACTGACCGCTTTACGGATGGCGCGGCGGCTTTCTGGTGCTGTCTTGCCGGGGCGGCAACCGGCATGTTGGCCAGCTTGAACACGCTGACCACCTGCGCCAGATGGATCGCCTGCTGCTGCAGCGCTTCGGACGCGGCGGCAGCTTCTTCCACCAGCGCGGCATTTTGCTGTGTGACTTCATCCATCTGGGCCACCGCCTGATTGACCTGCTCGATGCCCTGGCCTTGCTCCTGGCTGGCGTGGCTGATGTCGGCCATGATGTCGGCCACTTTCTTGACGCTGGCGACGATCTCTTGCATGGTGGCGCCGGCTTGCCCGACCAGCATGCTGCCGGCACTGACCTTGTCGACCGAGTCGTCGATCAGGGTCTTGATTTCCTTCGCGGCGGAAGCCGAACGCTGTGCCAGGCTGCGCACTTCGGTGGCGACCACGGCAAAGCCGCGGCCCTGTTCGCCGGCGCGGGCGGCTTCGACTGCGGCGTTCAGCGCCAGAATATTGGTCTGGAACGCGATGCCGTCGATGACGCCGATGATGTCGGCGATCTTGCCGGCCGAGACATTGATCGCGTCCATGGTTTCGACCACTTGCGCCACCACCGTACCGCCCTTGACTGCAACATCCGAAGCCGAGGCTGCCAGCTGGTTGGCCTGGCGCGCATTATCGGCGTTTTGCTTGACGGTGCCAGTCAGTTCTTCCATCGAGGCGGCGGTCTGTTCCAGCGTGCTGGCCTGTTCTTCGGTGCGCGACGACAGATCGAAGTTGCCGGCTGCAATCTGGCCGGAGGCGGTGGCGATCGAGTCGGTGCCGCTGCGCACGTTGCCGACGATGGTGGCCAGATGGTCGCGCATGCTCTTCATCGCAAACAGCAGGCTGGAGTTGTCGCCCGGCTTAAGTGTGATGGCTGCAGACAGATCGCCGCCGGAAATTTTTTCGACAATCTCAGCTGCATACGACGGCTCGCCGCCGAGTTGGCGCAGCAGGCCGCGGGTGATAATCAGGTTGATGAGACCGGCCAGCAGGCTAAACAGGATGATTGCGCCGCTGAGTGCATAACTGGTGTTGGTGAGCTGCGCGGCGCGGTCAACGAGGATCGCTTCCAGCTCCACCAGCGCGACTTCATTGAGCTTGAACTGGGTGTCGATCGCAGTGGTGAACTGGCTAAAGTAGTCGGAAGAGGAAAACGCCAGTTGCTCGGCCTGAATCACTTCTTTTTGCGCTAGCTGGATTGCCTGATTGGCGCTGGCAACTGCAGCCTGGCCGGGCGCGGCCAGCGCATCCTTGAGTCGCGGGTTGCTCGCAGCGGCGCTGTCGAGCGAATCGTTGAGGCGCTGGTAATGTTCATTGGCCTTGTCGATCAGGACGGTGATTTTCATCCGATCTTCGACGCTGGCGTTGTGTGCGGCGAGCAGGCCGGCACCCTTGGCGCGGGTCTGGCCGAACACTTCAGCCAGCATCGGCGCCTGTACCAGCGCCGCATCGATCAGATAATAGCCCTGTGCTTCAGGGTCAAAGCTGAGGCCGTAATGCTCCATCAGCAACGCCTTGATGCGGAACAATTGGCCAATCATTGCGGTATGCGCAGCGAAGCTGTCCGGCGCGGAAATCGCGCCCTGTCTAATCTTGCCCTTGAGCGTATTCCACGCATCCTTGGTTTGCAGCCAGGTGCTGGAAATCGTGGCAGCCCGGACGTTTGCCTGCAATGCGGTATCGAGCGCGGCAAAAGCCTGGTCGGTTTCGCCCATCTTGGCAGCGCGCTTCGGCTCCGCAGCAGTATTGCCACCCAGCACCATTGCGGACATGCCGCGATGCTGTTGCGCCATTTGCAAGGATTTAAGCACCAGGCGCAATGGCGCCAGACCTTGTGTTTCCAGTTTGGCGGTACGGATGTCCTTGCCGGATTCATTCATATACAGGATGAATGGCGCAGCCACCAGAATCACGCCGAATAGAGCCAGGATAGCGAATTTTTGCCATAGTCGGAGTCGGTTTAATAGCGCATGCATTGTGTTGAACTTTCTTTTGGATGGTGATATTGATGACAAGATTGCGAAATCGGCAACCGGGCAGCGTCGTCCTGCATGCCATTTGCCGCATATTCGATGCGGCACTCGGTCAGGCGCGTCATGGTACGGCACAAAATATTTCTCAGGAACTATATCTTGTTGTAGTGCTGAAATAATTGCTCCACATTAAGCAATTGCACGCCGTGACCGCGGGCCCGAACTGCCGTGGCACGCTGCTACAATGACCGGCCTCTCTTCCTATGTCTGCACTTTCCATGTCCGATGGCTTAACGCACGGTCTGAACACCCCGCAACGCGACGCCGTCCATTACATGGACGGCCCCTGTCTGGTGCTGGCCGGCGCCGGCTCCGGCAAGACCCGCGTCATCACGCAAAAAATCGCACATCTGATCGAAAATTGCGGCTACGAAGCGAAAAACGTCGCTGCGCTGACCTTCACCAACAAGGCCGCGCTGGAGATGCAGGAACGCATCGCCAAGCTGCTGAAAGAGCCGCGCCAGGCCAAGCAATTGACGGTCTCGACCTTCCATTCGCTGGGCGTGAAAATCCTGCGCCAGGAAGCCAAGTCGCTCGGGCTGAAAGACCGCTTTTCGATCATGGACAGCGACGACTGCTTCTCGCTGGTACAGGATCTGGCAATCACCACCGACAAGCAGTTGATCCGTCGCATCCAGAGCGCGATGTCGCTATGGAAGAACGGTCTGATCGACCCCGATAGCGCACTGAACCAGGCCAGGGACGAGGACGAGGCGCAGGCCGCACGCGTCTATCGCAATTATGTCGCCACGCTGTCGGCCTATCAGGCGGTCGATTTCGACGACCTGATCCGCTTGCCGGTCGAACTGTTTCGCAGCGACGAGGCGGTGCGCGACAAATGGCAGCGCCGCCTGCGCTACCTGCTGGTCGACGAATATCAGGATACCAATACCTGCCAGTGCGAACTGGTCAAGCTGCTGGTGTCCGGCCCCGGCAAGAAACCGCTGTTTACCGCGGTGGGCGACGACGATCAGGCGATTTACGCCTGGCGCGGCGCCACCATCGAAAACCTGAAGCAGTTGCAGGTCGATTTCCCGGACCTGCATGTGGTCAAGCTGGAACAGAACTACCGCTCCACCACCCGCATCCTGCAAGCGGCCAACGCGGTGATTTCCAACAATCCGAAGCTGTTCGAGAAATCGCTCTGGTCCGAGCATGGCCAGGGTGAGCCGATCAAGGTGCTCGGGATGCAGGATGACGAGCAGGAGGCCGAGCAGATCGCGATCCTGATTTCCGCGCACCGCTTCGAGCGCCGCAGCCAGTATTCCGATTACGCGATCCTGTACCGTGGCAACCATCAGGCGCGTGTGATCGAACAGTCGCTGCGCAAGGAGCGTATCCCGTACACGATTTCGGGCGGCCAGAGCTTCTTCGACAAGGCCGAGATCAAGGACATCGTCAGCTATCTGCGCCTGGTCGCCAACCAGGACGACGATCCGGCCTTCATCCGCGCGGTCACCACGCCCAAGCGCGGGGTCGGCCAGTCGACGCTGGAAACCTTGGGCAAGGTCGCCGGACAGTGGCAATGCTCGCTGTTCGAGGCGGTGTTCAAGGGCGGCATCGAGGGCCAACTGGCGGATCGTCAGCTGCATCCGCTGCGCACTTTCTGCAGCTTCATCAACCAGCTTGAAGCGCACGCGCACCGGGAGGGGCATGCGTCCGAATTGCTGGACGACATGATGAAAGAAATTAATTACGAAAGCTATCTGTACGACAGCTTCGACGACCGCCAGGCCCAGAGCAAATGGCAGAACACGCTCGATTTCACCAACTGGCTCAAAGAAAAAGGCAGCGGCAAGAATAGCAACGGCGGGGACGGCAGCGCTGCCGAAAAAAGCCTGCTCGACCTGACGCAGATGGTGGCGCTGATGACGATGCTGGAGGGCAAGGATGAAGAGCCCGACGCGGTGCGGATGTCGACGCTGCACGCGTCGAAAGGGCTGGAGTTCCCGCACGTATTCCTAGTCGGGGTCGAAGAAGGGATCTTGCCGCACAAGGGCGACCCGGATGCGCCGGTCGAAACCCTTGGGGCCCGGATCGAAGAAGAGCGCCGTCTGATGTACGTCGGCATCACCCGCGCCCAGCGCACGCTGCACGTCAGCTGGTGCAAGAAACGCAAGCGCGCGCGCGAAAGCGTGCACTGCGACATCTCGCGCTTCATCAAGGAAATGCAGCTCGATGAAGGCGATGCGGCGCCGACTGAGGCTGACATCATCACGCCGCAGCAGCGTCTGGCGAATCTGAAAGCATTGCTAAGCAAGCCCAGGTTGGCCTAAGCAGTAGCTTCGGCTCAAGCGGCGCTGCAGTAATTACGGGAATGCCGGCGTATGCGGCTCCTCGCCGCCGGTACGTCGGGGCAAGGTGTAATAAAGACGACGTCGCATGACGTTCTCCTTCCGACATTGGATCGTTACACTACTTATAGCAAAGGCCAAAGTCTTCTACAAAGGGAATCTCAAAGCCAGCCGCACTATTTGATTTATTGGGAGTATGGGAATAAATGTATTGCTTTCCTCAAGTTTGCATTGCGAAAAAATTTATACTGGATCATAGTATAAATTAATCGCCAGGCCCGTCAGGACGGGCTGGCCGTGGGATTTAAGCAGGAAATCTACAGCGCCCAATCCGCGTTGTCTTGCCGGTGGCTTTCCCTTGCATCCTCGACCATCCTGCGATGCGCGATGCGCTTGCGCATCAGTTGCGCGTGCTGCTCCGCCGTCATCGGCGGCGCAGTCATCAGTTCTTTCAACTGCGCGGTGCTGGCGTAATTGTTCTTAATGATACGATCCACAGCAGTACCCTCCATCTTTCACCATCAATCTGAATCTTCGGCATCGGCCTGGCCGCTTGGCCGAACGACCGCATGACGTTGTTGATTTGTGCAACGCGACCAAGTAAACTTGTACACAGGCAACGAATCAAGATTTCGATATTAGCATAGACACCTGCTACCGGTAGTTCGCGCGGTCGAGAAGACTGACCTGCATCAGTCTTTGCTTAAACGGTGGGGTTTTAAAACAGATGGGTCTGGATCGGGATCGGGCGCGCTTCCCACTGCGCGATATAGCCGGAGAAGGGCAGCGCATGCTGCTGCTGACACCACGCCTTGAGTTGCGAAAAAGACACAAAGCCTTCTGCCAGTGCGAAAGCTTGCGCGGCTGCGGCCGACAGCTCCTGTCCATCGACTGCTATCAGGTCGCCCCACAGCAGTACCGGCCGTACCGTGCAGATGCGGCCCTGCGCGATCAGTGCGCGGTCCTTTTTGCCGCTGCCGCAATACAGCTGAACCCGGCTGCCGACCGGCGGCAGCAAGCCGCTGGCGGGCAGCGCGGCGATGATCCGGTTCTTGCGCCCGCTGGTGACTTCAGGCACCAGCGCGGCAGGGAAATAATAGTCAGGCATCAACACTCCAATGGCAGTCATGGCCTTGCAAACGGCCGCAGCCGAATATGCGGCATTTTGGCGCCGGAGGCAATCGCTGCTTGCCACCGACCAGCTGTCAGACCCGCGCTACATGCCAGTATAATTGCGCGCATCGATTAATTTATCGCGGGCGGCCACGTCGCCGCGCCCCATTTGCCCATGCTTGCCCAACAGAAACAACAGATTCTCGACCTTTTCAACGCGGCGCTGGCACCCTTGCTGGCCGGCACCGAAGTGCAGGCGAACATTACCCTGGAGCGCCCGCGCGATCCGGCGCATGGCGATTGTGCCTGCAATATCGCGATGCAGCTGTCCCGTCCGTTAAAGAAAAACCCGCGCGAACTGGCGCAGGCGATCGTCGCTGCGCTGATGGCGGAAGCGGCCGATGGCGGCCTGATCGACGCGGCCGAAATCGCCGGGCCGGGCTTCATCAATCTGCGCCTGTCGGCTGCGGCGCGCCAATCGGTGGTCAGGACCGTGCTGACACAAGCCGCGCAGTACGGCAAAAGCACGGCCGGCGCCGGTCAGAAAGTGGTGGTCGAATTCGTCTCCGCCAACCCGACCGGCCCCTTGCATGTCGGCCACGGCCGCCAGGGCGCG
>JBDSCZ010000161.1:0-12329 GCA_039920865.1 Burkholderiaceae bacterium
GCGCCCCGCTCCGGATCGACAACATAGATTGCATCCGCTGTCACAGCCTCACGCGTGGTGGTACACCGTGTCAAATCAGCGGCCACCCCAGTCTCTTTCAACAGCGCACGCTCGAAACGGCGCAGGACGATCGGAGCTGCTTCGCCATGCGCCAACTGATTCAGTGTCGAGACGTAGTGATTGAACAAAATCGGATGCGGATCATCGCGGGCCAACAGTTTGACGAGCAATTCATTGAGATAAAAGCCGCATAGCAGTGCGGATTTCTCCAGCGGCAGCAAGCCGCCGACCCATTCAGCACCAATCAAAGTACGGATTTCGGACTTGCCGCTCCAGCCCGCCGATAATGGCTGAAACGTCTGCAACACGCCGCGCAAAGCGGAATGGGGTCTTTTGGCACCTTTCGCAACTAGCGCCACGCGTCCATGATCACGCGAAAAAAAATCGATTATCAGGCTAGTTTCCTTGTACGGATAACTGTGCAGCACGAAACCGGGCTGGGCGAGTATACGGTGTGGCTTTTCCTGAGATTGCGTCCGCTTTAGCGACTGTATCGCAACCGCATTAACGGAACTGGCAGTACGCTTGGCCCGCGGCTCGCGTCTGGTCGCAGAATGACCTGCATCCGGTATGCCATTCCATGCCCTGTCCGACTGCAGCCCGGATGTTGGGGCATCTGGCACCTGCGTAGGTTCTGCGACAGTTACAGCCATCGGGTTCCTGGTATCACTCGTAACCGTAGGCGCGCAATCCGGCTTCGTTGTCGGCCCAGCCGGATTTGACTTTAATCCATATTTCGAGATAGACAGGACCGCCGAACAGCTTTTCCATATCGAGCCGCGATTGGGTCGATATATCTTTCAGACGTGCGCCTTTTTGACCGATGACCATCGATTTGTGCGTGTCGCGCTCCACCAGAATGGCAGCGAAAACACGTCGCAGATCCCCTTCCTGCTCGAACTTCTCAATTAACACCGTGCTGGTATACGGCAACTCATCACCGACAAACCGGAACAGCTTTTCCCGCACGATCTCGGCTGCAAGAAATTTCTCACTGCGATCGGTAATGTCATCGGCATCGAATACCGGATTATTTTCCGGCAGAAAACGTTTGGTTTCGCCTTGCAGATTATCCAGCTGGAAACGCAGTTTAGCCGATACCGGAACTACCGCCGAAAAATTATGCAGTGCCGCAATTTTCTGCGCAAATGGCAGCAGGACTGCCTTATCCTTGACCCGATCAGATTTATTAATGACCAAGATACACGGCACATCTTTCGGAATCAGTGCCAGCACCTGGCTATCCGCAGGGCCGAACGTACCTGCCTCGATGATGAACAGGATCACGTCGGAAGCTGCGAGCGTACCTGTCACCGTGCGGTTGAGCGTCTTGTTCAGCGCATTCGAGTGGCGCGTCTGGAAGCCCGGTGTATCGACGTACACGAACTGCGCATCCTCAACTGTCTGAATGCCGGTAATGCGATGGCGCGTGGTTTGTGCTTTGCGCGATGTAATACTGACTTTGGCACCAATCAAGGCATTCATCAAAGTCGATTTCCCCACGTTCGGGCGACCGACAATGGCTATGTATCCACATCGGAAATTGGCGGGAGTTACGGATTCTGTCATGCGTATTTGAGTGTCAGTGGTGATAATGAATTAATAGATTCGGATATAACAATATCATATTACTTTTGCGATGCTGAGTCAGACTCGTTGTGTGCTTCGCTTTTGGTCGTCGGATTTACTTGCCCGTCAGGCTGGTGTGTTGCTATCCCAGCCAGTTTCAATTGTGAAGCGTTCGGCTTGATCTTGCGCGAAGATGGCTTGAAAGCAGCAGCCTTTACCGCCTCCAGCGCCAGTTTTGCCGCCGCCTGTTCACCGGCACGCCGACTTCCGCCAGTGCCGAATACCTGGACAGCAAGCTTGGGAACCAGGCATTCAATCTCGAACTCCTGATTGTGCGCCGCTCCGTGTGTTGCAATAACATTATATTGTGGCAGTGCTATTTTTTTACCCTGTAGGAATTCTTGCAGCAATGTTTTGGCATCCTTGCCCAAGGTTGTCAGGTTGACCGTATCCAGAATCGGATTGTATAGTGCACAAATGACATCGTGGGCAACATTAAAACCGGCATCCAGATAAACTGCCCCGAACAGGGCTTCAAGCGTATCAGCCAAGATGGATGGACGCCGGAATCCGCCTGACTTGAGTTCACCCTCACCCAAGCGGAGAAAATGCGACAAATCTAGGCTCTGTGCTATCTCGAACAGCGCTTGTTGCTTGACTAGGTTGGCGCGCACGCGCGACAAATCTCCTTCATCAATATCGACATAACGCTTAAACAATAACGAAGCAACAACGCAATTCAGAATTGAGTCCCCCAGGAACTCGATGCGCTCATTGTGCCGGCAACTGTGGCTGCGATGGGTCAAAGCCTGTTCCAACAAGGCAATATCCTTGAACGTGTAGCCGATCCGGTTCTGCAATAACATCAAATCCATTTTAATCCGTAACTCAATCTATCGCTTTAGTCGTAGCAATTTTGGCAGTCGTGCCCGAATATTCAAGCAACAGGCTAGCGGGTCCGAACAAAGGAATTTTATTCTGGTAAGCGAAGCTCACTACCATTTCACCGTCAACCTTGACGATATCAAGATCCTTGCCGGTTATCGAATTAATATAGCCGACATTTGCCTGCCGGTCGAAGGCTGAGCGGATTTCAGCCACGGTTGTACCGGCGTCTTTCGCCGACACGATAGACTTGCGGATTGAACTATATTCAATCGTGGCTGGCACCACTTTCATTCCCAGCACCGCAATGACGGCAACAATCGCCAACACAAAAATCAACCCTATCAGAGTAAGCCCCTGCTGCCTGATTTTTACTTTGAAACGCATACATCCACTCCTGATTTTGATTTAATGGATACTGCCAATACGTTTAATATCGCCCAGATTCATCCAAATAAAAAATGCTTTTCCGACGATATTCTGATCCGGCACAAAACCCCAGTAGCGACTATCCAGGCTATTGTCTCGATTGTCGCCCATCATGAAATAATGCCCTTTCGGCACCGTACATGCGAATCCTTCAATGTTATAGGTACAAAATTCATGCTGCGGAAAGTTATCGGGATTTTGCACGAACGAAGGTGCGCGCTCATCGTTAAGAATTCCGTGTTCGACCCCAGTCAAATTCTCTGAGTAATGCTTGGAATAACTCAAATGCTCTTCATCAAGATAATCCGACAGAGGCTGATAGCTGATTTTTTCACCGTTTACCGTCAAACGCTTGTTTTTGTATACTATTTTATCGCCAGGCACACCGACCACCCGTTTGATGTAATCCAAAGCCATATCTTTGGGGTATTTAAAAACCATCACATCACCGCGTTGCGGGTCATTTATATCGATTATTTTTTTATTTATGATCGGTAAACGAATTCCGTAAGTAAATTTATTTACCAGAATCAAATCCCCTATCACCAGGGTTGGCACCATCGAACTTGAAGGTATCTTAAAGGGCTCATATAAAAACGAGCGCAGAAAAAAAACCATCGCGATGACAGGGAAAAAACTCCCTGAATATTCAATCCATGTCGGCTGCCTAAGAATGTTGGCTTCCAGCGCCGCACGTCCGCTGGCATCGAGTTTGATCCCATCAGCTTGCAACTTGGCGTTGCGCGCATCGAATTCGGCCAAAGCGGCATTAGCCGTAGCACATCGTTGCCGGGATAAATAAAATTTATCCAGGAACCAGACCACTCCGGTAACGATCGTCAGGATAAAAAGAATTAATGCAAAATTCCCTAAAATAGCTTGCAGGTTCATTTATCATCCACTTGTAAAATTGCCAGGAATGCTTCTTGTGGAATTTCCACAGAACCAACTTGTTTCATGCGCTTTTTGCCGGCTTTCTGTTTTTCCAACAACTTGCGTTTGCGGCTGATATCACCGCCATAACATTTGGCCAGCACGTTCTTGCGTAATGCTTTGACGTTCTCGCGTGAAATGATGTTGGCGCCAATGGCGGCTTGAATGGCAACGTCAAACATCTGACGCGGGATCAGTTCACGCATTTTGGCAGCCACCGCACGACCGCGATATAGACTGTTGGCACGATGCACGATGATCGCCAGCGCATCGACTTTCTCGCTGTTAATCAACATATCCACCTTGACCACGTCGGCAGTGCGGTATTCCTTGAACTCGTAATCCATCGAGGCGTAGCCGCGCGAAGTCGATTTCAGACGATCAAAAAAATCCAGCACGATTTCCGCCATTGGCATTTCGTAGGTCAGTTTGACCTGCTTGCCATGGTAGTTCATGTCTATCTGAATCCCGCGTTTCTGGGTACACAGCGTGATCACGGAGCCCACATATTCCTGTGGCATGTACAAATTGACAGTGACGATCGGCTCGCGAATTTCTTCGATTTTCGGGGGATCCGGCATCTTGGATGGATTATCGACCATCAAGATGCTGCCATCGCGCAACACGACTTCGTAAATCACGGTCGGCGCGGTGGTTATCAAATCCATATCGAACTCGCGCTCCAGTCGCTCCTGAACGATCTCCATGTGCAGCAAGCCCAGAAAACCGCAACGAAAACCGAAACCGAGCGCCTGCGACACTTCCGGCTCGTACTGCAGGGCCGCATCGTTGAGCTTCAACTTCTCCAGCGAGTCGCGCAACGCATCGTACTGATTCGCCTCGACCGGAAACAGACCGGCAAAAACCTGCGGCTGTACTTCCTTGAAACCGGGCAGAGCTTCTGCCGCCGGCTTGCTGAGTAGAGTCACGGTGTCGCCGACCTTGGCCGACTTCAATTCCTTGATGCCAGCGATGATGAAGCCGACCTGCCCTGCAGACAGGGTAGCCCTGGACACAGATTTAGGCGTAAACACACCCACACTTTCGACCAGATGCTGCGCACCGGTAGCCATGAACAGTATCTTATCCTTGGGACGTATGGTGCCATTTTTGACGCGCACCAGCATCACCACGCCGACATAATTATCAAACCACGAATCGACGATCAGGGCCTGCAGCGGCGCCTCCGGATCGCCTTGCGGCGGCGGCACCTTGACAATCAGCGACTCCAGCACATCCTGGACACCGAGACCGGTCTTGGCCGAACAATGGACCGCGTCAGTGGCATCGATCCCGATGACCTCTTCGATTTCCGCGATCGCGTTTTCCGGATCGGCGGATGGCAAATCGATCTTATTCAGGACCGGCACCACTTCTACGCCCAAATCAATGGCGGTGTAACAGTTAGCAACTGTTTGCGCCTCGACCCCTTGCGAAGCGTCCACCACCAACAATGCGCCCTCGCAAGCGGACAGGGAACGGCTGACTTCGTAACTGAAATCGACGTGACCGGGGGTGTCGATCAGGTTCAGATTGTAAATTTGACCATCGCGTGCTTTGTAGCTCAACGCTGCGGTCTGGGCTTTGATGGTGATACCGCGCTCGCGTTCGATATCCATGGAATCAAGCACTTGCGCTTCCATTTCACGATCGGACAAGCCGCCGCAAAGTTGGATGATACGATCAGCCAGCGTCGACTTACCGTGATCGATATGAGCGATGATGGAAAAATTGCGGATATTATTCATTGAGCCAAACACGGTTACAAAAAAGGCGCTCAAAGCCGGGCAATCTCCCCGGTGAGCGCCTTGTTGCTGAAGGTTATTCGAAGCCGGCATTTTACCGGATTTCAGGGGGGAATACCCGTGCAATCGGGATCATCGATGGCAAAGCCATCCTGAGAGCCGGTCGGATTTGCGGAAAATGCACCCACCAAACCAATCAGACCCGAAGCCTCATCGCCGCAATATTCTTCAAATAAATTCGGAAAAATTCACTGAAAAATAATTTCTACTGGGGTATATTAATAAATAAGGTATTTCACGCAATATATTTGTGCCGTATTAGAAATACCTATATGTGTATATTACTTGATACAACGCATCATCGAGGTCGTAGATTACGAATGGCCCGACTGCGCCAGCAGGAATACACTTACTTTCTCCACATCCAGATGGTAGTGACATAACTGCAGCGCAGTCGCATCGTCACGACACCCGACCAGCACCGGCACCAGTTCATCATACTGCGCCAACAATGCCTCGTCCCTATCAACGTCCAGGACTTCCACCTCAAATGCAGATAGCGCACGCAACGCTTCCAGTGCTTGCAGCATGTCATCGCATAAATGGCAGTACAGGCGCGAGTAAAGCGTAAACTTAATCATGTCTGCGCCAAAAAATTTTATAAAAACAAAGGGCTGCAAGCAGGATCAGCATGCAGCCCTTGCGAACGGAGACTGCTTTATTTGCTATTTGGCTTTATCGGGACAAACTGCGAAGAGTCGCCGCGACGCACCAACAGTACCACCATTTTTTTCTGGTCAGTTTTGGCAACCAATGCATTGAATTCCTTGGTACTTTTGACATCAGCATTGTTAAATTGCAAAATTATATCGCCTGCGCGCAGCCCGGCACGCGCAGCAGAGCCTTCGACCGACTCAACCATTACGCCGTTGCTAATTTTCAGCTCATTCTTTTGCACAGCTGTCAGATCATTCACCACCAGGCCTAAAGCATTCGCCACTGCGTCTGGCTTGGCTTTTTTATCCACTTTCTGCGCGACCTTCTCGGGTTCCATTTCCGTGATCACCAGAGCTAGCTCACGGCTGGCACCTTTGCGCCAGATCGTCAAAGAAGTACGAGTGCCTGGTTTGGTATTACCAACCAACCGCGGCAAATCGGAAAGGCGATCAATGGCAATGCCGTTAAATTTAAGAATAATATCGCCGGCCTGCAAACCACCTTTTTCTGCAGGGCTTCCAGCCTCGACCTTCTGCACCAGCGCCCCTTGCGCCTTAGGCATGCCAAGCGACTCTGCAACATCCTTGGTGACCTCACCTATCTGTACCCCGATACGACCACGGATAACCTTGCCTGATGTCTTTAATTGTTCAGAAACGCGAATCGCCTCATCAATCGGAACGGCAAACGAAATACCCATGTAACCACCGGAACGGCTGTAGATTTGGGAGTTAATGCCAATTACCTCGCCTCGCATATTGATCAGGGGGCCACCTGAATTACCCGGATTGACTGCAACATCGGTCTGTATCAATGGCAAATAATCCCCAGTCTCACGCGCCTTGGCAGAAATGATACCGGCAGTCACTGTATTATCCAGATCGAAAGGTGAGCCGATCGCGATAACCCACTCGCCTACCCTGATCTTGTCTGAGTCGCCAATCGCCAAGCGCGGTAGATTACGGCCTTCGATCTTGAGCAAAGCGACATCGGTGCGCTTATCGCTGCCAATGATTTTCGCCTTGAATTCTCGCTTGTCAGTCAATTTGATATAGACGTCATCCGCACCATCGACCACGTGCGCATTGGTCATTACAAAACCATCTGCTGATAATATAAATCCTGAGCCAACACCGCGTGGCACCTGCTCCTCTTGCTGCGGGGCCTGTTTCCTATCAGGCGGGGCACGATCGGGCTGCGGAGGTATCGGAATGCCAAAATAACGGCGAAAAAATTCCTGCATTTCCTGCTCATCATTCCCTGGCGTCGCAGATGCGGCCTTCATTTTTTCCGTAGTGCGAATGTTAACTACCGCAGGGCCGGTGCTTTCCACTAGTTCGGCAAAATCCGGCAAGCCAGTAACGGTAGCAGCCATAGCACCGCTACTCAAGCCGAGTACTACAGGCGAAAACAACAAACTCACCACACTCAACATTACGGACAGCATCTTGCTAATAGAAATAGGCATTTTCATCTCGTTATTTGGGGTTGTGTTCAATGGAATTAGCCAATTGCATGACCGATTTGGCAGGTACTTCACCAACGATGGTAAGCCAAAAATCACCTTGCCGCTTGCCCACAATACTCATTGCACCCTGCTGAAGCACACCCTCCGTGCGGCTCTGCGTACTTGGTTCGATAAATACCGAAATTGCAGCAAGGCCATCAGAAAACACTATTTGTGCAATCTCGCGCTGTGCAATAGCCAGTTTGTTAGCATGCTCCCCCTTAGACACGGGGTTATCTGAAACCAGACGTTTCATTTCGCGAATCTTCGTGAATCCAGGCGGCGCCCATTTGACATCCCAGTCGGAAAAACTGACAAGTTTCATTGCAGCCTTCTCTAGCCGCCATTCTGAAACATTTCTGAAGCTGGATTTAACGCGATTCCGATCAATTTTACCGATTTCAATTTGGGTAAAAAAGATTTGTTCAATCACTTCATGTTTTTGATCCAGAGTTTGTGCGCGTAACAGTAAGCCTATTGATTTCTCAACACATAGCCTGTAACCGTAGCGCAAATCATCCTTAGGCTCCAGTAGAATGGTCCGGCAGGGTAATCCCGCTACTCTGCCGTCGCCGCCAGTCCTAAAATGGTAATAAACAGCAACATCTTCAGGATGCGCCGAAAAAATTGCAGGAAAAACATCCTGAGTCACTCGCTTTTCAATCAGCAGCGTTTTTTCTTCCGGCATATAACCAGTTACTTCCTCATTGCGACGTATGTACTCGCGCAGATTGCCATCGAGTATCTCGAGTTTTTCAAGCTCGTTTTTTCCTTCCAGCAAATGCGTAATGCGCGAGGTCCTCATTTGACTGGCCTGTTGATACACGAATGTGCCGGAATAATTATATTTTTGCGCGGCTACCTGCATCTTCTTGAACATTGCTTGCTCTTGAAGATTTTCGGATGAACCGCTATTACTTGCTCCCGCAGAAAATGAACAAAAAATAAAAATAAGACCAACAAATCTCAACCCGACCAATGCTATCCGCATATTTTAGTTACTTTGCACTTTCGGTTGTAAAGGATGCCGGGCTTGCATATTGCGCATTACTGTAGCCAGAACGGGAAAATCGTTGATGCGCAAAAAGATATTCATCAATATTGGAATCACGCAACATCACATTGAAAGAACCTAAATCAGCCACGCTCGCAATATTGTCATTGGAGCCAACACTTGCCTTAAGTTTGATGTCACCATTTCCAACTGCAGCCAGCACAGCTGAACCAGACGAAGCCACATGAGAAGTATCACCAACACCCCATCCATTGAATGCGACCATCAGCGGAGGAGCGGCGAAAAATGCTACTGCTGCCGCAGTTGCCGCAACTGCAATTCCAGGCTTAAAGAAATGCTTCACTGCGTTAGTAAGAGTCGGCAGCGTTTGCTCCGACTTCAATCGATTAGCATCTTTAGACATTATCTTGGTGTCGTCACTCGCCCGCAAAGGAGAGAATATGACCGGCTCAGCAGCCAACAAGGCGGCCATTCGCGCCTGCGCCTGGGGTCGCATTTCGCAAGCCAGATCTTCTGATCGTAATACATCGCCAATACGGTGATAAACATCCCAAGCTTCGCGTCGCTCCGGAACACGAAGCGCAGTTAACACGGCAGCAATCTCTTTATCCGCCAATTCAGCATCGGCGAAAGCCGAGATGTGTTCCTGAGTCATTTTTTTCATGTTCATAAGTCACCTTGCCGAAGCTTAGTTAACCCCTTAAGTAAAATGGTCACCCCGTTTTTACCAGCGCCTGTCTATTGCAGTATCCAGCAATGGCCTTAATTTTTCTGCTATCGCTTCCCTGGCACGAAATATTCTGCTCCGTACCGTACCGATTGGACAACCCATAACATCCGCTATTTCGTCATAACTCAAACCTTCAATTTCACGCAGACTAATAGCTGTACGCAACTCCTCCGGAAGGGCTTCCATCGCCAGATTAACTGTCTGAGCAATTTGCTTGGTAGCTAGCATGGATTCCGGTGTGTTTATATCCCTTAGGTGTTCCCCATCGTCAAAAGTTTCCGCTTCCTCTACGTCTGCGTCGGTCGAAGTTGGTGCGCGTCGCCCTTGCGTCACCAAATAATTTTTTGCCGTATTTATGCCAATCCGATATAGCCATGTATAAAAAGCTGAGTCTCCGCGAAATTGTGGCAAGGCGCGATACGCTTTGATAAAAGCTTCTTGCACCACATCTTCTGCCTCGGCCTGATCACGGACGAGACGAGACACGAGCCGCATCAGTTTCCGCTGGTACTTAGAAAACAATAGCTCGAACGCCTTTTTGTCGCCATGCTGAACACGCTCGACAAGTCGTTTATCAATGTCGCGTTCTGTTGTCAATCCTAATTCCCTTGTATTTCGCAACATGCACGCGGCTTAACTTATTGACTGTATGCAATGCATTAAGTTCAACTCTTGCGATTGAAAACCTCATGAAATTCATTTGTCAGCTTGGCTGATCCTGGCAGCAATCCACCCGCAAGCAACTGACAATGATCTGAATGATTGAATTGAAACACTATCTGGCAAAATTGGTAAAATGATCAATCTGCCACTATCAGAACGCAGGAGCAACAATAACAACTTCGACCACAACGTTGAATCATCGAGCAAATTGACGACAAACCAGTCGGAATTGTTGGCATCAAATGCCTGCGGAACAATATCGGCAGACCTTCCCAAGTGCAATAATCGTATCTGCCCAGCAGATGATATTGAGATCAGATAAAATCTTTGCGCAAAGAAAAATAGGCTCCAACACGAAATTGCCACAACAATATATGTTGTGGCTAGAAAGAGTCGCTCCCATAGAGGCAATATACCAAAATAATTACAGCCTACCAGACCGGCAACCAAAATGACGCACAAACAAGCGGTGGACACCATAGCCAACAAGAGTCGGGATGGACGGACAACTGCAGTGACCGCTATGGACATGGCTGGAGATAAATATATACGTCCGCCCTTTCACGAGGGCGGATCGTATTAACTAGATTTTTCCGAAAATGAGTGTGCCGTTTGTACCGCCAAAACCAAAATTGTTTTTGACTGCATACTGAATTGGCATATCACGTGCGGTATTCGCACAATAATCCAGATCACACTCAGGGTCTTGATTGAATATATTGATTGTCGGTGGCGACACTTGATTATACAAGGCTAACACTGTGAAGACTGACTCCAATCCACCGGCGCCACCAAGCAAGTGACCTGTCATTGACTTGGTCGAATTAACGATCAAGCTCTTGGCATGTTGACCGAATGCGGCCTTGACTGCGTCAGTTTCGTTCTTGTCACCAAGTGGCGTTGATGTGCCATGCGCATTAAGATACTGTACCTCATCACCATTAATACCTGCATTTTTCAATGCATTTAGCATACTGCGACGCGGACCATCCATGTTTGGTGCTGTGATGTGGTGAGCATCTCCGCTCATGCCGAAACCGACGAGTTCTGCATATATCCTGGCGCCTCGCGCTTTTGCATGCGCATACTCCTCCAGAACCATCACACCAGCACCTTCGCCGAGAACAAAACCGTCACGATCAGTATCCCAAGGCCGAGATGCTGTCTGTGGATCGTCATTACGCGAAGAAAGTGCACGAGCAGAAGCAAATCCGCCAAGACCGAGTGGTGATATAGTTGACTCTGCACCACCGGCGATCATCACATCGGCATCGCCGTATTCAATCATCCGACCAGCCGCACCAATACTGTGCAAGCCGGTTGTGCATGCGGAAACTATCGCAAGGTTAGGACCTTTCAGACCATACTTGATCGACAAGTGACCGGAAATCATGTTAATGATTGATGCCGGCACAAAAAATGGCGAAATTCGGCGTGCACCACGACTCACATATTCGGTGTGCGTCTGTTCGATCATCGGCAAACCACCGATACCCGATCCCACTATTACACCAATGCGTTCAGCATTAGCCTCTGTAACGACCAAACCACTATCTTGCATTGCCTGAATTCCGGCTGCAACGCCAAAATGGATAAACGCATCCATGTGCCGAGCTTCCTTACCGGGAATATAATCTTCTATATTGAAGCCCTTCACCTCTCCTGCGAAATGCGTCGAAAAAGATGTAGCATCAAACTTGGTGATAGTCGCAATACCGGTTTTACCTGAGGTCGCCGCATCCCACGTATTGGCAACCGTGTTGCCGATAGGTGAAACACAACCGAGACCAGTTACGACGACACGACGTTCACGTGAGCGGCTCAAACAGTTCTCCAGAAGTCAATCAAAGTAATTTAAGCAGCCTTAACGTGCGCTTTGGCATAATCAATCGCCTGCTGCACGGTAGTGATTTTCTCAGCTTGCTCATCTGGAATTTCCATTTCGAACTCATCTTCCAATGCCTTGACAAGTTCAACCGTATCCAGAGAATCAGCACCCAGATCATCGACAAATGATGATTCGATTTTGATATCGGCTTCAGCTACACCAAGTTGTTCTGCTACAATTTTTTTTAC
>JBDSCZ010000162.1:0-11367 GCA_039920865.1 Burkholderiaceae bacterium
AGATGGCTTTCGGTGCGGCCGGAAACGATGCGCAAGCCGCGCGCGATCAGGGCTTTTGCCAGCGCATCGGCGTTTTTGACGACTTGCTGCTGATACGTCTTGAATTCAGGCGCCAGCGCTTCCTTGAAGGCGACCGCCTTACCAGCGATCACGTGCATCAGCGGGCCACCCTGGATGCCGGGGAAAATTGCCGAATTGATGGCTTTTTCATGCTCGGCCTTCATCAGGATGAAGCCGCCGCGCGGGCCGCGCAGCGATTTGTGCGTGGTGGAGGTGACGAAATCGGCGAACGGCACCGGGTTCGGGTACTCGCCGGCGGCGATCAGGCCGGCGTAGTGCGCCATGTCAACCATGAAATAGGCACCGACTTCCTTGGCGATCTTGGCGAAACGCTCGAAGTCGATGCGCAACGCATAGGCGGATGCGCCGGCGATGATCAGCTTCGGCTTGTGTTCGCGCGCCAGACGCTCCATCGCTTCGTAATCGATTGCTTCATTGGCGTCCAGGCCATACGACACCGCATTGAACCACTTGCCCGACATGTTGAGCTTCATGCCGTGCGTCAGGTGACCGCCTTCGGCCAGCGACATGCCCATGATGGTGTCGCCTGGTTTCAGCACCGCTAAGAACACGCCCTGATTGGCTTGCGAGCCGGAATTCGGCTGCACGTTGGCGGCTTCGGCGCCGAACAGTTGCTTGATGCGGTCGATCGCCAGTTGCTCGGCGACATCGACGAATTCGCAGCCGCCGTAATAGCGCTTGCCCGGATAACCTTCTGCGTATTTATTGGTCAGTTGCGAACCTTGCGCTTCCATTACGGCTGGCGAGGTGTAATTTTCGGACGCGATCAGTTCGATGTGGTCTTGCTGACGAACGTTTTCCTGCTGGATCACGGCCCACAATTCAGGGTCGACGTTGGCGAGTGTGTGGTCTTTGGAGAACATGCGAATTCCTATCGATGAGTTTGCAAATAAGCTGCAAATAAGCTGCAAATGCGTTGCAACCAGGTTTTTACTGGGATCGATTGAGGAGTCATCTGATACAAGATGCAAATGTGACAGACAGCCTCAGTCGTGCGCTCCATTTTGGGCTGCCCAGGCGAACGGCTGAAGAATTCTCACGTTCCCCGGTGGATGCCCACCTTGTGCCGGAAGTGTTTCAATCCGGATTTTCGCCAGTTACGTGAGATGAAATGGTGCGCAAATTGTAAGGTAAGGCGGTAATTTCAGCAAGCTGCGAGGTTTTTAGCTGTGGTTTTTTGTGGCTGTCAGGAATACTGATTGAGCGCTTCATCGCGTATTACCAAATCCGCATCATGAATATACATAATGCTGTATTTTTAAATACGCACTATATTATTGCACAAATAACATGTTTTTTTGGCATACCCCGGTCTTTTTATCCGCCTTGAAATGAGAACACCGGCATCAACGATCTCCCTTGGCAATCGCGCGCGCCAGGATGATTACCGGAATGGTGGCGATGAGCACGATGGTTAGTGCCGGCAATGCTGCCTCGCCCAGCCGCTCGTCGGAAGCGAGCTGGTGCGTTATGACGGCCAGCGTATCGAAATTGAACGGACGGATGGTCAGGGTTGCCGGCAATTCCTTGATCACATCGACGAACACCAGCAAGCCGCCGGTCAGCACGCTGCGCCACAACAGCGGCGCATGCACCCGCAGCAACATCGAACCCAGCCCGTGGCCCAGGCTGCGGGCGCTGGCATCCATCGCAGGTGTGATTTTTGCCAGTCCGGCATGCACCCCGTGATACGACACTGCCAGAAAACGCACCAGATAGGCATAGATCAGCGCTACCAAGCTGCCGGCCAACAGGAAAGGCAGGCCCTGTGCCGAGGCCCAGTTATCCAGGCGCGACAATGGAATCAGAATCCCTACCGCGATCACCGCGCCGGGCACTGCATACCCCATCGTCACGATGCGGTTGCAGGCAGCTTGCAGCCGGCTCCGGCTAACGCGCGCCGCATACGCCAGCAAAATACAAATCAGCACCGCCAGCAGCGCGGTCACGCCGCCCAGGGTGACGCTGTTTTGCACCAGGCTGAGGTAGCGCGTACTGATTGCCAGCGTATCTTCGCGCACGATCAGCCGCACCAAAATCAATAATGGCAGCAGAAAGCCGGTCAGCACCGGCACCGCGCAACAAAGCGCCGCCAACCAGCCGGCACGACCCGGCAACGGGCGCGTCAGTTGCCCGCTGCTGCGGCCACCCGCCGCGTAATAGCGCGCACGGCCGCGGCTTTTTTGCTCAAGCAGCATCAATACCGTGACGGTAATGAGTAACACCGCAGCGATCTGGGCGGCAGCGGTGCGGTCGGAAAACGCATACCAGGACTTGTAGATGCCGGTGGTTAAGGTCGGTACTCCGAAATAGGCTACCGCCCCATAGTCGGCCAGCGTCTCCATCAGCGCCAGCGCAATGCCGGCGGCGGCAGCGGGTCGCGCCAGCGGCAGGCTGACGGTAAAAAATGCGCGCCACGGGCCGACGCCAAGCGTACGCGCCGCATCCAGCATGCGCGGGCTGCGCTCCAGAAAGGCATTGCGTGCCAGCAGATAAATGTAGGGATATAGCACCAGCGCGAACAATACACCGGCGCCGCCTACGCTGCGTATCTGCGGAAACCAGTAAGCGTGCGGCTCCCAGCCGAACATTGCGCGCAGGCCGCTTTGCACCGGGCCGGAAAATTGCAGGAAATCGGTATACGCGTAAGCCACCACATAGGATGGCATCGCCAACGGCAAAACCAATGCCCATTGGAACATCCGCTTGCCAGGAAAATCGAAAGCGGACACCAGCCACGCGCAACCGACGCCGATAATGGAGCCCAGCACCGCCACGATGGCGGTAATCGCAAAACTGTTAAACAGGTATTCTGGCAATACCGTGTTCCACAGATGTGCCATTGTGGATGCGGCGGCACCATCAGCGCCGCCGACCAGCAGATTCGACAGCACTCCGACAATGGGTACACCTACCAGAAAAGCCACTACCAGCGACGCCAATAGCATGGGATGAAAACCGCCAGCCTGGCGTGGGAAACGGGTATTCAAGGAAAGCATAAAGAGTGGTTAACTGCACGCATGGCCAAATGAGAATTATAATCAATTGAAATATGATGCAGTAACATAACTGACATTGTTAATCTCTCCAACTGAATTTACCATCATGGATAATCCATCACCAAGCAACGCGCACCTGTGCGTTGAATCGATCCGGGTCGGCTATCTACTCGGCCGCGAACTGCATGAAATCGTGCATGGACTGTCATTTTCATTAGCGCGTGGTGAAATCGGCTGCCTGCTCGGCCCTTCCGGCTGCGGCAAAACCACCGTGCTGCGCGCGATCGCAGGATTCGAACCGCTGCGGGCCGGTCGGATCGTGCTGGGCGGCAGGGAAATCAGCCGCACCGGCTTCACCGCGCCGCCTGAAACCCGTCAGGTCGGGGTGGTATTCCAGGATTACGCACTGTTCCCGCATTTAAGCGTGACAGGAAATATCGCCTTCGGCCTGCGCAAACTGGCCAAACCGCAGCGCATGCAACGGGTTCGGACCTTGTTGACGCTGGTCGGCCTGTCGACGCAAGGCGACAAATATCCGCACGAGCTCTCCGGCGGTCAGCAACAACGGGTCGCTCTGGCGCGTGCATTGGCGCCTGAGCCGGATCTGTTGCTGCTGGATGAACCGTTTTCCAATCTGGATGTCGATCTGCGCGAACGGCTGGCGTCCGAAGTGCGCGACATCCTCAAGGCCAGCGGCACGACTGCGGTGCTGGTCACGCACGACCAGCATGAAGCGTTTGCGATTGCCGACCAGATCGGGGTCATGCAGGCTGGCGAAGTCGTGCAATGGGATAGCGCTTACAACCTGTACCATCGCCCGGCCTCGCGCTTCGTCGCCGACTTCATCGGCCACGGCGTGTTTGCGCCGGGCGTCATGGACCTCCCCGGCGAACAAGTTAATATCGAACTCGGCTGTTTGCCCTTGTGGCAAGGGCTGGATGCTTGCGCCACCAATGAAAAAGATGCGTGGCAGGTTGATGTGCTACTGCGCGCGGACGATGTCGTGCATGACGACGAAAGCACGCAGAAAGCAGAAGTGGTGCGCAAGGCATTTCGGGGCGCTGACTTTCTGTACACGCTGAAGTTGCCGAGCGGCCAGCTATTGCTGGCGCTAGTGCCGTCGCACCACAATCATGCGATCGGGGAAAAAATCGGGATCCGTCTTTGTGCCGATCACGTGGTGACGTTTCCGACCGAACCGGAACCGAAAATCGCCGTAGTTGCTGAGTAACGGACATGCTTTGTCCACGAAAAACACGGACAGGACTGCAAACACAACGACCTCACAAAAACAAGGAGTACCGACATTTTCGTGGCATTTCCCGCATAGCTTCATTGCGTTACCGAAATATACTCTAGAAAATAATGGAATCCCCCCCAACTACGCAGGCCAACACCCGGCATGTGAAATGCTTCCGAATGTTGGGCAATACCGCCGTACCGCATTTTGATCAGCTACCGCTTTTCATTTTTTGCAGCAAAGCCGTGATGCGCTGCGCGCTCTGGACATCGGTTGTGGCAGGCAATGCGCACAAGGATTCTAATTGCTGCTGCTGCGTCATCGGCTGCTGCCCTGCCCTTAACGACGATTGCAACACTTCCACTTGCATCCGCAGGCGTTCGCGCGACAAGTGCGCCGGGCTGTCGCAGCCCAGCAGGATTTCCAGGTGCAACAATTCTTGCCCAAGTTGGCCGTAGTTGTCAGTCAGCGCTGCTGCATAGACGCTATCGTTGGCGGCTAATGCCGTCAGCGCAGCGGAAAAACGCGTCTGCAATGTACGCTCGAGAGCCGTCGCCAGCGGCGCAAGATTGGCCCATTCGGCAGACCAGTCCGTGCTTGGCAATGCGGATTCAGATTGCTCAGATTGCTCAGTTAGTGCAGCTTTTGCAATTGCCGACTCTACCGTCTGGCACAGGGATAACTTGCGCTGTAGCGCGTCAAGTTCACTGCTTTGCGCAGCGTGGTTGAGCGTATCGATGCGCTGCTGCAGAACCGCCAACGCTGCGTCAAAACGCTGCGCCAGTTGCTGTTCAACCGCACGCGGCACATAGCCGATCCGGGTCCAGCCATCCTGCATCTCGCGCAACATTTTGTGCAACACAGCGGGAGGCTCCTCGGCGCTTGCTTCCAGCTGCGCACATAGCGCTTCCTTCTGCTGCAAATTATGCAGCCGGTCTGCATCGGCGGCCTGCACCGCTTCCTTGCGCCGGGCAAAAACCGCGTCGCACGCCTGGCGAAAGCGCAACCACAATGCCTGTTCGTCGCGCCGCTCCAACGGCAGCGACAGCGATTGCTGTTGCCAGCTAGCCTGCAAGGCGCGCAATGCCTCGGGCGCGGTGCGGTCTTCCGAGCGGATCTCGGCTGCCTCGGCAATCAAGCTTTCGCGGCGCGCGATGGCAGCTGCGCGCTGACGCGCTAAAGGTTCGGCCAGCAATGCCAGTGCGGCGGAAAATTCGGCATCCAGACGTTTTTTTTCCTTGCGCTCGATGGTGCCCTGACGTGACCATGCCTGCTGTATGCGCTGGCACTGTTGCGCCACGGCCTTCCAGTCCATTTCGGCCGTGCCTTGCGTGGCTGGGTCCAAACTGCGCAACTGCTCCAGCATTACCTGCGCGTTGACGGCATTTTGCTGGCGCTCATCGGCCAGTTGGCGGTAATGGGCGGCGACCGGTTCATAGGCGCTACTGCAGGCGGCATCAAAACGTTGCCATAACTCGCGCGACGATGCGCCAGCCGATACGTCGAGCGATTTCCAGCGCTCGCGCAGGCTGCCGATTTTTTTGGCCAGTTCGGTCAGCGCCAGCTGCTGCACAGCCAATTCCTCGGCGGTCTTGAGCAATTCCTCGCGTGAAACATTACCACCCCACCGGGCCCAACCCATCAGATGTGCCAATTCGATCCTGGCCCGGGCCAGACGCGGCGCCTGTTCGGCAGACGGCTTGCATGATTTAGCATCAATTGTGCGCAGGACTTTGTCGTGCTCGCAGGCCGCTTGCAACAAGCCTTGCTCCAGCGCGGCCTCCATGGCGTCGAGTGCTGCGGCAAAACGCTTCTTTTGCTCCTGCAATTCGGCCGCTGTGAACAGCGTGGACGAAATGGCTGACGTAATTACGGATTGCGAAGTTGCCGTTGATGGCGGTGTAGTTGCTGGTGTTTCGGTTGATAGCTGCGCTGCAGAAGCCGAAAGCTCCGCGACAGGCATCGCCGGTTCTGCTTCCGATATGACCGGCTCTGCTTGCCATGCGGCAAGCTGCGCTGCCAGATTCATCTGTACCTGCTGCTGCACTGCCAGTTTCTGGCGTGCCAGGTCCAACTCCTGCAGAAAAGTCGGCAGCAAATGTTTCGGCAAGGCCGGTGCTTCAGCGGCAGCGTCGTGTTGCTCCAGCATCGACGCCAGTTGATCGAGCGCAGCGGCGCTGACGTCCGGCGACATATCGTCCAGCGTACTGGCGAGCGAACGTAACGCGGCCAACGCATCGATTACAGCCCGCTGCAAATGCGCCTGGCATGTCAGTCGATCATGCAAGGTGGTGCGAACGGTCTCGAATATTGGCAAGGTTGGCCCTGACGACACCTCGATTGCAGCCCAGTCCCGATCCAGATCGGCGACCTGATTCGGCATCAATTGTGGATCGGCAGCAAGTCGCCGGGCCTGCTCCAGGCAGTGCTGAGCACGTTGTTCGCGCTTGGCTAGCTGCAAGCCAGCCTCGATCTTGCCCTGCATCAAGCGGGCAACACGACGATCGGTATTGCGCATTGCACTGTGTACCCGTTCCTGTAGTGACAGCGAATTGATGAAGGCTGCTGCGATCAGGCGCGCATCGGCAAAACTGCATTGCAGGATGAATTCGACTGCAGCCGCCTCCTGTCCATCCAGCGTGCCGGCGTGAGCCAGCGCCACTTGCCGGGCAAGCTCTTGCTTGGCCTTGATTTCGGCCAGAGCAGGTTGCGCCACTGTTTGCACGGCTGCGGGCTTCTTGGCGGTACGCCTGAATAAAAAATCGAACATGACGTAGATGGGTGTGATTGAACAAGGCGCCCATCATAACAAGTCGCCGCCTTCCTGCTGTCGTTTTTATCGCTCCGGTTGTCGCCAGGGAAAGTGACTTGGCATGACGATAAGCCGAACTTAATTCGGATTGCTCCCACATTCTAAATAGATACCGCTGAAATTAGATTGTATTCTGATGCCAAATCGCAAGGAGATTCGCCGCATAAGCACCCCTAATCTGGGGCCGTGAAACCACCGTTTCAACGAGCATGTGCCAAGCGATCAAAAATCGTTGACAGTGCATGCATCGATATCCACTAAGGAGATTCAATGAATATCAATAAAATCATGCTGGGAGTTGCAATATTATGCGGTGCCGGCTGTGTTGCAGCGCAGACAACCATTGTCAAAATCGGCCAGAGCAGCCCTCTGACAGGTTCGCAGGCCAGGTTATCTGGACTCAAGGTGGTGGCACGCGAATTCACCAACGATAAGGCGACCGACGGCGACCGACATGAGCGCCATCCTGACCAAGCTGCAATAGAAGAAAGTCGACACCTCTTTCCTGGACGGTTACGCGCCGCAGGGCGCTCCGATGGCGCGCCAGATGAAACAACTCGGCATCAATGCCAAACCGCTGGGCGGCGATGCAGTGGGTGAAAATGGCGTGAAATCCTGAATGGCAGGCTGCGTTTTTCTATCGAAATCATCAAAAAAGTACCTGCGCATGGATAAACGGCAATGCACTGCGGCGCGACATCATGCTGTCACAAAGAGCGGCTATCGTGCTGACATACTTGCCGGCCAGAATGATTATCAAGCAGCACGTCCCGCATGATCATTTTGTCATTATCAGAAGTTCAATTGCTGGAAATCCGCCCGATGAATCAACTCATTATTGAAAAACCTTTTGCCACTATCAAGCTGGCACAACAGCAATCGCAGCGGCCCGCGGAAACTGAACAAGTTTTACTAGCGCGACTGCACGAGATCATCGACTTGCAACTGCTAACAGCACTATTTCAGCCCATTATCCATTTGCAAAACGGCGAGATCATTGGTTATGAAGGACTCATTCGTGGGCCATCCGATAGTCCTTTGCACTCGCCCTTAAATTTATTCAAGGTCGCATGGGCCAACAATCTAACCGTCAAACTGGAACACCTGTGTCGCCAAGTCGTGCTGAAAAAATTTGCCGAACTGGATTTACCCGGAAAAATATTTCTCAATGTCAGTCCGGAGTGTCTGTTACAACGCGACGCCAAACATGGCCAGACGCTGGACTTGATTCATCAAATCGGCATACATCCCGAGCGCGTCATCATTGAACTCACTGAAAACCAGCCAACCTATGACTATCATTTACTGGGCCAGGCAGTCACGCATTATCGCCAGATGGGGTTCCAGATTGCCATTGATGATCTGGGTGAAGGTTTTTCCAGCTTGCGCTTGTGGTCCGAATTGCGTCCTGAATATGTAAAAATCGACATGCATTTCATCCAGGGCATCAACAACGATCCGGTCAAAATGCAATTCGTCAAATCGATCCAGGAAATAGCTGAAAAATCCGGCACCACGGTCATTGCAGAGGGAATCGAAACGCAGGCAGAGATGCTTCTGGTCCGCAATCTCGGTGTAGCACATGGTCAGGGTTATCACATTGCGCGCCCACATGCGCAGCCGGCATCAATACTGTCGGCTGAAGTGGAAAACGCTCTGTGCCACAACCATCTGCCATCAAAAAACCGCGTCCAGCGACAAAACAACATGACTGCAATCAAATTGCTGCGTCAATTGCCGACTGTGGCACCGGATATGCTTAACAATCAGGTATATGAAATTTTTCTGGCGAATCCTGCATTGCAGATCATTCCGGTTGTCGACGATGGTAGGCCAGTAGGTTTGATTACCCGCGAAAATTTGATTGAACGCTTCTCCAGACAGTATCAACGCGAGCTATATGGCAAAAAACCCTGCAGCAGCTTCATGGATAAGAAGCCGCTATTAGTTGACAGGGATACCAGTTTGCAAGAGTTGAGCAGCATCATCGTCGAAGCGGATCGCCATCATCTTTCCAACGGCTTCATCATCACCGAACAGGGACGCTATCTGGGAATGGGCACAGGCCAGGATTTTGTTCGGGAAATTACCCAGATGCAGATAATTGCGGCACGCTATGCCAATCCCCTCACCCTGTTGCCAGGTAATGTACCGATCAATGAGCAAATCGAGCGCTTGCTGCAAGGTGGGATCCACTTTTACGCCTGCTACTTCGATCTGGATCACTTCAAACCATTCAACGACGCATACGGATACCGGCGCGGTGACGACGTCATCCAGTCAACGGGCCGGATTTTGATCGACAACGTCGATTCCGATCAGGACTGGGTCGGCCATATCGGCGGTGACGACTTCATTGTCTTGCTGCAAAGCCGCGATTGGCATGCGCGCTGTGATGCGATTCTGCAACGATTCGCACACATGATTCAAAGCTTTTATAGCATTGAAGATCGGGAACGCGGCGGTTATCTGAGCGAGGACCGACAAGGCGTCAAGGTATTCTGTCCATTGATCAGCCTGTCAATCGGCATCGTCAAGGTTGAGCCAGGCAAGTTTTACTCGCACCACCAGATTGCTACCGCAGCAACTGAAGCAAAAAAACAAGCCAAAAAAATTTCCGGCAACAGCATGTTTATCGATAGGCGACTAGGCCCTGCCGCTACCATCTTACCGCACAATGTTGCAGCGGCGCTGCACTGAAAATTGAGGCTTTCGCTGCTGCACAACAACAAAAAATCCACTGAAATTGTTCAGTGGATTTCTTTTACACCATACCCACTATTGAACTGGATATACCAAAGTTGCCAACTTTTCTTTGGATTGTTTCGAACGGTTTCGTGATGGTGGCAAGCGGCGCAAATTTTTCAGCGCCTCCAGATCCTTGATTTCTATCGTGCGTTGATTAACAGCAATCATGCCGATTTCATTAAATGCGGATAAAGTCCTGCTGACGGTTTCCAGTGTTAATCCCAGATAGCTGCCGATTTCGTGCCGGGTCATCCTGAGGTTGAAAAACTTGCTGGAATATCCCATCGACGCGAACCTGTCGGACAACGTAACCAGAAACCGCGCCACACGGGCCTCGGCGCTCAGTGCACCTAGCATGCCGACCATCGCCTGCTCACGCACCAACTCCCGGCTCAGAACATCATATATCGCGTTTTCAAGCTCAACATGTGTCCGAGCAAGCGCGGTCAGCTTTTTGAATGGCAGCAAAATCAAATCACAGTCCGATAACGCCACCGCCTCGGATGAATATAGCCGTGAATTGATGCCATCAACGCCGAGAATATCGCCCTTCATGGGAAAGCTGAGCACTTGCTCATTGCCATATTCGTCTATGAGTACGGTTTTCAGAAAACCGGAATGCACTATATACAGAGAATCAAATACTTGCCCAATGGTATGTACTCTCTGGCCAGCCTTGAATTGCACATGCTGAAACAACAGATCCTCATCGTCGCACACGGCAACAAACGGGATATGGAGCAAATCACAGACATCTTTCAGGCTGGACCACAACCGTCCCTGGCATTGCCGACCTGCCGCCAGTGATGACGACTGCAAAATCTGTGAAACAGGCCTGGTCTTTGATATCTGTGTATTCAACATGGCATTTCCCCTTTTGAAATCGGACGCAATATGGAAAAACTAAGGCAACTAAACAGGATCACTTCTAAATTTGCAGAAATCATGGCAGAAATTTTTAGTTACTCACCTATTTCGACGATCCTGTACAAGCCTTACATTTTTATATGCACTCAATTGTTTTGGTATTTCTACAGCTTTCTTTGCTTTCGATCATGCCCCGTTACATCAAAAACTGTATTCTCGAATGTGCGGTGGAAACCTGAGTACCAGTCAATCTTCAATGCATGGTTTTATTATTGCAATTTAAGCCAGTAGTCACAATCAGTGCTTGCTGAATGGCTATGTAGGAATTTAATTTCATCATGTAAGATTTTTCTTACAAAATATGTTGTCAAATTATATTTATTAAAATGCATTGATTAATAAAAAATTATGCCGCAATCTCATGCTGGGCTCCACAAACAGTTAATTGCCGGCTGCAACTGTAAAAACCCATATCACAGCTCACAAAGAGAACATTCCCTGATAGAATTTCCCCCGCTTCACAGTTAAAACCTGTTCAGAAGTTGTGCCGGGATAGCTCAGTTGGTAGAGCAGCGCATTCGTAATGCGAAGGTCGGGGGTTCGATTCCTCTTTCCGGCAC
>JBDSCZ010000163.1:0-11038 GCA_039920865.1 Burkholderiaceae bacterium
TTGGTATTCCACTGACAAAAATACGTGTACACCGTACGCCATTTCGGAAAATCACTCGGCAACATCCGCCATTGGCATCCACTTTTGAGTGGCATATAGTACTGCGTAAAATACCTCGTACAAGTCGACTTTTCTTGGTTTTGTTTTCTTCCTGGCATTTTCCAGTAGACCACGCACTTGTTCGTATTGCTCTCGACTGATGTCGCTTGGGTAGGTATTTCTCCTCGCAGTTTACAGGCACATAATCTATTAGCAAAATAATATTGTACAGATTCTTACAACGCTTTTTCTTCCGGCGCCAATATGTCGAGCACATTGACGTCGGCCATTTTTCCGTCGAAAATATGGATAAACGTGGGGATATTACCCCGGAAATCGAGCAAAGTATGCAGTTTGACTGCGGCCTTGGTTTGTCGAAAATCGGCCCATGGAAACACCGACAAACACAGGTCGATCGTGGTGGCACCCAACGCATACACCGAGTTCGTCAACTCCACACCAAACGACTCGGCAGCATACCGCGGACGAGATTGTGCGATCAGTCGTTGTGCAAACTCAGCATAGATGCGCCAATCGCGTGTTTCGTTGGCATCCGCCAAAGTCGAACGGGCAACAGGCTGGCGCAATCCCATGTAATACAGCTTGCCTGCTTGCGCGGCGAGACAGACTTGAATATCGCGAAGACCCTCGCCGTAAGTCAACTGCGCGAACGCCAAGATGCGAAACTGCTCCATGCATGTCAGCGTGCGCACCCGAAGGTCGCCGCTGTAGCGAGTGACTATACGATTGAATGTCGTCCACGGCAGAAAATCCATGAGCTGTGCAAACAGTGTCTTGCCAGACATACCTCTCGGCTCCCAGGGATCAATACCCAAGGAGCGTCGTAGAAATGCAATTTCACGTTCAAGTCGACATCCCCCTAAAAACCTTGGGGAGCCAATACAGATAAAGCTTTCAGGCGATTCATACCTAAATTAACCGGACACTAGTGATACTCCATACAATAAGTAGATTTTGCAATCTATTTAGCCGGCATGACAATCACGCGCGAAGTGGCGCGGCTCTCTTTGTTTAAATCGTAGTAATTACCAGAACAAAATACTGCAGCAGTTTGGCAACAGTCAATCCTGCTGCAACTCGCCCAATATCCAGTCCCGGAACTTGATGACAGCGGGCTTGCCGGCGTTCTTTTCCGGGTAAGCCAGATAGTAGGATTGCGGACTTTTGACTGCAAACGGGAACGGCACCGACAATTGTTGCTGGCTGATCTCGGTTTCCACCAGAAATTTCGGCATCAAGGCCACGCCCAGTCCGGCTACTGCGGCCTGGATCACCATCGACAGTTGTTCAAAGCGCGGCCCGAACAACGCATTCGGACAATCCACGCCGACTCGATCGAACCAGTCGCGCCAGGCTTGCGGGCGCGTGGTGTGTTGCAACAAGGTCATGTGGCACAGGTCGGCCACGCTGTTTATCTGTGCGCTCAGTGCCCGACTGCAAACCGGCACCACTTCCTCGCCCATCAGGCGCACCATCACCGCGCCTGGCCAGTTAGGCTCGCCAAAGTGAATTGCAGCATCGACCTGGCGCTGACTGAAATCGAACGGCAGTACTTCGGTACTGAGATTAAGTTGCACATCGGGATGCGCGGCGGTGAATTTTGGCAGCCGGGGAATCAGCCACTTGATGCCGAAGGTCGGCAGGATTGCCAGCTTAAGCACACCGACCGCACTGTCATAGGTCATGGCCTGGAAAGTCGCCATTTCGATCTGCTGCAAGATCGCCGATACCTGCAGCGCATATTCGCGCCCGACTTCAGTCAGCACCAAGCGCCGATTGATGCGCTCGAACAGCCTGGAGCCGAGATATTCTTCCAAAATGGCGGTCTGGCGACTGACGGCGCCTTGCGTTATGTGCAGTTCATGCGCTGCCTTGGTAAAGGATAGGTGACGCGCGGCCGTCTCGAAAGCCAGCAGGCAGGAGGTGGATGGAATGAATCTGCGCATCGCTATGCCTCCGTATTCCTTTCTGCGTCTAGGCCATTCACGGCTTCAGTTCGACGGATTCAGATCGAATACCGCCATCGATTCCACATGGGCGGTGTGCGGGAACATGTTGACGACGCCGGCGTATTTCAGAGTGTAGCCGCCGTCCTGCACCAACAGTCCAGCGTCGCGCGCCAAGGTCGATGGGCTGCAGGCCACATACACGATGCGCTTTGGCATCATCTCAGGATGGCTGTGCCGCAGGCCGACCAAGGCTTGGCATACGGCGATTGCACCATCGCGTGGCGGGTCGATCAACAGGCGATCGAATTTTCCCATGGCAATGAAATCCTCGGTTGTGGCTTCAAACAGGTTACGGCAGAAAAACTGCGTTTTCTGCGCCAGGCCATTCGCTTGTGCATTCTCCAGCGCACGCTCGGTCAGCTCTGTGCTGCCCTCGATGCCGACCACCTCGCGGGCCTGGGTTGCAATCGGCAGCGTGAAATTGCCCAAGCCGCAAAACAGATCGGCTACACGCTCGTCGGCTTGCGCATCCAGCAGTCGCAGTGCGCGCGCGACCATGACACGGTTGATAAGGTGGTTGACTTGGGTAAAATCGGTCGGCTTGAAAGGCATCTTCACGCCGAACTCGGGCAACGCATAGTGCAGCGTCGAAATTTCAGGGTAAAACGGCACCGCGGATTCCGGCCCCTTGGTCTGCAACCACCACTGCACCGCATGCAGGTCGGCAAATGCCTTCAGCTTGGCCTCGTCGCCCTCACCCAGCGGCGCCATGATGCGCAACACCATTGCCGTCACATCTTCGCCCACCGCCAGCTCGATCTGCGGCAATTGGCGCACGATGGTCAGCGACTCGATCAAATGACGCAGCGGCACCAGCATCTTCGACACATGCGGCGGCAGGATTTCGCAAGTTTTCATGTCGGTGATGTAGCGCGATTTTTTCTCGTGAAAACCGACCAGCACCCCGCCTTTTTTCGGAACATGATTGACTGACAGGCGTCCGCGATAGCGATAACCCCAGGTCGGGCCGTAAATTGGCCGCAGCATGGTTTCAGCCCGAATCCGCCCGATATGCCACAAATTATCTTCCAGCACGCGCTGTTTGGCCGCGACCTGCGCGGCAGGCTCCAGATGCTGCATTGCACAACCACCGCACAAGCCGAAATACGCGCATTTTGGCTTGACGCGCAACGCAGACTCGCGCTGGACGGCGATCATCGTCGCCGCTTCCCAGTGCGCCTTCTTGCGATAGGTTTGGTAGCTGACACGCTCGCGCGGTAGCGCACCTTCAACGAAGACCACTTTACCTACACTGCCATCTTCATTTTGGAGGTGGCCGACACCGCGGCCTTCCATGTCCAGAGACTCGATTTCAATCATGTTAAGTGACATAGGAACACAATAAAGTAGCGAACCCGACTTCGGTTCGATGTTGAAAAAAATTTACGCAAGGGGTGATTGCACATCCGGGGGTACCGCAAGGACATGCATCTGAATACGGCACAATTCCGACCAGAGCCTACAGTAACGAATCCCTTCCTACACCTCTGGCGGCAAGTGAACGCTTCAACTTGTACAGCGCTTCCTGCTGAATTTGCCGGATGCGTTCACGCGTCACGCCCATTTCTTCAGCCAACGTTTCCAGCGTGGCCGGATGGTCGTTGTCCAAGCCGAAGCGGCGTGTAATCACAATCCGTTGCTTGTCTGGCAGTTTGTCCAGCCATTCCCGCACCAATACCGTCATTTCAAGTTGCTCGGCACGCATGTCAGGCGCATCGTCGGCATCTCCTGGCAGCAGATCCATCAAACTTGATTGCGGGTCGCCATCCAGTGGCGCATCCAGTGAGGTGGCATGTTCGGAGAGGGCAAGGATATCCTGCACGTCTTCCACATGACGGTCGATCAGGTGCGCAATGTCTTCGACTGTTGCCTCCTTGCCATCATGGTGTTGTGCTTCCAGATGATATTTCGCCCGCAGCACCTGATTGAGTTCGCGCACCATATGCACCGGCAAGCGCACGGTACGAGCCTGGTTCATGATCGCCCGCTCTATGTTCTGGCGTATCCACCAGGTGGCATAAGTCGAAAAACGAAAGCCGCGCTCAGGTTCGAACTTATCGATTGCGCGCATCAATCCAAGGTTGCCCTCTTCGATCATGTCCAGCAATATGACGCCGCGGTTTATATAATGCTTCGCGATTGAGACTACCAGGCGCAGATTATGCTCAATCATCTTCTGCCGCGCCGCGAAATTTCCCTGCTTGGCCAAGGTGGAAAAATGCAACTCCTCACCCACTGTTAGTAGCGGTCGGGTGCCAATCTGGTTCAGATAATGCTGGGTGGTGTCGGTAGAAAGCTCGGCCACCGGCTCAATTTTGACTTCATCCTGACTGACTATCTCGACCACATCCTGGCTGTCGCCATCGTCGTCGACGGGCACGCCATATTCCGCAACCGCACCATCAATTGGCGTATCGGCGTTGTCTTGCGCCTCGTCATCCTGATCCGTATTACTGGGGCGGTTCGGCTTGTTCATCATTGATGATTATCTGTTGGGCAAGAATTTGGAAGGATCGACCGGCTTCCCTTGCTGTCGAATCTCGAAGTGAAGCTTGACTGCGTCCGCATCGGTATTGCCCATTTCCGCGATTACCTGGCCTTTGTTGACACTCTGGCCTTCTTTGACGGTAATGGTTTTATTGTGCGCATAGGCGGACAACAGATTATTGGTATGCTTGACTATGACCAGATTGCCGTAACCGCGGATCCCGCTGCCGGCATACATCACCTTGCCCGAACCGGCAGCGATGACATGCTGCCCCAGTTTGCCGGAAATATCGATGCCTTTGTTCTTGCCGTCTTGAAAGCCCGCAATGACTCTGCCTTCCGCCGGCCAGATCCAGCCGATTCCATCATCGTCTGCATCGGCTGTTTTGCCGGACTCCGCTATCGTCGCAGGCGCTGTCGGGGTGGCAATAGCAGGCGCTTTTGCGGCTGCTATTGCAGCCGCAGCTTCCGGCTTTTGCAACTCGGCCAGCGCTTTTTCCGAATAAGGTCGCTTGTCACCCCGGGGAGCAGTTTTATTGCCGCCGCCTGACATTGTTGCCGGAGCCGATAATGCGCGCACCTCGACCCCGGAACTGGCGATACTGCCAGTCTGCGCTGCACCAGCTACCGCTTCGGGCGGCAGCGTGCGCAAGACCTGGTCAACCTTGATGTCGTTCGGATTGGACAGATTATTCCAGAGCACGATATCGCGATAAGCCTGCCCCTGATCCAATGCAATCCGATACAGGGTGTCGCCTTTTTTAACGATGTAATAACCGGGGCCGGCAGGCACTTGCGGCCTGACGGACGCACTCGCTCCGGTTCCCTGTGCACGTTCGGCTATCGGTGCCGAATTTCGTGGCGTGCTGCATGCGGTCAATAGACCAAGCAATGCCGCGGACAAACTTAAGCTTATTTTATTCATTCTCTCAGTATGTTTGTATGACACTGCAGCCGATGCAATGGCTGCAACTTTCATGCTGTTCCTGGACGCAGGGGGACGAAATGACATTGTTCCAAGGCCACGCTACGCCACTCCGATTTGCTGATACGCTCGATTAATTGTAATTTCTGCTGCCTATCACCTACCGGTGCCACCAGGCGCCCGCCGAGTGCGAGCTGTTCCAGCAACGTGCGCGGCACTTCGATGCCGGCCGCAGCCAGAATGATGCCATCAAATGGTGCCGCTTGCGGCAGTCCAAGCATACCATCTCCGTAATGCAGACGAATATTGGGGATACGTAGCGGGCGCAGGTTTGTTTTGGCCAATTCGTGCAGCGGCTTGATACGTTCGATCGAAAAAACCTCTTTCGACACCAACGACAATACCGATGCCTGATAACCGCAACCGGTACCGATTTCGAGTACCCGTTCCAAGATGCGGCCATTACGCATGATCTCCAGCATCCGCGCCACGATGTAAGGTTGCGAAATGGTCTGTTGATATCCGATCGGAATCGACGCATCTACATAAGCCTGGCCTGAAAAGCCGGGCTCCATGAAAAGATGCCGCGGTACCGTCTCCATTGCCGACAAAACAACCTGATCCGTAATACCTTGCTTGACCAGTCTCGCTACCATTGCGCGGCGCAACGAGTCAGGCACCAGCGGGGCGTTGCGCGTACCAGTAGCTACATCGACCGGACCCAGCTTAGACACGACAGCGGTTGACGTCAAGCAACTGGTCCGGTACTGGCTATTCTGTGCACTGTTTTTAGTGGCAGTTTGCGGCGTGGCAATTGCATTGACAGGATAAGACTTGCCATACGATGAGAACAGCGGTTTTTGCGAGAGCGCAGAAAGCGAAAGCGGAAACCGCCTGGACTTGTCGGTCATGACAAACCTTTCTTGAGCGCAGTTAATTGCATGGTATGGGTCAAATCAATCTGTAATGGTGTCACCGACACGTGCCCTTTTGCAACCGCGTCGAAATCGGTACCTTCGCCCGCATCCTTGGCCGCACCTGACGGTCCAATCCAGAATATCTCGCGGCCATGCGGATCCTGTGCCCTGATCACCGATTCCGATTGGTGACGCTTGCCCAGGCGTGTGGCGATCAGCGGTTGAAGTTCGTGGTAGGGACGATTCGGAATATTGACATTGAGTAAATACGGTTTTGGCAATGTATCGAATCGCCTCTCCACGATATCGCGCGCCACGCGTGCCGCCGCGTCCAGATGTTCCCAGCCTTTTTGCACTTGTGAAAAGGCGATGGATGGAATCCCGAACAGAAAACCTTCGGTGGCCGCAGCCACCGTACCGGAATACAACGTGTCATCACCCATGTTCTGACCCTGATTAATGCCGGATACTACCAAATCGGGTTTATAGGACAAAACACCGGTTAGCGCGACATGGACGCAGTCTGACGGCGTGCCATTAACAAAATAAAAACCATTCTCGGCGCGAAACACCGACAACGGGCGATCCAGCGTCAACGAATTGGACGAGCCTGAACGGTTGCTGTCGGGCGCCACCACCACGATTTCGGCAATCGGCGCCAATGCATTGGCCAGCGCGATAATGCCCGGAGCCAGGTAGCCATCGTCATTACTGATAAGGATTCTCATGGAACGATTTTACCCGATGCCCCATCTCGCATTTGCATCGAATTTGGATCATCGCAAAATATCACTATCACGCTAGAAGAACAATAGCCGATTAGGCTCAATGAAAACCATCATCGCCGGCACTGCCCGGCACGGTCAGTTGCTTGAATCACAAGGAAATCAAACTAAAACAGAGCCACTATTTATGCAGAGTATATTTCAATACCCATTAAATACATGCGCTAAACCGCATATTTTTCAACATACTCAAGAATATTATTGAATACACCAAGGATGCGGGAGGCAGCCTGGCGCATACCAACTACTCAATTTCAGCCAGGGTCTGATGCACGAATGCAGTCAGGATCAGGCGCTCATTGACGGACATGTCAAGAAATTCAAAACCGTGGTGATATGCATCGCCGTTCTCGGTCGGCAGCACCGAGCGCAGCGTGACTTTCAGGTTCAGCAGCGCATCCTGCTCGGCCGCGTGAACTTTGAAGGCGATCCGACCCACTGCGCCTTTTATGCCGATCGCTTGTCTGGCAGTGCCGGAGGTTCCGCCCACGCTCACATCAGTCAAAGTGGTCGCTATATTGCGCTCCGGTTTACCCATGAGGACGGCGGCAATGATCTTGACCTGTGCCCGCGCACCCTTGCGGATTATGGTACCGCGGACTTGCTGCGGATATGACAGGTGCAGGTACGGGTATGGTGCATGGACCGACTTGAGAGCCGACGCTGCAAAGGCGTAAGCTTTCTTGCCGGAAAAAGAACGCACCACAAAAGCTTGCCCGTTTTGGATAAAGCCGAATTTACCATCCAGAGTAGGCGCGGTGACCAATACCGACTGGTTTTTGGTGAAGCCGATCAAGCGTACTGAATAACGAATCGATGGATTGTCGTGCGCTTGCAAATACAACGTTTCGCCCACCCGCCAGCGCACTTCATCCATCGCGACTGTGCTTTCGGCCCCGACGTCCTGCTTGATCTCAGATGCCAACTTACTGTCATCTTGCTTTGTATCAGACCTCCTGGGAGCAGAACCGTTTGGCCTGCCCCAACGTGCATTACGGAAAAAGCCACCTTCAATCAAGCCATCCAGTTGATTTTGCGTTTCGATGACAAAACCCGATGCTAGCAACAAAGTGCCACCAGCATCATAAACAGACCACGGCAGCGGACTGCCAAGAGCAATCTCGGTAGGCAGAACCGGAGCCAACGAAACGGAGTTACGCATTTAAAAACCTTCAGTCTGTTACCACTATCGGAGCGGCCCAAGCCTCCCGACCAAAATCTTGCCTGACCAACGAATAAGTATTTCCAACCAGAAAATAAATTGCCGCTTATTTTATAGCATTGATCTGATTTTAGATGACTACGATGGAGACACAATGAAAGCGATCCTTTGGCCGACAGGCTGCCAAAAGCGTCAATGCCCAGTTGGCCAGCTCGTGTACGGCAGCGACGAACCCAATGGTGTACGAAACAAATGCAGCACGCAGCTGCGCGGCAGCCGATATATACGATGCGCTGACCAGCCAGCAATGCGATAAGCCGACTTGGAGCAATCAAAAGGCACTCTCGACATGGCGGGAAATGGCAGGGACAAAAATCGACAGCGGGTGCGTCGCAGGCCTGATTGGGAGTTCTGAAAAAATCTTGAAAATCCAGGCAAATTTTGCCGAAGACAGAAATGCCTAGATCTACACGAAAGTGATTTGCGTCAGGAAAAAAAATTCCCTGCCCTGAATCACAAATAAAATTTCTAGCGCAACAAACTTTGTCTCGCGCAACATACTCCGCATTTAAAAATTAAAATCAACGTTTTTCCGCATATATTATAAGCGAAGTGCAAATATACTACTCCTCTGTATATAAATTCCGCGATTACTGCATATAATTCACATTGGCATGCTGGTAACCGGGTGCTGCAACGTCTCAAACAGTCAATTTGAAAACGCCGACCAATTGCGATAAGTTGACCGCCTGCTCTTGCATGGTTCCAGCTGCAGCTGCCGCCTGCTCCACCAATGCGGTATTTTGCTGTGTAATTTCATCCATCTGGGTGATTGCTTCATTGACTTGTTCGATCCCCGCACTTTGCTCCAGGCTGGAGGATGAAATCTCACTCATGATCGCAGCTGCACGTTTGACCGAATCGACAATCTCAATCATCGTCTTGCCTGCATCGTCGACCAGCTTGCTGCCGGCCTCGACCTTGTCTACCGAATCGACAATCAGCGCCTTGATTTCCTTGGCGGCACCGGCGCTGCGTTGTGCGAGACCGCGGACTTCTGCCGCAACCACGGCAAAGCCCCGGCCCTGCTCGCCGGCGCGAGCCGCCTCTACCGCCGCGTTCAGCGCAAGAATATTAGTCTGGAACGCAATGCTGTCGATCACGGCGATAATATCGACAATTTTCCGCGAGCTTTCCCTGATCGAGCACATGGTGTTGACAACTTGATCCACCGCCTGCCCACCTTTTACGGCAATCGCGGAGGTGGATATAACTAGCTTGCTGGCTTCTTGTGCATTGTCAGCATTCTGCTTGACTGTCGACGTCAATTCCTCCATGGCGGAGGCCGTTTCTTCCAGTCTGGAAGCCTGCAATACGGTACGCGCCGACAAATCGGCATTGCCGGTAGCGATTTCACTGGCGCCGACATTGACCATGACCGTCGATTGTTTGATCTGACCGATCATCAGTTTCACATTAATTTGCAAGATACGCAGTGACTGCATGACTCTGGCCAGCTCATCATCGCCCTGCGCCACGATCTTGCCAGATAGGTCACCCGAACTCATGCATCCAATGTCATGCAATGCAATTCTCAGCGGCGAAAGAATGCTCTTTCTTAAGGCTAGCCCGCAAACCACTGCCAGGCTAAAGCCCAACATCGAGACTACAATCAGCCATCCCCCGTTCTGCAGGCCACCGTCTTGCATCAGCCAACCAATGATGGCACTGACTACAAACAAAAGCGCCATCACGCCGAATGCCACCGACAGCTTGGTGCTGATCGAAAAATTTCTAAAAATATTCAAAAAACCGAATGCGGAACGCCGCACTGCATTGCCTTCATGGATCTGAAACGATGTGTCGCCAGACTGGATGAGACGATAAACCTCGCTTGCAGCACTAACCTGCTCTCTCGATGGCTTAACACGGGTGGAGGTGTAGCCGACCACTTTGTTGCTCTCAATGAGTGGTGCCACATTTGCTTCGACCCAGTAAAAGTCACCGTTCTTGCAACGGTTTTTCACCAAGCCGGTCCATGCTTTTCCGCATTTGAGCGTGCGCCATAAATCGTCAAATGCTTCCATCGGCATATCAGGATGCCGCACGATATTGTGCGACATGCCCAGCAATTCATCTTCAGCAAATCCGCTGACACGAAGAAAGTCCTGATTAACGTAGGTAATATTCCCATCCATGTCCGTCTTGGAGACAATTGTCTCCGAATCGCGAAGGACATACTCGCTATTAGTAACAGGAATATTGTTTCGCATTAATTCTCCGATCTGTTGACAAATGATAACTAATGACGGCAAAAGTGCATCGTAAAATGTGCAGGAAAATGAAAAGCATCTCAAGCAGCTAGTGTCTGGAAAATGGCAATCATGAACAAATCCAATACCTGAATGCAATCTTATTCAGGTTGCGTTGGGGTAACGTTGGTGATGCATTGAGCCCATTTCGTGCTGCTGCATGCATTGTTTCCTGACATGGCGCAGGATTTTGGTCGACCCTGATTGCGCATATTCGGCGCTTTGCTGCCGATATCAGTCGCTTGCCGCTATAACCCACTAATCCAACTTCATGCCCGTCTTATTTCATTTAAAAACATTTGGCAGTTTCGCGCTAACAGAGACGACTACCGGTACGCAACTGCCGATACCGACGGGGAAGGCACAAGCGCTACTGACTTA
>JBDSCZ010000164.1:0-2668 GCA_039920865.1 Burkholderiaceae bacterium
TGTTCCCGAACATGCCGGAAACCCTGAAAGCGGCCGAAACGCTGGTCGCGGACGGTTTCGACGTGATGGTCTACTGCAGCGACGACCCGATCCAGGCCAGGATGCTGGAAGACATCGGCTGCGTCGCGATCATGCCGCTGGCCTCCTTGATCGGTTCCGGCATGGGAATCCTGAACCCGTGGAATCTGTCGCTGATCATCGAACAGTCGAAAGTGCCGGTGATCGTCGATGCCGGCGTCGGTACCGCGTCGGACGCCGCAATTGCGATGGAACTCGGTTGCGATGGTGTGCTGATGAACACCGCGATTGCCGGCGCGCGCGATCCGATCTGCATGGCGCAGGCGATGAAGCTGGGGGTGCAGGCCGGGCGTCTGGCGTATCTGGCGGGACGGATTCCGAAACGCTTTGCGGCGTCGCCATCGTCACCGATGGCCGGGCGCGTCGCCTAGTTCAAAGGGCCGTAGGCTGGGTTAGCAGCTTCATCGCGTAACCCAGCTTTTGCGGATGCGAATGTTGGGTTACGCTTGTCGCTATCCCAGTCTACGCGTAAGCCGCAGTATTTTTCTGTAGTAGTAAGTGAAAATATATGGGGTATGCTAAATAACATGCAACTTTGCGCATAATTTTACTGCGGAAATTAAAATACAGCATCTAGTATATTTAACTCGAACATTCCCAGGCGACGCCATCAGAAGCCGCCGCACATTTTGATAGCGAAGAAAAATCATGAACGGACTGTATATCGTTACACCCGATTGGGATGATACCGAGCGTTTGCTTGACGTCTCCGAGCAAGCGCTGCAGGGCGGCGCGGCGCTGTTGCAATATCGTCACAAAACCGCCGGCCCGGAATTGCGCCGCACCCAGGCCGCCGCATTGCAGGCACTGTGCCGCCGCTATGCGCGGCCTTTCATCATCAATGATTATCTGGAGCTGTTTCTGGAACTGGATGCCGACGGCATTCATGTCGGCGGCACCGACGCCTCGGTTGTGGCGGTACGCGCGGCGGTCGGCCCGGACAAGATCGTCGGTGCATCGTGCTATGGCAGCCTGCAACTGGCGCGCGACGCGCATTTGGCCGGCGCCAGTTACGTCGCCTACGGCGGTTTTTATGCGTCGAAGGTGAAGCAATACCCGCTCACTACTTCGATTGATATCCTGGCGCAATCGAAAGCGGAAATCCCGTTGCCGAGCGTGGTAATCGGCGGCATGACGCGGGAAAATTCTGCGCCGCTGGTAACGGCCGGAGCCGATATGGTGGCCGCCATCAGCAGCGTGTATCTGGCCGACGATCCACAGGCGGCAGCGCAAGCCTTTGCAGCCTTGTTTTCGCGCTAGTGATGCGGCACGAATAAGTATGAAGCCGCATCCCCTCACCCCAGCCCTCTCCCAGAAGGAGAGGGTGAGAATGGGGCGCGATGAAGTCTTGACTTCATCGCGCCGGCGCTGGGGCCGGCGCCTGCCCAAACTGACCCGAACGGCTACAATCAGCGCTTGATCCGAATTGAACGGGGAACACGCAATGAAAACCAAAGCCGCGATAGCATGGAAAGCGGGACAGCCGCTGACAATTGAAGAAGTCGATTTGGACGGCCCGCGCGAGGGCGAAGTCCTGGTCGAACTTAAAGCCACCGGAATTTGCCATACCGATTACTACACACTGTCGGGCGCCGATCCGGAAGGTATTTTCCCGGCTATCCTGGGGCATGAAGGCGCGGGCATTGTGGTCGAGGTCGGCACCGGCGTCAAGACCCTGAAAAAAGACGATCACGTGATTCCGTTGTACACGCCGGAATGTCGCGAGTGCAAATACTGCCTGTCGCAAAAGACCAATCTGTGCCAGAAAATCCGCTCCACGCAAGGCCGCGGCCTGATGCCGGATGCGACTTCGCGCTTCTCGATCGGCGGCAAACCGATCTACCACTACATGGGTACGTCGACCTTTTCAAATTACATCGTGGTGCCTGAAATCGCGCTGGCCAAAATCCGCGAAGATGCACCGTTCGACAAGGTCTGCTACATCGGCTGCGGCGTGACCACCGGCGTCGGTGCGGTGCTATTTACTGCCAAGGTCGAGGCAGGCGCGAATGTGGTGGTGTTCGGCCTGGGCGGGATCGGCCTGAACGTGATCCAGGCCGCGCGCATGGTCGGCGCCAACAAGATCATCGGCGTCGATATCAATCCGGCGCGGCAAACAATGGCGCGCAAGTTCGGCATGACGCACTTCATCAATCCAAACGAAGTCGAAAATGTGGTCGACGCCATCATCGATATCACCGATGGCGGCGCCGATTATAGCTTCGAGTGCATCGGCAACACCAAGGTGATGCGGCAAGCCTTGGAATGCACGCACAAGGGCTGGGGCCGCAGCATCATCATCGGCGTGGCCGATGCGGGGGCCGAGATCAGCACCCGGCCGTTCCAGCTGGTCACCGGCCGCAAATGGGAAGGTTCGGCCTTCGGCGGCGCACGCGGCCGCACCGACGTGCCAAAAATTGTCGACTGGTACATGGATGGCAAGCTGAATATCGACGATCTGATCACGCACCGCCTGCCGCTGGAGCGTATCAATGAAGGTTTCGACCTGATGAAAAGCGGCGAGTCGATTCGCGGCGTCGTTCTTTTTTAAACAAAAAAGGCCTCTAGCGCATACCAGACGAGCACTAGC
>JBDSCZ010000165.1:0-12257 GCA_039920865.1 Burkholderiaceae bacterium
CCACTGGCCGCGCAGCTGGTCGTACGCTATCGCCTCGCCATGCTGGCCACCGTCGAGCTCGATGCAGAGCTTTTGCTCGACACAGTAGAAATCCAGTATGTAGCGTCCTATCGGATGCTGCCGTCTGAATTTTGCACCGGCGAGGCGGCGATTGCGCAACAGCTTCCACAGCAGGGCTTCGGCAACGGTCATGCCACTTCGCATTTCCCTGGCCCAGGTCCGGATATCGTCGGGGAGTCTGGCTGGGTGGTGGGGTGAGTAGATTTCCATTGAGCAGGTGTTTTAGCTTGTTTTCAGGATGGTGATTGTGCTGAGTCCCTCATCCCCGGCCCTTCTCCCGCAAGCGGGAGAAGGGAGCAATGCGGGCTCTTGTCGTCAATGGGCGTCAGCAGCAATTCCGTGAACGCGGCTTGCAGTGCGTCCGGCACGTCGGCATCGTATTTGCTGCGGTACAGGCGTTGGAAGATGTCGTCCGGTTGCAATTTTTCCAGCTGCTCCAGCGCGGCGGGGGCGGCGGCTATGCCGGGCGCGATTTTGGGGGTGAACGTGGTTTCGATCTTTGCCAGGCGCACCGGCTTGCCTTCCAGCGCCGCTTCGATGCGGGCGCGCAGGCCGGGTTCTGGCGCGTCGAGGCGCACGCGCACTTCCAGATACGGCTGTCGTTGCGGGTCGTCGCACGCAGGCAGTGCGAGCGCGGCCAGCGCAGCGAGCACTTGATCCAGCGGCGCCGGCTGTTTCGGTACGCGCAGCAGTTCGACCGCACGCGGCACCGGCAGGGCGATGATATCGGTGGCAGTTTCGCCCGTCAGATCGACCCGCAGCACCTGATGCGGGTAGCCGACTTCGGCAAACGACATCGGCAGCGGGCTGCCGCAATAACGCAGGTGCGCCTGCTTGCCGACGCTTTGCGCCAGATGCAGATGGCCTAGCGCGGCGTAGGCGATCGCGGGGTCGAATATGCCGGCCGGCAGCGCTTCGGTGCCGCCGATGACGATGCGGCGCTCGGAGTCTTGCGAGATCTCGCCGCCGACCATGTGGCAATGGCCGAGCGCGATGATGGCCTGACCGGGCTGGCGCAAGGTGAGCGCATGTTCCAGCGCCTGCCGGTACAGCAGCGCGATGCCTTCCATGTACGGGTCGCCTTCCGTATCGTTATCGACGCGCGGAAGGTCGCCGGGGCGCAGGAACGGGATCGCCAGGCACCAGGCGGCGGTTTCACCCAGTTTGTCTTTCAATGGCACCACCAGCCGCGCAATGTCGATGCTGCCGTCCGCCAGGCGCGGCACGAAGCCGATCACGGTTGCGTCCAGCGTCTCCAGCAGCGGCCCCGGCGCTTCCAGCCGCCCCGGCGAGTCGTGGTTGCCGGCGATGATGACGATGTTCAGATGCGGCACCCGCGCCTTGGCTTGCTGCAGGAAGCGGTACAGCTGCTTTTGCGAGGCGGCCGACGGGTTCGCATTGTCGAAGATGTCGCCCGAGATCAGCAGCCCTTCGGCCTGTTCGGCGGCGAGTGTGGCCAGCAGCCAGTCCAGAAAGTACTGATGTTCAAGGCCGCGTTCGAAATTGTGCAGGGTCTGGCCCAGATGCCAGTCCGAGGTGTGGATGAAGCGCAAGGTGATGTCCTTCGTTTCGCGTTTATGCGGTCGGGATGTGGTGATATATTGGGCGTTAATATAACTGATGGCTTTGAGTAATGACGCTTTGTAGGATGGGTGCAACCCATCATGTCGGTCGGTGCAACCCATCGAGTCGGTTCGATAAGCGATGGGTTGCACCCATCCTACGTTAAAGGAAACACCATGTTGCAGAAAAAACCGGACAGCGCAAAGCTGGACAAAATCGTCGCCGATGCGCGTCGTAACGCCGATCAGCGCGAGCAGGGCTACCGCGAGCGGGCGCTGAAAATCTATCCATGGGTATGCGGCCGCTGCACGCGCGAATTCACACTGACCAATCTGTCGCAACTGACCGTGCATCACCGCAACCACAATCACAGCGACAATCCGCCCGACGGCAGCAACTGGGAGCTGCTGTGCCTGTACTGCCACGACAACGAACACTCGCGCTATCTGGAAGCGGACCAGCAGGGCACGTCGGGGCAGGGCAGCAACAACGTGGCAGCCGCAACCCACAATCCGTTTGCGGCACTGGCCGGAATGATCAAGAAGAAACCTTAAATCTTCACCAGATCGGTATGGCCGAAGCCTTTTTCGTAATCGAGCAGCGAGATCACTACCGGCGTGATCTTTAAAAATACCATTTCATCTTTTTCAACGGTCTGCGTCCATTCTGCCACCTGCGGAAACTTGCGCAGCATGCATTCGCCGGCAAACGCGATTTCCTTCGGATCGTCCACGATTTCGGCCTTGGCGCCCATTGAAAGGCCCTTGATGTGGTCCCAGTCCGGATAGTCGTTGTTGATGGTCAGCGACACCTTGTCGCAGTGGCGGATGTTGTCGGCTTTCTGGCTCTGCTTGCCGATGCCGACATACAGCGTCAAGCCGTCGCTGGCGTAGCTGACGGTGGTGGCCTGTGGATAGCCGTCCGGCCGGATGGTGGCCAGTGTCATGTCTTTGGCCTGTCTGATGATGTCGATCGCAAATTTCTTGTTGGTTTGGTCCATGCTGTTCTCCTTGGCTGAATACACTTCTAACTGACGCAAAATACAGATGCCTGCGCTACTGTTCTGCATCCGCCGCATCACCCCCTTTGTGGCGCTGGTTGCGTTGTGGACTGCAGGTCGATATCAGGGTGGTACTGGCGCGGATCTGGAACAAATCGTTTAGCTTGCGGCGCACTTTGAAGTTGATCGAATCCGGCGCGAAGTTGCCGACCGCGTCGGCGTCGCCGGCCGGCTGGCCGCTCAGTATTTCGATCGCCTGATCGGCGCTTTCGACCGCATAGATGCTGAATCTGCCGTCCTTGCAGGCGGCGACCACATCGGCGCGCAGCATCAGGTGTTTGGCGTTGCTGGCCGGTATCAACACGCCTTGACTACCGCTCAGGCCGCGCGCGGCGCAGATGTCGAAGAAGCCTTCAATTTTTTCGTTGACCGCGCCGATCGCCTGCACTTGCCCGTTCTGGTTGATGGAGCCGGTCACCGCCAGCGATTGCCGGATCGGGACGTCGGCCAGCGCGGACAGCAGCGCGCACAGCTCCGCCAGCGAGGCGCTGTCGCCGTCGATGCTGCCGTAGGTTTGCTCGAACACCAGGCTGGCCTGCAGTGACAGCGGCTGGCGCGCACTGTAACGTGCGGCCAGCAGGGAGGACAGGATCAGCACGCCCTTGGAATGGATCGCGCCGCCTTGTGCGACTTCGCGCTGGATGTCGATCACCTCGCCGCTGCCGAGGCGGGCGGTGGCGGTGATGCGGGTCGGCTGGGCGAAGTAATAGTCGCCGACCTCCATCACCGACAGCGCATTGATCTGGCCGATGCGGCTGCCGTCGCTGTCGATCAGGATGGTGCCGCGCAGGATTTCTTCGTGCAGGCGGCGCCGGATGCGGTCGGAGCGACCGATTCTGGCATCGATCGCTTGCTGCACGTTGGCGCTCGATACCGTGCCCGCTGCCGGGGCCGATTCGCTGCCTGGTTTAATGTTCGCATCGGATGGATTTGGCCTGGATTTGGCCCAGTATTCGGCTTCGGACAGCAGGTCGCTCAGCCGCAACAGGTTCAGCGACAGGCGCTCGGCGTCGCCGGCATCGCGGGCGCTGAACTCGATGATGCGGGCCACCGCAGCGCGCTCGAACGGCAGCAGCTTCTGTTCCTGCACCATGGTCGCAATCAGCCGTGCAAAGTCCTGCTGGCTGCCAGGGTTGCGTACCGTATCGTCTTCAAAATCGGCCGCCACCTTGAACAGCTTGGCGAAGTCCGGGTCGTAGGCTTGCAGCAGGTAATAGTATTCGCGCTCGCCGAACAGGATCACCTTGACCTTGAGCGGGATCGGTTGCGGCTCCAGCGAGACGGTGCTGATAATGCCGTAGATCTGGCCGATCGATTCGATCCGGATCTCGCCGGTGGTCAGCGCCTGCTTCAAGCCTTCCCAGGCGAATTGTTGCGCCAGTACCTTGTGTATATCGAGCAGCAGGTAGCCGCCGTTTGCATGGTGCAGCGCACCGGGCCGGATTAGCGCAAAATCGGTATTCAGTGCGCCGTAGCTCGACAGATGCTCGACCCGGCCGATGATGTTCTGGTAAGTCGGGTTGTTCTCGCTGACGACCGGAGCGCCGGTCGCCGCTTCATTGCCGACCAGCAGATTGACCTGGTAGCGGCGCAGCGGCGGCAGCCCTTCGCCTTGCATATTGGCCAGATTAGGCTGGCCTTCGTCCGGTTTCTGGAAGATGTGCGCGTTCTCGATCACGTCCTGCTTGACCGCTTCCAGGTAGGTCAGCACTCTTGGCAGCTCCGCATATCTGGGCAGCAGGTCATCGAACAGATGGCCGACCGCGAAGATGGTAACTTCCCGGTTCAGTTCGCGCAGCCGTTTATGGTGCGCTTTCTGCCACTCGGCCATTTGCTTCATGAGCTTGGTCAGTTTGACTTCCATCTCTTCGATTTTTTTCTGGATCGCTTCGCGCTGCTCGCTCGACAGGTGTTCATACTCTTCATCCGAGATGATTTCGCCGTTGCGCGCCGGGTCCAGCGAGAATCCGGTCTCGGTCTGCGACAGCGCGATATCCTGCGCCTCGCATTCATCGGCCAGCACATTGATGCCTTTTTTTTGCAGCGCATCGAACTCGGCATCGATTTGGTCGACCCGCTTGCGGTAATCCTCGCTTTCCAGCATCGCGGGGATTGAGGATTGCAGTTCTTCGACCAGTTGCGCCATGTCGGTGCGCAGCTGCAGGCCGCGCCCATGCGGCAGCTTGAGTGCAATCGGCTTGCCCGGATCGCTGAAATTGTTCACATAGCACCAGTTGGCCGGGGCGACCTCGATATGCGCGCGCAGATCCAGGAAGCGCTTGATCATGTCGTGCTTGCCGGTGCCTTGCTGCCCCAGTACGAACAGGTTGAAGCCCGGATGCTGCATTTCGAGGCCGAACCTGACCGCTTCCAGCGCCCGATCCTGGCCGACCGTCACAGTAAGCTCGGCCAGTTGGGCGGTGGTATCGAACGGCAGGCTGGCGGCGTCGCAGTGGCGATACAGCTGATCCGGCGCCAACGGAACAATCATTGCCATACGTACTCACTTCGTTAAGGTGATCGGTGCTACCAGAATTGGACAGAACTGCATCGCATGTCTTGACGGAAATCAAAGGTGCGGGTCGCTTTCCGGCCTGGGATAAAATGCGCCCCAGTATTCAATCAACCAGAAGGAAAAAGCCGTGTTCGACAAACCGATCGTGATGCTGGATTTCGAGACCACAGGCTTGTCCCCGGATGCCGGCGACCGCATTACCGAGGTTGCAGCGCTGCGCATCGTGGATGGCAAGATCGTTGATCGTTATGTGTCACTGGTCAATTGCGGGGTGCGGATTCCGTCCTTCATCACCGGCCTGACCGGCATTTCACAGGCAATGGTGAACGCCGCGCCGCGTGCATCTGTGGTGGTGCCGGCGTTGCTGGACTTTATCGGCAGCGACGCGCTGTCCGCGCATAACGCCAGTTTCGATCTGAAGTTTTTGCAGGCGGAGAGCCGGATGCAGGGATTGATGCCGGCGCATCAGGGGCTGATCTGCTCGCTCAAGCTGTCGCGTCGGGTGTTTCCCGGCTTGGCCAGTTACAAGCTGGCGGCGCTGGCCGCGGCGCTGCGGATCCGCTTCAATGGCACCGCCCACAGGGCCGAAGCCGATGCCGAGGTGTCGGCCCAGTTGCTGCTGCATATCGGCGCGCATCTGGGCAGTCAATACGGACTGTGCAACATCGATCCGCTGCTGCTGGAATCGGTCAATCAGCAAAGCGCGGCCAAGGTGCCGGAATTCATCAGGAAGCGCTGCATTGCACTGCAGACCGGCCAGGCTCCGCGCCTGTAACCTGATGCTACTGACGCATTAAAAGTAAGACGAAAAGGAACCGGAAAGGAACTTTCCCGCTAACATATGCCTCGAAGAGCGTCGTTATCGTAGTTGTACGCAGCTAGGTGCGATGCGGCAATGACAGCGCAAGCCTGTGGTAATTGTTGATATTTCTTGTATAAAGATAATCTCTTTTTCACTGCGGCGCCCAAACTGCGATGTTGGCGTTACACTAATTCAGACACGCCTGATACGTTCCGATACAACGCCACGAAAGCCATACTTTGCGCACTAAATTTTTCCTTAGTTACCTGAGGGACCCCGGCATGGTGGGGTCGATTGCGCCATCGTCCATATTTCTGGCCAAGGCGCTGTGCCGACAGGCGCACGGCGCACAGCATCTCATTGAGTTAGGTGCAGGCACCGGAGCCATTACACGGCAGTTGCGCGAGGAATTTCCAGCGGCGACGCTGGTGGTGGTCGAGCAGAATGCGCTGATGGCTGCGGCGCTGCAACGCAAATTCGGGTCGTGTTCGGTGGTGGCCGATGCCGTTCAGGGCAGGCAAGACTTGTTCAAGGACATCCCTGAGCAGTCGGTGGTGGTTTCTTCGTTGCCGTTTCGCAGCTTGCCCGCAGCAGTTGCGTCAGAAATCATTACTTTGCTGAGCGATTTTTTACTGGCAAGCCCGAAGAGGCGACTCGTCCAGTATACCTACGGACAGCGCGTTCCATTCGATTCGCAGCACCCGGCCCTGGTTTGGAAGCGTCAGAAGCTCGTCCTGCGCAACCTTCCGCCAGCCTGGGTCTGGACGCTGCAGCAGTCGGGCATCAAGACCGTATTCTAAAAAGAAGAAATTTTTAAATATGGGATGCTGCGCTTGCCCACGGCCCCGGTTCGGATCTGATGGTGAATTCATACTCTGATATGTATATTTTTATCGCATGGCGCGGATGAATCGGGATAGCTATCCGGATCAGCCGGAATCGCTGTCGCATGTCAATGCATCGGTGCTGAAAATCAAACTGGCGACAGCGATTGTCGGCATATCATCGATTCATTTGCTGAAGACGTTCATCAACGCCAAGGCCTATGACGAAAAAACGCTGCTGGCGCAGACCGGCATCCATGTGGTTTTCCTGTTTTCCGCCATGGCGATTGCATACAGCGACCGCATCATGATGGGTACGAAAGCACACGGCAAGGGGGATTGACATCTGCTTGAAGCCATCCTGATCAGCGACCGGGGGCGCTTGCGAGAATTACGGCCCCGGGTTCGGGTGGCGTGTATGTATCGCTTCGATGCCCAGCAAAGCCTCGTCGCTTAGCTGTACCGAGACCGAATCGATATTCTCCTGCAACTGTTCCAGCGTGGTGGCGCCGATCAGGTTGCTGGCAACAAAGGGGCGGCTATTGATGAAAGCCAGCGCCATTTGCGCGGCGCTCAGGCCGACCTGCTGCGCCAGATCCGCATATGCCTGTGCTGCTGCCTGCGCCTGCGGATTGGAATAGCGCGAGAACCGCTCAAACAAGGCCAGACGCGAGTCGGCCGGCGCTGCGCCGTTCAGATATTTCCCCGACAGGGTGCCGAACGCCAGCGGCGAATAGGCCAGCAGGCTCACCTGTTCGCGATGCGCGAATTCGGACAGGCCGATCTCGAAACTGCGGTTCAACAGGTTGTATGGATTCTGGATGCTGACGATGCGCGGCAAATCCAGATTTTCACTGGCCTTGAGAAATTGTGATAAACCCCACGGTGTTTCGTTGGAGACGCCGATGTGGCGCACTTTGCCTTCTTTCACGAAATCCGCCAGCACCGACAACGATTCTTCAATCGCCACCGATGCGTCATTTTCAACCCACGGGTAGCCAAGCTGGCCGAAGAAATTGGTATTGCGGTCCGGCCAGTGCAATTGATACAGGTCGAGATAATCTGTTTGCAAGCGCTTCAGGCTGGCGTGCAATGCAGCCGTCAAACTTTCGCGGTTGTGGTGCGTTGCGCCATTGCGGATATGGCTTGGCCGGTTGGCATCGAACGCCGGTCCAGTGGCTTTCGAGGTTAATACAATCTCGCGGCGACGCCCGGTTTTCGCCAGCCAGCTGCCGATGTATTGCTCGGTCAAGCCCTGTGTTTCCGGCTTTGGCGGTACCGGGTACATTTCGGCAGTATCAATTAGATTAACGCCGTGTGCCAGCGCGTAATCGATCTGCGCATGCGCATCGGCTTCACTGTTTTGTTCACCCCAGGTCATCGTGCCCAGACCGATCAGGCTGACCTCAAGATCGGTTCGTCCCAGTTTTCTGTAAAGCATGGTTTTCTTTCAAATGCATAATATCGGCTGGATCGGATTATTCTCGTATTTATCCATCGCGTTACCGCTCACGAAGGCAGTATGGCACTGCTTACCAGATTGTAGCGGCAATGAAAAATTCTCACGCACCATACCTTCCTGCAACTGTTCAAACGACAAACCCGCCTAATTGCGGAATTATTCGTTAGTTGACGTATTAATCCTTGAGTGTCGGAGGTCTTTTAGGTGGCAATTCCCGGTAACGCATTCGCAGTCCCTACATGGAACGACGACGAGCGGCAAAAAGCAAAAAGAGCTACAAGCCGAAGCGTGTAACTCTTTGATTTAATGCATATTCTTTGGGGTGGCTGATGGGGCTCGAACCCACGACAACAGGAATCACAATCCTGGACTCTACCAACTGAGCTACAGCCACCACTGATTTTTGCTTTTCTGCGTTGATTTGCAGAAGACGACGATTATATAAATTTGCGCCTTGCTTGTAAATCAAAATATGCAACTATTTAATATATCTTCTACTCGACCGCAATCGCTTCAGTGCTTGCCTGCAGGTGCAGCAGATTGCTTAGCGCGGCTGATAATGCTGTTTCGCTGCCGGTGGTGAATGTCAGTAGCAGGCCCTGGTTGCCGGATGCGTTTAGCAAGTCATTGTGCTTGAGGAGCCGCTCCAGTTGTAAGGCAATCGGCTGGCCGGTGTCAATGATATTTGTCGGTTGGAGGGTGGCGCGGCGGATAGCGTCCTGGAGTAGCGGCAGTATGAACGGATAGTGAGTGCAGCCCAGCACCAGGGTATCGGCGCCCTGTGCGATCAGCGGCGTGACATAACGCTGCACCAGCGAGGCAGTTGCGGCGGATTGCAGTTCACCCTTTTCGATCTGATCGGCCAGTCCGGCGCAGGCTTGTGTGAGTACCCGCACCCCTGTGCTGGCCGATATGTGCTCACTGAGCTGCCTGAATTTGCTGCTGGCGAGCGTGCGTTCGGTGGCGAGTACGCCGATCGTGTTGTTTTTGGTCAAAGCTGCAGCCGGTTTGAGTCCGGGCTCGACGCCGACCAGCAGCAATTGCGGGTAACGTGCACGCAATGCCTTGATGGCGGCAGCGGTGGCAGTATTGCAGGCTACTACGATGGCCTTGGCGCCGTGCCGCAGCAGAAAATCTGTAATTGCCAGCGCCCGATTAACAATGAATTGTTCTGCCTTGCCGCCATAGGGGGCATAGCCCGAGTCGGCAAAATAGAGTAAATTTTCTTGCGGCAATTGGGTTTGGATGTGGCGCAACACCGACAGGCCGCCGACGCCGGAGTCAAAAACGCCGACGGGCGCTGCCGCTGTGGCGAGAACGTTGGAGTGCGCGGAGGAAGTGGTCAATGGTTCAAAGGGTCAATGGAAGACGCGCAATAGGGTAATCAGGTCGCCGGGCGCAGCGGCCGCTTATGAATGAAATTAATCCAATCAAAATCGGCGCTAAGCCCGGCGAGGACGGATGCGCGCTTATTTGGTGGTGACGGCGATGTCGCCCACCGAGGTCGCGGCAATACGGGCTTGCCATTCTTTCGGCCCGGTGTCGTGAACCGAGGTGCCATTGGCGTCGACCGCTACCGTGACCGGCATGTCTTTCACGTCAAACTCATAAATCGCTTCCATGCCGAGGTCGGCAAAACCGACCACTTTTGCGCTCTTGATGGCTTTCGAGACCAGATAGGCTGCGCCACCGACTGCCATCAGGTAGGCTGATTGGTGCCGCTTGATCGACTCGATGGCAACCGGACCGCGCTCGGCCTTGCCGACCATCGAAATCAGGCCGGTTTTCTCCAACATCATGTCGGTGAACTTGTCCATCCGGGTTGCTGTGGTGGGGCCGGCCGGGCCAACCGCTTCGTCGCGTACCGGGTCGACCGGGCCGACATAGTAGATTACTCGATTGGTGAAATCGACCGGCAACGGCTCGCCCTTGGCCAGCATGTCCTGGATGCGCTGGTGGGCGGCGTCGCGGCCGGTCAGCATCTTGCCATTCAATAGCAGGGTCTGGCCCGGCTTCCAGGATGCGACTTCAGCCTTGGTCAGGGTGTTGAGGTCGATGTGTTTGGATTTTTCGGTGTCCGGAGCCCAGTGCACTTGCGGCCAGTCGGACAGCGACGGCGGCTCCATGAAAGCCGGGCCGGAACCGTTGAGTACAAAATGCCCGTGACGCGTTGCCGCACAGTTCGGGATCATCGCTACCGGTTTGGATGCGGCGTGGGTCGGATACATCATTATTTTTACGTCGAGCACTGTAGTCAGGCCGCCCAGTCCCTGCGCGCCGATGCCGAGCGCATTGATTTTGTCGCACAGTTCTATCCGTAGCGCTTCCGTCTTGTTTTGTGGGCCGCGCTGCTTCAATTCGTACATGTCGATGTCTTCCATCAGTACTTCTTTTGCCATCAGCATGGCTTTTTCAGCAGTGCCGCCGATGCCGATACCCAGTATGCCTGGCGGGCACCAGCCGGCACCCATGGTTGGCACGGTTTTCATGATCCAGTCCACCAGTGAATCGGATGGATTGAGCATCACGAACTTGCTCTTGTTCTCCGAGCCGCCGCCCTTGGCCGCTACTTGGACGTCGACCGTGTTGCCCGGTACCAGTTCCATGTGGATCACTGCCGGGGTGTTGTCTTTGGTATTTTTGCGCTCGAACAGCGGGTCGGCCACGATCGAGGCGCGCAGCTTGTTTTCCGGATTATTGTAGCCGCGTCGCACGCCTTCGTTGACGGCATCGGCGATCGAGCCTTTGAAGCCTTCAAACCGGACTTCCATGCCGATTTTCAAAAATACATTAACGATGCCGGTGTCCTGGCAGATCGGGCGTTTGCCCTCCGCACACATGCGTGAATTGGTCAGGATCTGCGCAATCGCATCCTTGGCTGCCGGGCTTTGTTCAGCCTCGTAAGCGCGCCCAAGATGGGCGATGTAGTCGGCCGGATGGTAATAACTGATGTACTGCAGCGCGGCGGCAACGGATTCAATAAGGTCGTCCTGCTTGATGATAGTCATGGTGGTTCTCGCTTGGCTAGGGTTAAGGATTGCTGTTCTGTTGGCGCATGCAGGCCGGAATGAAATTGCTTCCGGCAAGCATCAGTGGGATCTGTAGACGATTGGGTGTAAGGCAGCGGGGGCAGCTCTGCTTGTGTATGAATGGATGGCGAACTGGATGCTGTCTAACGGTAAGAGTCACAGTAAACGGGTTTGCAAAAGAGGTGGTGGATGACCTAGGATGATCGATAAAGCGCTGTCTGCTGTGGTGGCATGTTTTTGTATATTTTTGTACATATATATACTGATATATGTATTTTTCAATTTGATCTAAGGTCATGCGGAAATGCCGGTATTTTTAGCTATACCCCGTCATTGATTAAATGGCGTCAGATTATTTTTCGGGTGACTGATGGCCTTGCATACAATTTTTGGCACTTTTCGCGCTTACCGGGATTTTACACCGGCTGGCTGTGAAGTCGACCCAGCGATGATTCTTCGCTCCAACACAACGTATGCCGGCCTAGTTCGGCGTGTAAATTAATTTTCGGATGATACGCAAATATTGCTGAATAAAATTGCTGCAACAATGATTAAACGCAACAAGAAAGGCGTTAAAACTGGCATAACTAAAAAATTGGCCACGACTACATTTTGCATCAGCAGCATCGTCACTATCGTTGCCAAAAAGCGTGTTGCACGATGTTTTTAATAAAGTGGTGAATTGCAGCGTCATGTTTTCAAACGCGCTATTGTGTGTCTTAACACAATGATCATGTGCATGGTTCGGGATGTGTAAGGCTTTAGTAAGAGTAAAAGTCTAAGTTATCAACAACAAAATTACCACTACATGGAGAAGACAAATGGCAGGTATTGAATCCGCAAAGCAAGAGAGTCGTGTTTTTCTGCCACCAGCAGAATTCGTCAAAAACGCCACCATCTCAGGCATGGATGCCTACAACGCGCTGTGCGCGGAGGCAGAGC
>JBDSCZ010000166.1:0-1607 GCA_039920865.1 Burkholderiaceae bacterium
GGAGGTGCAGCGGGCCTGTTGGATCCAATAACATGCCAAGCGCCGAACGTAGGGAGCCGGGCATGGACAGCGGTGCGACTGCGCCCGCCGCGATTGCGCCGGCATTGCCGAAACTGCATTGTGATCCTGGTTCTTCTGGGTCGACTACCTTGACATCGAAGCCTGCCTTGCGGGCGTAGTAGGCAACGCACAAACCTACGATACCCGCGCCGATCACAACTACGGTTTCAGGCTTTACACGATTGTTTTCGCTCATTGGAAAGTTTTCAGTGTTTAAACATCATTGCTGCCAAGCACTGCAATATTGGCAGATAGGGCTAATTCGATTTATTCGTATCTCTATGCGATATGTGAATATCTATTATAAATATATTGGATTATCATTGGGCTTGTCAAGAAAATAGTCCAAAAATAATCGAAGATGTCATTGCTGCCAGAGGACAACCCTGTCGTTAAAAATATGACCGTGAATTTGAGGTGATGCAGACATGCCGGGAGACTGCGAATTTCTGCGCGATAATCGGGGGAAATAGAATGTAGGGGGATCAAAATCGTGCGCTTATGCATCCATGGATGCGCAAATATTTTTATATCGATTAACGAAAAATCACACTAGGAATACCTGATGGGTATCGAAGAATCTCCGCTTTTTGTACAATCTCTGGCAACCGGACTGTCCGTGCTCGACGCATTTAATGCTGAGCGGCCGTCGATGAACTTGCCGGAAATTGCAGTTGCTGCATCGATTACAAAAAGTGCAGCGCAACGTTTTACACACACACTGGAGGCTTTGGGCTTGCTGAAGAAGGATCCGGCGACCAAGCGATTTTCTCTGACCTCGAGGGCATTGAGTCTCGGTTATCGTTATTTGCAGTCCAATCTTTTGCTTGAACGCGCGAATCCGTATTTGCTTGAGTTAAACCGAAATTCTAAAGAAACGATCAACCTGGCTGAGCGCGACGGCTTCAACATGGTTTATATTGCGCGCTTTCCAAGCCCGGTCAGAGCCATCGCACATATGCCTATCGGGAGGCAATTGCCGATGTTCTGCACTTCTGCAGGCAGGGCATTTCTATCAGGCCTGCCGGATGAAGAAGTGAGATCTATCCTGAACGCAACGGAGCGACCGCAGTTTACGCCACATACCGTCACCGATATCGATCGTTTGATGGAAATGATTGCAACCGTACGGGAAACCGGCTACGCCTATAGCATTGAGGAATACTACAGAAACGATCTGGCGCTGGCTGTAGCCCTGTTCGACGTGACAGGCGCACCAGTTGCTGCGGTCAATATTTCGGTATCGATGGCGTACTGGACGCTGGAAAGAGCCAAGGCGGAACTGGTTCCACAGTTGCTGGAGACGGCCAATCTGATTTCGACAAAGCCGCCTAGTAATAGCGCCTTGTCGCTATTTAAAATTGGCTATGGCACTGCCGGGGAAAATTCAGGTTGATAAAAGCTGCAGGCGAGTCAACTGGCTATCTGTACTTGACTTTACGCAACTTTTAATAAGCATTCATTTGTTGCGCGTGATCAATTTACCCCTGTATTTTAATGAAACTACAGGGGTATATTAATAAATTCATTATTTCCCGCATATAAAG
>JBDSCZ010000167.1:0-6785 GCA_039920865.1 Burkholderiaceae bacterium
TGATGCCGAGCTTGTGTTCGATCGAGACGCAGTGCGCATCGTTGCGCGCACCGAGCGTGCCGTCGGCGTTGACCAGGAACTTCGGTACGATGAACAACGATATGCCTTTGACGCCTTCCGGTGCATCCGGGGTGCGGGCCAGCACCAGATGGATGATGTTTTCAGCCATGTCGTGTTCACCGTAGGTGATGAAGATCTTGGTGCCGAAGACCTTGTAGGTGCCATCGCCCTGCGGCACTGCACGGGTGCGCACTGCGGCCAGGTCGGAGCCAGCTTGCGGCTCGGTTAAGTTCATGGTGCCGGTCCATTTGCCGGAAATCAGGTTTTCCAGATAGATCGCTTTTTGATCGTCGGTGCCGGCCGTGAGCAGCGCTTCGATTGCGCCGTCGGTGAGCAACGGACACAGCGCGAACGACAGGTTGGCCGAATTGAGCATTTCGATGCAGGGTGTGGCTACCAGTTTCGGTAAGCCCTGACCGCCGAACTCGGCCGGGTGCTGCACGCCTTGCCAGCCGGCTTCGCCGTAGGCCTTGAACGCTTGCTTGAAGCCCTTGGTGGTGGTGACCGTGCCATCGTGCCAGGTACTCGGTGCCTGGTCGCCGGCCCAGTTCAGCGGTGCCACGACTTCGCTGCAGAATTTGGCATTTTCTTCCAACACCGCTTCTACCGTTTCCGGCGTGGCGTCTTCGCAGCCCGGCAAGGCGTTTACGGCAGACAAGTCCGCGAGTGCATTCATCGCGAACAGCATATCTTTTAACGGGGCAACATAACTCATGAGCTAACTCCAGTGTTTGGATAAAAATAGTGGCCTTTTAGCGATGGGCTCCGTCAAGAACGCATTGCTAAAAGACCAGAGAGTATTACTGCTTGACCGGCGCTGGCCGGTCAAGCCGGCGACAAAGGCAATTGATCCCAATAGCCTGGTCGCCTTTGTCACTGCATTGCGCCAGTGCCGATCAGCCCAGTTCGGCGACCAGTGCCGGCACCACATCGAACAGATCGCCGACGATGCCATAGTCGGCTACCGAGAAGATCGGGGCTTCCGGATCCTTGTTGATGGCGACGATGACCTTGCTGTCTTTCATCCCGGCCAGATGCTGGATCGCGCCGGAGATGCCGACCGCGATGTACAGCTGCGGCGCGACGATCTTGCCGGTCTGGCCGACTTGCCAGTCGTTGGGCACATAGCCGGCGTCGACTGCGGCGCGCGAGGCACCCATGGCGGCGCCGAGGCGGTCGGCCAGCGGTTCCAGAATCTTGAAGTTGTCGCCGGAGCCCATGCCGCGCCCGCCGGAGACGATGACTTTGGCAGCGGTCAGTTCAGGACGGTCCGATTTGGCGACTTCACGCCCGACGAAGGCGGATTTTCCGGAGTCGGCCACTGCAGTAATGTTTTCGACTGCAGCAGTGCCGCCTGCAGCAGCGGCATCGAAGCCGGTCGAGCGCACGGTGATGACCTTGATGGCGTCGCTCGATTGCACGTAGGCGATCGCGTTGCCGGCATAGATCGGGCGCTCGAAGGTGTCCGGCGCATCGACCCGGGTGATTTCGGAGATCTGGGCGACGTCGAGTCTGGCGGCGACGCGCGGCAGGATGTTCTTGCCGTAGGCAGTCGCCGGCGCGAGGATGTGCGTGTAGTTGCCGGATGCGCCGCTGGCGATGGCCAGCACTTGTTCGGCGACGTTTTCGGCTAAGCCGTCGGCAAAGGCGGCGGCGTCGGCTACCAGTACCTTGGCGACGCCGGCGATCTGGGCTGCGGCCTGGGCGGCAGCAGCGCAATTGTGGCCGGCGACCAGGATGTGCAGTTCGCTGCCGCAGGCGGCGGCGGCGGTGACGGTGTGGAGCGTGCTTCCTTTTAACGAAGCGTTGTCGTGTTCAGCTATGACGAGTACGGCCATGATGTTTTCCTAATGATAGGATGAGCAGGATGAAGTGGGCGAAAGCGAGAGTTGCGGCCGGAGATGGCGCAAGAATTGTGCAAAATACTGCAAAAATCTGCGCCAGCGGTCCGGCGTTCAACGGTCAATCAATCACTCAATCAATCAAATGACTTTGGCTTCGTTCTTGAGCTTGGCGACCAGCGTGGCGACGTCCGGCACCATGATGCCGGCGCTGCGCTTGGCGGGCTCGACGACTTTGAGGGTCTTCAGGTTCGACGCGACATCGACGCCCAGATCGGCCGGCTTGACGATGTCGAGCGGCTTTTTCTTGGCTTTCATGATGTTGGGCAGCGTGACGTAGCGCGGCTCGTTTAAGCGCAGGTCGGTGGTGATGATGGCCGGCAGGGTCAGGGCCAGGGTTTCCAGGCCGCCGTCGACTTCGCGGGTGACGGTGACTTTGCCGTCTTCCAGCACGACTTTGGAGGCGAAGGTGGCTTGCGGCCAGCCGAGCAACGCGGCGAGCATCTGGCCGGTCTGGTTGCAGTCGTCATCGATGGCCTGTTTGCCGAGGATGATGAGTTGCGGTTGTTCCTTGTCGGCCAGCGCCTTGAGCAGCTTGGCGACCGCCAGCGGCTGGATGTCGGCTTCTGTTTCGACCAGGATGGCGCGATCGGCACCGATGGCCATCGCGGTGCGCAGGGTTTCCTGGCATTGCAGCACGCCGCACGAGATGGCGATGACTTCCGCGACCTTGCCGGATTCCTTGAGGCGCATCGCTTCTTCCAGCGCGATTTCGTCGAACGGGTTCATCGACATTTTGACGTTGGCGATATCCACGCCGGTGTGGTCTGACTTGACTCGCACCTTGACGTTGTAATCCACCACGCGTTTGACCGGGACCAAGACTTTCATAATTCTGCCTTTACTGTGCAAATTTGGGAATGAAGTTTAATTGACGTTAACGTAAACCAAATCGGATTATAAAGCGAATCATAACCACCGACGCATAATTTAGCACGATCGTTCGATTAATTCCGCAACATGGCTAGAGCTTACTTTCTAATATTGCCTGAAATTGATGTCTATTGACATGGCTTTTAGGAATGCGTCAGGCCTAAAAATTGTGCATATATTGGCACAAGCACATGCAGCATCAGGACCATACACTTTTTTGGTGCAAGAAAAAGCATGCAAAAAAAAGCCTGCCAGATAAATCTGGCAGGCTTTTTTTTTACTTGCAAACCACTCAGTAACCGCACAAGAAAGTTTGCTTGCCCTTGTTACTTGCGTTTGACGTAGTACTCAAATTCTTTATCGTGCTCTTCATGCGACAATAATTCATTGCCGGTCTGTTTTGAAAAGGCTTGGAAATCCCGCACCGAACCAGGGTCTGTCGCAATGACATGCAAGACTTGACCACTCAACATCTCGGCCAATGCCTTTTTGGCCTTCAGGATCGGCAATGGGCAATTCAGTCCACGCGCATCTATCTCTTTATTAAATTGCATGATTCCTACCCGCAGATAATTTGGTCATCAAATAATACGCCAAATTCCACAGAAAACGCATTTGTATGCTGCGTCGCAACAAAATAAATTCAATAGTGATTCTGATATGCAATAAATCGCTACAGGATCAGCAAAAAAATTAATTTCCTTGCAACTACAATGAATACCTCATCCAGCGCACTGCACAATTGCTCGGTCATCGCGTTCCGCTAGACTAATCCGACTGCGCCAAATTCTTATATAGCGTCAGTAACAATATTTCATTCAAACGAAGAGCCGAGCGACGTGAAAATGGTGTGCAGCGCCTGCGGCACAGCTCGGGCCAGGCCGGACATCAGGCCCAGCCTTTCAGCCGCACAATGCCTAGACCCTAGACGCGCTCGCCAACCCAACCAGCAACGCCTGCCAGCGCCTGCGCCAAGCCGCTCGGATCGGTGCCGCCGGCTTGCGCCATGTCGGCCCGGCCGCCGCCCTTGCCGCCGACTTGTTGGGCGACGAAATTGACCAGTTCACCGGCCTTGACTTTGGCAGTCGCGTCGGCTGTCACGCCGGCGATCAGGCTGACCTTGCCGTCGTTGACCGCAGCCAACACGATGGCAGCGGTTTTCAGCTTGTCCTTGAGCTTGTCCATGGTTTGACGCAGCGTCGCCACATCGGCCCCATCAATGGTTGCCGCCAGCACCTTGATGCCGTTGACATCCACCGCCTGCTTGAGCAATTCATCGCCTTGGCCGGACGCCAGCTTCGATTTCAGCGCAGCGACTTCCTTCTCCAGCGTCTTGACATAATCCTGCACTTGCAGGATGCGCTGCGTCAATTCTTCCGGTTGCGCCTTCAGTGCGGCAGCGGCTTCCTGCACGCGGCGGTTCAATTGCTGCACCAGAGCCAACGCACCTTCGCCGGTGACCGCTTCGATGCGGCGGATGCCGGCCGCGACGCCACCTTCGGCGACGATCTTGAACAGGCCGATATCGCCGGTGCGCGAGACGTGGGTACCGCCGCACAACTCACGCGAGGAGCCGATGTCCAGCACCCGCACTTCGTCGCCGTATTTCTCGCCAAACAACGCCATCGCGCCGTGCTTGACTGCATCGTCATACGCCATCACCTGCGCCTGAGTAACAACGTTGGCGAGGATTTCGCGGTTGACGATATCTTCGACCTGACGGATCTGGTCGGCGGTCATCGGTGCGTTATGACTGAAATCGAAACGGGTCTTGTCGGCATCGACCAGCGAGCCTTTCTGCGCCACATGGCTGCCCAGCACTTCGCGCAGCGCCTTGTGCATCAGATGCGTGGCCGAATGGTTGCGCATGCTGTGCGCGCGCACCACTGCATCGACCTGTGCGGTGAGCGTATCGCCGACGGTCAGCACGCCCTTGCTGAGAATGCCGTGATGACCGAACACGTCGGCCTGGATTTTTTGCGTGTCCTGCACTTCGAAGCTCACCGCATCGGCGCCATAGACCGATTCCAGCAAGCCGGAGTCGCCCGCCTGGCCGCCCGATTCCGCATAAAACGGTGTGCTGTCGAGCACCACGATCGCCTGCTGGCCGTGCGCCACCGACAGCACCGGGCTGCCTTCGACATACAGCGCGATGACCTTGCTGGTCTGTGTCAGTTGATCGTAGCCGACGAATTGGGTCTTGTCGCCGTTGTATTCGATGCCAACTGCCATCTTGAACTTGCCGGCCGCGCGCGCGGTCGCTTTCTGGCGTGCCATCGCGGCATCGAAGCCGGCCTCGTCGAGCATGATGTTGCGTTCGCGGCAGATGTCGGCGGTCAGGTCGAGCGGAAAGCCGAACGTGTCATACAAGGCGAAAGCGGTGTCGCCGTCGAGCTTCTTGCTGTCCTTGGCCAGTGCGGTTTCCAGCAGTTTCATCCCGTGTTCCAGTGTCTCGCCGAAACGTTCCTCTTCCTGCTCCAGCACCTGTTCGACGCGGGGCGCTGCATCTCTCAATTCCGGATAGGCATCGCCCATCACACTGACCAGATCCTTGACCAACTTGAAGAAGAACGGCTTGGTCTGGCCTAGCTTGTGACCGTGGCGCAGCGCGCGGCGCACGATGCGGCGCAGCACATAGCTGCGTCCTTCATTGCCGGGAATGATGCCATCGACCACCAGGAAGGAGCAGGCGCGGATATGGTCGGCGATCACCTTAAGCGAATTGTTGGTCAGGTCCATGCAGCCGGTTTCGCGCGCGGCGGCGGTAATCAGCGACTGGAAGCTGTCGATGTCGTAATTCGAATGCACATGCTGCAGCACCGCGGTGATGCGCTCTAGCCCCATGCCGGTATCGATGCAGGGTTTTGGCAACGGATGCAGCACGCCCTTCTCATCCTTGTTGAACTGCATGAAGACCAGATTCCATATCTCGATGTAACGGTCGCCATCTTCGTCGGCGCTGCCCGGAGGGCCGCCCCAGACCTCGGCGCCGTGGTCGTAGAAAATCTCGCTGCACGGACCGCAAGGGCCGGTCTCCGCCATCTGCCAGAAATTGTCCGACGCGTAACGCGCGCCCTTGTTGTCGCCGATGCGGATGATGCGTTCAGCCGGGACGCCGATTTCCTTTTCCCAGATCGCATGCGCCTCGTCGTCCTCGAAATACACGGTCACCCACAGCTTATCTTTCGGCATCCGGTAGACCGAGGTCAGCAATTCCCACGCGTAGTGGATCGCGTCACGCTTGAAATAATCGCCGAACGAAAAATTGCCCAGCATTTCGAAAAAAGTGTGGTGGCGCGCGGTGTAGCCGACGTTTTCCAGATCGTTGTGCTTGCCGCCGGCACGCAGGCTGCGCTGCGCAGTGGTGGCGCGGCTGTAGTTGCGCTTGTCCTGGCCCAGAAACACGTCCTTGAACTGCACCATGCCGGAGTTGGTAAACAACAGCGTCGGGTCATTACCGGGAATCAGGCTCGATGAGCGCACGATCGTATGGCCTTTGGATTCGTAAAACTGGAGAAATTTATCGCGGATTTCGGACGAGTTCATGTGTATTGGACCAAAAATGAGGAATGCGTTGCAAAAAGTCGATTATACGTGTGCGTGATGCTTACATGGCCGCCGCACTCGCCGAAAAATCGGCGCCGATCAGGTCGATGCGGTCGGTGCAGAAGCCGTCCACACCCCATGACAGGATTTCCCGCGCGCGCACCGGATCGTTGACGGTATAACAAAACAGGCCGCAACCGGCGGCCCTGACCTGCTGCGCCAGATCCGGCGTCAGGGTTTCGTGGTTGACATGCAGCGCGACCGCAGCCAGCGCCTGCAGGCGTACGCGCCAGTCGGGCGGGACCGCGTCCACCAGATAACCGCGTGGGATTTCCGGCGCCGCATCCCGCGCCGCCATCAGCGCATCGAAAGAAAATGAGGAAAATAACGGCAGCGTGCGCGGAT
>JBDSCZ010000168.1:0-33766 GCA_039920865.1 Burkholderiaceae bacterium
TCGGTCTTTTTTTCAAGTCGCCGGTGCAGATCTTTGAATTGAAAAATGGCCAGGCCCAGGAACTGGCGTACGACCCTGCGATGTTCGATTATGGCAAAAGCGGTTTGCATGGCAACAAGATGCCGAAGGATTTGGGTTTTGCCGGTTTCAGGGTAAATTTTTATACCGATCTTGAGCGCGACGTCTCGGCGTTCCTGGGCGCGAGCTATTTCCGCGCGGTAGGTTCCGACTGGCAATATGGATTGTCGGCGCGCGGTTTGGCGATCGATTGCGGGATGGAGCGGCCGGAAGAGTTTCCAAATTTTATTAGCTTCTGGCTGGAACGCCCCAGCGCGAATTCAAGCAAATTAGTGGTGTATGCGCTGCTGGACTCGCCGAGCGTGGCGGGTGCGTATCGATTCGAAATTCAACCTGCGGCAACCATGGCGATGGATGTCGAGGTTGCGCTGTACCCGCGCAAGACCATCGAACGCATCGGCGTGGCCCCGCTCACCAGCATGTTCCAGTACGCTGAAAATGACCGCCGCATCGCTGCCGGCAACGACTGGCGTCCGGAAATTCATGATTCGGATGGCCTGTCGATGCTGCGCGGAAATGGCGAATGGGTCTGGCGGCCACTTACCAATCCCGAGCAGCTGCGCTTCAATAGCTATCAGGATGAGAATCCGCGCGGCTTCGGCTTGCTGCAACGCGACCGCAATTTCGACCACTATCAGGATGACGGCGTATTTTATGAGCGGCGTCCGAGCGTGTGGGTCGAACCGAAGTCCGGATGGGGCAAAGGCGCGGTGCAACTGGTGGAAATCCCGACCGTCGACGAAACCTTCGATAACATCGTCTGCTTCTGGAATCCAGCCGAGAAGCCGCAAGCCGGCCAGGAACATTTGTTCACTTATCGCTTGCACTGGGGCAGCAAGATGCCGTTCGTACCGCCGCTGGCAACTGTGGTGGCCACGCGTACCGGCATGGGCGGCGTGGTTGGTCAGAAACGCACTTATTACTCATCGCGCTTCGCGGTCGATTTCGCCGGTGGCGATCTGAAGTTGCTAGGCAAGGACGCCAAGGTAATCCCGGTCATCAGTGCGTCGCGCGGCAAGATCGAAGTGAGTTCGGCGCGGCCATTGGATGATATTCAAGGCTACCGGGTGATGTTTGATCTGAAACCGACCGATGACAGTGTTGCGCCGATTGATTTGCGGGTTTATCTGGCTGCCGACGGTCAGCCCTTGTGTGAGACCTGGTTATATCAATGGACGCCGCCGCCGATAGCACAACGTCATTTTTAAGAATGATTGCAGCGTTGTCCAGCAAGCCTGCCGGACTTGCGCTCGGCAACATCTCCCATTGACAACCGCTTAAATGAAATGGGCACCGGTCAGTTGTCCATTTTTGTTGCGTCGGAAGCTGAAAATATACTGCATTTAGTATTTCCAAGAAGGCAATAAAAATGTGCGGAAAAGCCATGATTTATTCATATACCCCCACAATAACATTACCCATAGGCGGCTCATCCGGCTCTGCGGCTGAGATTCAAGTGTTAGGCGGGCCCGGCAAGACTCCCGCAAAGGTGCACCATCCAATCGGCAGGATAGCCTTTTTGTGCGCGCTTCTGCGTCAATTGCTTGAACCTCCACCGCATGTAGAGTACGGTTAAACATCTGCACCATCCTTGTTGCCAGACGCAAAAACAGAACAACGGCAATCTGTCGGTGTTGGCTTTTTATTGCACCTATGGCATTTTTCGCGCAAGGCCTGCTGTGTTAAAAAAAGTAGCGACATCGGCGGCAGCAACGCGACGGAAAGAGTCACAAGATCAATCAATACCTTTGTGGTTGAAGGGGGGCATGTGCTCGCTTCGAACGATTTTAGGAGAACACAATGAAAGCACTTGTTTACCAAGGACCGGGCCTGAAGTCGCTCGAAGACCGCCCGAAGCCGGTAATCCAGGCGCCCGGCGACGCGATCGTGAAGATAGTGAAGACCACCATCTGCGGCACCGACCTGCACATCCTTAAAGGCGACGTGCCGACCTGCGCACCGGGTCGCATCCTCGGGCACGAGGGCGTCGGGGTCATCGACTCGGTCGGCGCCGGCGTTACCGGCTTTCGCGCAGGCGACCGCGTTCTGATCTCGTGCATTTCTTCCTGCGGCAAGTGCGAATATTGCCGGCGCGGCATGTTTTCGCATTGCACCACCGGTGGCTGGATTCTCGGCAACGAGATCGATGGCACGCAAGCCGAGTATGTCCGCACGCCGCATGCCGACACCAGCCTTTACCCGATCCCGGACGGTGCGGATGAAGAAGCGCTGGTGATGCTGAGCGACATTCTGCCGACCGGATTTGAATGCGGCGTGCTCAATGGCAAGGTCGCGCCGGGCTCGACGGTGGCGATCGTGGGTGCCGGACCGATCGGGCTAGCCGCGCTGCTGACAGCCCAGCTGTATTCGCCGTCTGAGATCATCGTGATTGATCTGGACGACAGCCGTCTCGCAATGGCACTGCAGTTTGGCGCCACGCACGCGATCAATAGCACCGATGGCAAGGCGGCCGAGGCGGTAAAGGCGCTGACCGACGGCCGCGGCGTCGATACGGCGATCGAAGCTGTCGGCGTGCCGGCGACCTTCCTGCTGTGCCAGGATCTGGTGGCCGCAGGCGGCATCATCGCCAATATCGGCGTGCATGGCAGTAAGGTCGAGCTGCACCTCGAACGTCTCTGGTCGCAGAACATCGCGATCACGACCCGACTGGTCGATACGGTCACCACGCCGATGCTACTGAAGACCGTGCAATCGAAAAAAATCGACCCGACCCGCCTGATCACGCATCGCTTCAAACTGGACCAGATCCTCGACGCCTATGACACCTTTGCCCGCGCCGCCGAGACCAAGGCATTAAAGGTAATCATCGAAGCGTAAATGTGACGGCTGGCGCCTGGAAACGGTCGGACGCAAATTCAACGCCGTTTTCGGCGCACAACAACTGCGAATCAACGGGTGCCATGTTCATGCGGTTTGAAAATGCACTGGCACTTGCCAGCGCCAACGCGGCGGACCCGAAAACAGAAAAGTCAGCACCTTGTCGGGTCGGGCTTTTTATTGCGTGTATATGATTTTGATTGCAGCACCGATTGTCATGCATTGCCTCCTTACTTAGTTGTCAGAATATAATCGTCCAGCCGCGATAGTGCGCTTAGCCAACCAAAGGCATCTGCCACACGCGGCAATACGGATACAGGCCATCATCGAAGTCGGCAGCTTAAGAATCCCTTAATGTTCGTCTGATAAATTGACATTCAGCGTGGCATACAATGCTGTTGCTGGACATTTACTTGTTGGTTATACAATTACACGTTGCCGCAATAAACAACTGGTCATTCATTGCGTTAAGGTTAAGGGGTCTTGATATGAATATGAAAAACAACGCGAACCGATACAATTCGCTTTCGATCGGCATACATTGGCTGATGTTGCTGTTACTGGCTGCCGTGTATGCGTCGATGGAACTACGCGGCTTATTCCCCAAGGGGAGCGATCCGCGCGATGCGATGAAGCTATGGCATTTCATGCTCGGCTTGTCGGTTCTGGGGCTGGTGCTGATACGTCTGACCGTTCGCGTGTCCAGCAAAACGCCCGAGATACAACCGGCACCGCCAAAATGGCAGGCGCGGTCTGCCACTGCATTGCATATTGCGCTGTATGCGCTGATGATCGGCATTCCGCTGCTCGGCTGGCTCACGCTCAGCGCCTCCGGCAAGCCGATTCCGTTCTTTGGCTTGCAGCTACCCGCGCTCATCAGCGAAAACAAGGACCTCGGCAAGCAAATCAAGGAGATACACGAAACATTCGGCACGGTCGGCTACTTTCTAATCGGCTTGCATGCGACAGCGGCCATGTTTCACCATTACGTGGTCCGTGACAACACACTCAGGCGCATGCTGCCGTTCCAGTCTTGAACCCATAATTGTTCAGACTGCTGGCCAGGCATTCGTTGATTTTGGCTCAGACTCGTGATTGTTTTTTCCGTGGTGCTGGCGCTACGCTGGTCCATTACCGGTGAAAATATTGTCCACGAAAGACACGAAAACCATGCACCGGATTGCGCCCGAATCCGGTTTTTTTAAGCATGGAGTATTGCCATTTTTATGGCAGTACCCGCATATATTCATTGCGGCAACTAAATATACTCATGCTTAAAATAGATTATCATCGAGCTCTTTCCCGTATCCGGACAGCGGTTTCTGCACAACCCGGACCGGCCCTTTCTTCGGGCCTTGCGTGGACTAGCGCATAACATTGCTGCATAAAATGTAGACGCTGCTGGTTGACGCCAGTCGCGAACAGCCACGGCCCCAGTTGCCGGGACGGGACGGCATCCATCTCCCACCCTTGCAGTCCCGGCGCTGCCATTGAAATCCGCGTACATTGGTCACTTTGAGACCGTTCGTATTCAAGACCCGATCGCTGCCAACATCGGGCAGTTCCCTTTCCGCCTTTCGCAGGGGAACGAAATACGAATTTTGACAACTAATCAACTTATCAACTCGACTACAAGCTCAGTTAGTAGTAGCGCAGTCATTAGTACTCACACGGGATCCCAATGTATTTAATAAAAATGAACCGAGCGGCTGCACTGCAGCATCTGGTGGCATCGCTGCTGGCTTTTTGCATGGTGCTGGCAGCAAGCAGCGCGTTCGCTTTCGATTTTTCCGATGTCGCGCAGCAAGCCAAGACGTTGGCGCAAAGCGACTACAAGAAACCGGCCAGCAATTTGCCGAAGTCCATCGAAAACCTCAGCTACGATCAATATCGGGACATCCGGTTCGATACCGACAAATCGTTGTGGCGCAGCGCCAAACTGCCGTTCGAGGTCGCGTTTTTCCATCAGGGATTGTTTTACGATCATCCGGTGAAGATCCACGAACTGGTTGGGAAAAAGGTGCGCACAGTCAAGTTCGACCCGACCGCATTCAACTACGGCAAGAACAACATCGATCCGAAACAGTTGGGGCAGCTCGGCTTCGCCGGCTTCCGGGTGCACTTCCCGCTGAATTCGCGGAAATACAAGGACGAGGCGATGGTATTTCTAGGCGCCAGTTATTTTCGCGCGCTCGGCAAGGGACAGTCATACGGAATTTCGGCGCGCGGACTGGCGATTGATACGGCGCTCAATTCCGGCGAGGAATTCCCGCAGTTCAGCGAATTCTGGCTGGAACGGCCAAACGCGAACGACAAGGAGCTCACCATTTACGCGCTGCTGGACTCGCGCCGCGTTACCGGCGCTTACCGCTTCGTACTGAAGCCGGGCGTGGAAACCGCGGTCGATGTCAAGGCGCAGCTGTATCTGCGCGAAAACGTCACGACACTCGGCATCGCGCCACTGACCAGCATGTATTTTTTCGGTGAAAACCAGCGTTCGGAAGTCGAGGATCACCGGCCCGAAGTGCATGACTCCGACGGCCTGTCGGTACAGTCAGGGACCGGAGAATGGATCTGGCGGCCGCTGGTCAATCCGAAGCGGCTGCTGGTCACTTCGTTTGGGCTGAACAACCCGCAAGGATTTGGCATGATGCAGCGCGACCGCGCATTTACCAACTACCAGGATCTGGAAGCGCACTACGAAAAGCGGCCGAGCGTGTGGATCGAGCCGAAAGGCAATTGGGGCAAGGGCCGGGTCGAACTGGTACAGATCCCCACTCCGGATGAAACCAACGACAACGCGGTCGCATTCTGGGTGCCAAGCGCGATGCCGAAACCCGGTCAGCCGTACAACATCGAATACCGGATGCAATGGCAAAAGGATGCCGAAACCCATCCGCCGCTGTCCTGGGTGACGCAAACCCGACGCGGTCACGGCTATACGCGCAAGGCCGATGACAGCATCGCGCTGATCGTGGATTTCGAAGGCCCGGCGCTGAAAAAATTGCCTACTGATATAAAGCTCGAAGGCATCGTCACCGGTGACGCCAACGGCACGCTGATGGAAACCAACACCTACCGCAACGACGAAACCGGCGGCTGGCGCATGGCAGTGCGCTTGCGCCGCAACGACGAAACCAAGCCGGTCGAACTGCGCGGCCATTTGCGCAGTGGCACCGAAACCCTGTCCGAAACCTGGAGCTACATATTACCGCCCAACTAAGCAAGCCTCCCACAGGAGCCGCGCACCTGGCGCAGGCGCAAGCACAAAGCGCCAATCGAAGCACTGATCGAAGTGAAGTTCAGTGCGCTGATGTCGTCGACAGCTACCTTGACCGCCTGGTGCTGACGACGCCGCAGCGGCAAGCGTTGCAAGACGCCACGGCACATTGCGGCGAACAGCCGCAGTTGGCGATGCGCGCGCTGCACCGCACGCTGGCCGCTGGCGCCGACGACGCCGACGCCAGCGTAGACAACGACAATCCGGCCTTTGCGTCGGTCGCCACGCGCCTGCAACTTGCAGGTCAGCCACTGTTATCGGCACCGAGGGTGCCAAGCATCGAAACCGACAGCGACGACCGGCTCAGTAGCACACCGCCGCTGAACCGGATTTCGATGGTGCCGCAACCATGGGGCGAATTGAATCCGTTGCTGCGCTGGTTGCGCATGCTAAGCGGCAGGCACGATCCCGCTGCGCAGACCATACGCCGTGGGCCGCCGTCGGCAGACGCGCCCGATCCGCGCGGCAACTGGCAGCGCGTCGGCGGCTGGCGCCGGCTGATCCTGCTGATCCTGATGTTCGGGCAAACCGGACTGGCCACCTATTTCATGAGTACCGTGTTGCCCTATCAGGGCACCAGACCGATGGAAATAGTGACACTGGCGCTGTTCGCCGTCTTGTTCTGCTGGATTTCGGCCGGCTTCTGGACCGCGATGGCGGGTTTTCTGGTGCTGTTGCGCGGCGGCGACCGCTATATGATCTCGGCCAGCATTACCGGCAATCCTCCCGGCGATCTTGCCAACGCATCGATCGATGCCGGCGCGCGCACCGCGATTGTGATGCCGATCTGCAATGAAGACGTGAGCCGGGTCTTCGCCGGCCTGCGCGCCACTTACGAATCGGTGCGGCGCAGCGGCACGCTGCAGAACTTCGATTTCTTCGTGCTCAGCGACAGCAGCCAGCCCGACCTGTGCGTAGCCGAACTGGCGGCCTGGAACCGGCTCTGCCGGGAGGTCGGCGGCTTCGACCGCATTTTCTACCGGCGCCGACTGCGGCGGGTCAAGCGCAAGAGCGGCAACATCGATAATTTCTGCCGGCGCTGGGGCCGCAACTACCGCTACATGATCGTGCTCGATGCCGACAGCGTGATGAGCGGCGACTGCCTGACCAGGCTGGTGCGGCTGATGGAAGCCAACCCCGGCACCGGCATCATCCAGACCGCGCCGCGCGCATCCGGGCGCGACACGCTGTATGCGCGCATCCAGCAATTTTCGACCCGCGTCTACGGGCCGCTGTTCACCGCCGGCCTGCATTACTGGCAACTGGGCGAGTCGCATTACTGGGGTCACAACGCGATCATCCGCATGGCGCCGTTCATCCGCCACTGCGCGCTGGCGCCGCTGCCCGGGCGCGGCGCGCTGGCCGGTGAAATCATGTCGCACGATTTCGTCGAAGCGGCACTGATGCGGCGCGCCGGCTGGTCGGTCTGGATCGCCTACGACCTGGCCGGCAGCTACGAGGAAATGCCACCTAACCTGCTGGACGAACTCAAGCGCGACCGCCGCTGGTGCCACGGCAATCTGATGAATTTTCGTCTGTTCCTGGCGCCCGGCATGCATCCGGTGCATCGCGCGGTATTCGCCACCGGCGTCATGGCCTATCTGTCGGCGCCGCTGTGGTTCCTGTTCCTGTTGCTGTCGACCGGCATGCTGGCATCGCACACTCTGATATTGCCGGAATATTTCATCGAGCCGCGCCAGCTGTTTCCGATCTGGCCGGAATGGCATCCGGAAAAGGCGCTGGCCTTGTTTTCCGCCACCGCCACGCTGCTGTTTTTGCCGAAAATCCTGTCCGTACTGCTGATCTGCGTGCAGGGTGCGAAACGCTACGGCGGCCGCCTGCACGTGACGCTCGGGATGCTGATGGAACTGGTTTTTTCAGCACTGCTGGCGCCGGTGCGGATGCTGTTTCACACCCGCTTCGTGGCCGCCGCGTTTCTCGGCTGGGCGATGCACTGGAAGTCGCCGCCGCGCGACGACGCTGAAACCAGCTGGGGCGAAGCCTTGCGCAAGCATGGCGGCCACACGCTGCTGGGACTGGTTTGGGGCGGCGGCGTGTTCTGGCTGAATCCGTCGTTTCTGTGGTGGCTGCTGCCGATCGTCGGTGCGCTGATGCTGTCGATTCCGCTCTCGGTGTTCTCCAGCCGGGTCTCGCTCGGACGGCGCATGCGCCGCCTGCGCCTGTTCCTGATCCCGGAGGAGATGAAGCCACCGCCGGAATTGCGCGCCACCAATGCCATTTTGGCAGCGACGCCGCCGGCACCGTCGTTTGCGGACGCGGTGGTCGATCCCTTGCTCAACGCGCTGCTGTGCGCCTGCGGCACCGCGCGTCCCGGCTTGCCGGCCGCGACCCATGCCCAGCATGCGCAGTTGGCCGAGATCGCGTTGAAACAGGGCGCTGCGGCACTAACGCCGGAACAAGCCAATCTGCTGCTGCAAGATCCGCTGGCACTGTCGCGACTGCATTTCGATGTCTGGAGCGCACCGCACACGCATCCGCAATGGCGCGCGCTGACTGCATTGATGGATTAATCTTAGGTGTGTGGGTTAAATCGGGTGAGCGACTACATCGCTCACCCGATTTTTGCGTAAGCAATTATCGGGATACGCTTGAAGCCCACTCGAACTGTTTCATTTATGGCCAGTATATATAACTAATGCAATTTACATATGCGTAAAATGCCTTAAAAGTAGACATACTCCTTATTTTCAGGAATGCACGCTGGATGCAAGAAGGCTTCGCTCCGGCCTTAAACAGTTTTTTTAAGCACCACGAAGCACTGGCAAACCGCAGCCGTCAGGCCAGCGCCGGATAGTCGACGTAGCCTTCCGGAGTTGGCTGATAAAAGGTGGCGGGATTCGGTGCATTCAATGGCGCATTGAGCTGCAGGCGGCGCGGCAGGTCCGGGTTGGCGATAAACAACTGACCGAACGCTACTGCATCGGCCTCGCCGGCTGCCAGCAATTGCTCGGCGCTGGCCTTGGTCAATTGCTGGTTGGCGATGTAGGCGCGGCCGAATGCTTGCTTGAGTTGCGGGCCAAGCCGGTTTTCGCCCTGCGCTTCCCGCGCGCAGATGAAGGCGATGCCACGCTTGCCCAGTTCGCGCGCTATATACCCGAAAGTCTCGGTCGGATTGGCGTCACCCATGCTGTGGGTATCGCAGGCCGGCGCCAGATGCATGCCGACCCGCGCCGCGCCCCAGACCGCAATGCAGGCATCGGTCACTTCCAGCATCAGGCGGGCGCGATTTTCCAGCGATCCGCCATAGATGTCGGTGCGCTGGTTGCTGCCGTCCTGCAAGAATTGATCGAGCAAATACCCGTTCGCACCGTGGATTTCAACCCCGTCGAAATTCGCCGCCTTGGCGTTTTCCGCGCCTTTGCGATACGCGGCGACGATGCCCGGGATTTCTGCCAGATCGAGCGCTCTGGGCGTGACGTAATCGCGCACCGGGCGCAGCAGGCTGACATGCCCTTTGGCAGCAATCGCGCTGGGCGCAACCGGCAATTCGCCGTCCAGGAAAGCCGGGTCCGAGATGCGGCCGACATGCCACAGTTGCAGCACGATGCGCCCGCCGGCAGCATGCACTGCATCGGTCACCCGCCGCCATCCAGCGACTTGTTCGTCGGACCAGATGCCGGGCGTGTCGGCATAACCGACGCCTTGCGGCGTTACCGCGGTGGCTTCGCTGATGATCAGGCCGGCCGATGCGCGCTGCACATAGTATTGCGTCATCAGCGCGTTCGGCACCCTTCCTTCGCCGATGGCACGCGAGCGCGTCAATGGCGCCATGATGATGCGATTCGGAAGACGCAGGTCGCCGATCTGAATTGGGTCAAATAAAGTAGTCATGTTCAGTTCCAATACGGTTGATGTAGGTTTAAACAGGTTTGTTGCAATTTTGGTGCAATTTTGTTGCAACCCATGGTGCTTCTGATGCAGCAGCATCCGCTTGCGCAGTACGCTATTAGCCGCAGAAATCGTTGTTGATATGCTCGCGGAATGCGGCAATCGTTGGTTCGTTGCGGCTGAAGAAAATCCATTGCCCGACCCGTTTTGCAGTGACCAATTCTGCGCGCTGCAAAATCGCCAGATGCGTGGAAACCGTGGATTGGGACAGCGCGGCGCGCTGATTGATCAAGCCGGCACAGACGCCCAGATCGAGCGGATATTCCTGCTCGGAAAAATACTGTTTGGGGTCTTTAAGCCAGCCGAGTATTTGCCGTCGCACCGGATTGGCCAGTGCCTTGTGTATTGCATCGAAGTCGATCATGCGAATTTCGTCTTTAGAGGAAACAAATATTGTTATCAATTGAAATTAATATCGTCATTCTACGATATTAATGAAAAACGTGCAGCGCCTGTGGCAATCCTGCCGCAGGGGGAGGTGTACTGTTACGATCACCACTAGATAATTTTTTAATCAATTTTGAATCAGGCTCCATGATCGAGGTAAAATTTGAAGCTAATTGAACGGCTCAGGGATCATTTACCGGAAAATTTATTCGCATTTATTTGAACAGGAGATTCTTATGATATCCCGCATGCGATTTTTGCTAAGCGCCGGCGGCCGCGATGCGGCGCTGTTGTGGTACGCAATACGTCAGCCTGCAACGCCAAGATTTATAAAGGTCGGGGCGATCTTGCTGGCGTTATATGTTGTTAGCCCACTGGATGTGATTCCTGACCTAATCCCGGTATTGGGCTGGCTGGATGATGTAACTTTGCTTGCGCTGGGAATACCATTTCTGCTCAAGAAAGTACCTCCGCATATCAGGCAAGCGGCTGAAACCCACCGAAGCCGCAAGTATCATCCTGGAAAAACAGGGTAATTTAATCTCAACTCTATCGACAATGAAAAACGCCTTACATCTGATTCATGCAAGGCGTTTTTCATTCAGTGACACAAATAACCGGGTTTAATCAGCCCTCACCCAGATAAGCCTCTTTGACTTTCGGATCGTTGAGCAAATCCTTTGCATCTCCGCTCATGGTGATGTAACCGGAATCCATCACATAACCGCGATGCGCCGCCTGCAGGGCAAGCTTCGCATTTTGCTCGACCAGCAGTATGGTCACCCCTTGTGCAGATACGTTACGCACAACTTCAAAAATTTTCTCGACCATGATCGGCGACAGGCCCATCGACGGTTCATCGAGCAGCAATAAATTGGGATGAGACATCAATGCACGCGCCATGGCAAGCATTTGTTGCTCTCCACCCGACAGGGTTCCTGCCATCTGCGATGCGCGTTCTTTCAAGCGCGGGAATATACCAAACCATTTATCGATATCGGCTTCGATACCGGCCTTATCGTCGCGCGTGAAAGCACCCATCATCAAGTTTTCCTTGATGCTCATGCGGGTAAATACACCCCGGCCCTCCGGCACCATGGCCAGATTTCTCCTGACCAGTTTGAACGATTCCTGGCCCTTGATCGATTTACCCATGTATTGCATGTCACCCTCCACCTTGCAGGCCGGCAATGTGCCTGTGATCGCCTTCAAGGTGGTGGTCTTGCCGGCGCCGTTGGCACCGATCAGCGTGATTAATTCGCCTTTGTTAACTTCGAGGTCGATACCTTTGACAGCCTGAATGCCGCCGTAGGCAACTTTCAGATTGATGATTTTAAGTACATTTTCAGCCATTAATGACCACCTCCCAAATATGCCTCGATAACAGCCGGGTTCTTCTGGATTTCGGCCGGAAGCCCTTCTGCAATTGGCTTGCCATAATCAAGAACAGTAAGACGATCGCACAGTCCCATCATCAGCTTGACATCATGCTCGATGAGCAAAATAGTCTTGCCTTGGGTTTTGATTTTTACCAGCAATTCGCGCAAGCCCAGCTTCTCGGTTGCATTCATGCCGGCGGCCGGTTCGTCCAGGGCTAGCAGTTGCGGGTCGGTGGCTAGCGCACGCGCAATTTCCAGCCGACGTTGATCACCATAAGATAAATGGCGTGAAGTACGGTTGGCAAATTTGGCAATCCCAACGAATTCCAGCAGCTCCATTGCCCGTGCGCGAATTTCCTCTTCTTCCTTACGCGCTGACTTATAGCGCAGGATCGCACCGAGCACGCCCTGGTGGGTGCGCACATGCCGCCCGACCATGACATTTTCGAGTGCCGTCATTTCATTGAAAAGACGGATATTCTGGAACGTGCGGGCAATCCCCGCCTTCGCAACCTCATGCGGGGCTGAAGGCGAGTAAGGTTTGCCACCCAACTGAAACGAGCCGGTATCGGGTTGGTACAAGCCGGTTATGACATTGAAAAAAGTTGTCTTGCCGGCACCATTGGGGCCAATCAAGCCATATATCTGTCCTTTGACAATCTTGATATTGACATTCGACAAGGCCTGCAAGCCACCGAAGCGCTTATTGACGCCATCAATTTTAAGAATGATTTGTTCGCTCATCAGTGCTCTCCTTATCCGGCGACTACGCCGGTAACACGCTCTGGCTTATCGATATCCGCATCCGGTCTATCCTCGTGTTTTGGCGCTGGCCACAATCCTGAAGGCCGGTTGAGCATGATCAGCACCATGGCCAGACCGTACAGCAATTGGCGCAGAATCTCTGCATCTATAATCACGCGACCGAGCAGTAGTTGCTGGACCGGCTCTACTACATGGCGCAGCACTTCTGGCAAGGCTGCAAGAATAATACTGCCGAGTATCACGCCGGGAATATGCCCCATCCCACCCAATACCACCATTGACAAAATGATGATCGACTCCATCAAGCTAAACGACTCCGGCGAAACAAAACCCTGGAATGACGCAAACATCGCTCCGGAGATGCCACCGAAAGACGCCCCCATTGAGAACGCCAGCAACTTGATGTTGCGGGTATTGATGCCCATTGCTTTCGCTGCAATCTCATCTTCTCGAATGGCAACCCAGGCACGACCAAGACGCGAGTGCTGCAGGCGGGAAGTAATCAGGACGATGACAATGCACAGGGCCAGGAACAGGAAATAGTATGCATTTACCGATGGCATCGAAAAACTGCCAATGCGAACCGTCGCCATCGAACCTGATTCGCCTGCCAGGGAAACACCGAAAATCCGGATCGGCTCAATCATATTGATGCCCTGCGGCCCGTTGGTGATATTCACCGGACCATTCAGGTTATTGAGGAAAATGCGGATTATTTCCCCGAAACCAAGCGTCACAATCGCCAGATAATCGCCGCGTAATTTCAGTGTCGGAGCGCCCAGCAGAGCCCCAAAAAATGCCGCTACTGCCGCAGCAATCGGCACAATCAACCAGACCGAAAGATGAATCCCGTTTTGCGCAATTTCAGGACCAAATACCGACATTAAAAAATTGCCGATCGGAGGGTACTGATTAACAAAGGATTCCAGCACTACCGCAAACTGCGGTGAAGCGAGTAAGGCGGTGGTGTATGCACCGACAGCATAAAAAGCGATGTAGCCCAAGTCTAATAGGCCGGCAAATCCCACCACAATATTCAGCCCCAGTGCAAGCATGATGTAAAGCAGTGCAAAGTCAATGATACGGACCCAGGAGTTGCCGAAGTTGGAGGCGATAAACGGGAACGCAATCGCAAAGACTGCCAGCAGAGCAAAGCTGATGTATGCCTTGGTCGGGTTCTTTTTAATGTCAAAGTAAAGTGCCATGAAGATCTCCTTTAAGCACGATCAGCCACACGTTCGCCCATGATCCCGGACGGACGTAGTGTCAATACAATGATGAGCACGACAAAAGCAAAAATATCCTGGTAATGGCTACCTAAAAAACCCCCGGTCAGATCGCCGATATAGCCAGCACCCAGACTCTCAATCACGCCCAACAGAATGCCACCCAGCATCGCACCGTATATATTGCCTATACCGCCCAGCACTGCGGCAGAAAATGCTTTCAGACCTGGCAAAAACCCCATCGCAAATTGTGCCGACGAGTAGTTGGCGCCCCACATGACACCGGCTACCGCTGCCAGGGCCGCACCGATGGCAAATGTCGCCACAATAACTTTATTTGCATCAACGCCCATCAGACCGGCCACCCGCGGATTCTCCGAAGTAGCGCGCATGGCACGACCCATCTTGGTTTTTTCCACCAAAAATACCAAACCCACCATAGCGATAGTCGCCAGTGCCAGCAACATGACCTGGGTCTGCGAAATCAGTGCGCCGCCAATATGAATCGGCTCACTCGACATAACCTGCGGAAAAGGCAATGGACTACGCCCCCAAATCATCATTGCAAAAGTCTGCAACAGGATGCCGATACCAATAGCAGTAATCAGCGGAGCCAGACGCGGCGCATTGCGCAGACGCCTGTATGCAACTCGTTCGATTAATACATTGACTATCACACATACCGGTATTGCAGCTGCAATAGCAACCACGAGTTTAAAGATGCCGGGCATGTCGGGGGCAGCAGTTTGCAGGATCTTTAGAACGGTCAGGCCGACCATTGCACCAATCATTAATACTTCACCGTGGGCGAAATTGATCAGACTGAGAACGCCATACACCATTGTGTAGCCTAGTGCAATCAAGGCATACATGCTGCCAAGGACCAAGCCGTTAATGATTTGTTGGATAAAAATATCCATAAGTTTAAGCTCCCTTAGAGGACCTAATTTAGTTGTTCTGCGGATTACCCACGATCGCATCATGTGCGACTGCAGCAAGAACCGTTCCTAATAATAAAAACGGCACCCCGTGTGAACCTCTTGGGTGCCGTAATTGGCTTTTGCTGCTTGTCCTATCAAATTCTTCGCTACTGCTGGAGCATTGATGGTGTGTTCGATATACATTTGTTTGTCTCCTTAACTTGCGTTTGGTCTAAACGCTTTTTTAATATAGGTATGGGCGCCCTCTTTTGGGGAGCATCCAAATTAGGGCGCGATTATACAGAACCTGGATAATAAAACGACCACCTCAGTCGCATATTTTGCACGCCTTGATGCAACTCCACTTTTCGCACATTACACATGAATTGTCGTGTGCGGATAAAAACATCCACTTTCGTGCGATAGATATAATAATGAGGAATCAGATAAACAATATATGGAAAATTCAGGTTTATCCTGAACATAGTTCCGCATAAATATACACACGCACACCGCCATAAATAGCAAGTCTCGCCACACTAATAAATTTCAAGTAAAAAATGCGCCTATATTTTCTTTATTTGCAGGAAAATTTACTGTTCATGCATATGAATTTCCCGCTACGTCAACCAGAATACCGCCTGCCCGGACCAGCTAAAATTTTATAAGTGCGATAAATATGCTGTGCTGGCGAGCATATGCCACACGTAAATGTAGCAATCTAGCCGTTCATGTCGGATCAGATATCAGACGCCGCATTATTCATGAGTCAGGCGAGTTACAAAAAGCACACGGTGTCCAGATATGCAGAAAAGCGTCATCTATCACAATTTAACCAGACCTTTAGGCATCGGAAAGGTCACATGCTCTTTAACGCCATCAAGGTGCTTCACGTTCTTTGCTCCCAGCATTGCCAGGCGGTCGATTACCGCCTGCACTAAAACCTCGGGAGCGGATGCGCCCGCAGTAACCCCGATTCGCCTCTTGCCTATCAGCCAGTCAGAATCGATCTGTGAAGCGTTGTCCACCATATGCGCTACAGTTCCCTTTTTCTCGGCTACTTCACGCAACCGATTGGAGTTGGAACTGTTTGGACTGCCCACAACAATTACCACGTCGACCTGTGGTGCCATGAATTTGACCGCCTCCTGACGATTGGTGGTGGCATAACAAATATCGCCTTTTTTCGGCTCTACGATGAGCGGAAAGCGACTGCGCAATGCAGAAATAATTTCAGCTGTATCGTCAACCGAAAGAGTGGTTTGCGAAACATAAGCCAACAAGTCCGGCCGCAGCACAATCAAGGCATCGACATCGGCAACGGTCTCCACCAGATGCATGCCCTCATCCGTTTGCCCCATCGTACCTTCCACTTCTGGGTGGCCCTGATGGCCGATCATGACTATTTCACGCCCTTCACGTCGCATCTTGGCAACTTCCATATGCACCTTGGTCACCAAAGGACAGGTTGCATCAAAAACTGTCAATCCGCGTGCGGTCGCGGCATCTCGCACCGCAATGGATACACCGTGCGCCGAAAAAATCACTATATTACCGGTCGGCACATCATCGAGTTCTTCGATAAAAATCGCCCCCTTACTGCGCAGATCCTCGACCACGTAAGCGTTATGCACAATTTCATGGCGCACATAGACCGGCGCACCGAACTGAAGCAATGCCCGCTCCACGATTTCAATCGCGCGATCGACGCCGGCACAGAAACCGCGCGGCTGCGCCAATAAAATTTCTTTCTCGTCCATTACATGATTCCAATGATTCTGACTTCAAATATCAGGGACTGCCCGGCCAGAGGGTGATTGAAGTCAAACAACGCCCCATCATCATCGATCGACCGCAAAACACCCGCAAAACGACCGCCGCCGGGTGCTGCGAAATCCACCATATCGCCGACCGAATATTGCGCATCTTCGGGAGAATTCTGCTGCAGGGTGGATTTCGAGACGCGCTGGATCAAGTCCGGGTTGCGCGGGCCGAATGCCTGCTCCGGCACCAACTCAAAGGTTTGATGCGCACCCTCCTGCAAACCGATCAGGCAGGATTCGAGAAAAGGGGCAAGCTGCCCCTTTCCCATTTGCAAAGTCGCAGGACTGCCCTGAAAAGTAGTGACAATATCTTTGCCATCCATCGATGCCAAGCGATAGTGCAACGTCAGGTAAGCTGCGGCGGTTACGACAGAATCAAGTGTGGTGGACATGTGAAATTCGAGGTAATTGAGAATAAGCTGGTATTGTAAGTCAGCTTTAGGTTGGCTAGCGCATCCGCAGACAAACCTGACCATTTGGGAAACCCGGCATGGCAATTACAGATTGGCCAGAAGATCAGCGTCCCCGCGAACGATTGATTAAACACGGACCACAAAAACTCTCTGACGCCGAATTGCTGGCCGTTTTTTTGCGCATCGGTGTCACCGGAAAAAGTGCAGTCGACCTGGGGCGCGAAATGATTAGCCATTTTGGTTCGCTGAACGGCTTATTTTCTGCACGGATCAAGGAGTTCTCCGTCATCAATGGCCTTGGACCAGCCAAATTTGCACAGTTGCAAGCGGTTCTGGAGCTGGCCAGGCGCGCGCTGGCCGAGGAACTGGAAGCCGGTGTCACGCTAAGCTCGCCACAAGCGGTGCGCCACTATCTGCAGCTGTTATTAGGCAGCAAGCAGTACGAGTCGTTCGCGGTGCTTTTTCTGGATGTCAAAAATCGTCTGATTGCTACCGAAGAGCTGTTTCGCGGCACACTCACGCATGCCAACGTCTATCCGCGTGAGGTGGCAAAAGTTGCGCTAGCGCACAATGCAGCAGCCATCATCCTGGCCCACAATCATCCATCCGGCACGCCGGAACCCAGTGAAGCCGATCATATGCTCACGCAAACGCTAAAACAAACGCTGGAACTGGTTGACGTGCGCGTATTGGACCACTTCATCGTCGCCGGGCATCAGATTCATTCCTTTGCAGAACACGGACAGCTATAGCCAGCCAACAAGACAAATTTAAATATAGGAGTATGCATAATAAATCGGCAATTTCCGCATAAATATAAAGGAATTTTAAATATACATATATCAGTATATTTAAATTGAATATTTTAGCTATCGTCTGGGCAGTTGCACGCAGAAACCGCGCGCAAAATTGTAAAATTAATTAATTTAAACAAGACACAATTAATTTTCACAAGTCATTGATAAAACACAGTTTTTTGTCTATACTCTCATTTTTTCCGAATTCGGAAACCATTGAGGAGTAAAGCATGGCACGTGTCTGCCAAGTTACGGGAAAAAAGCCGATGGTCGGCAACAATGTCTCCCACGCGAACAACAAAACCAAACGCCGATTTTTGCCTAACTTGCAAAATCGCCGCATTTTCGTCGAATCGGAAAATCGCTGGGTTTCCCTGCGTTTGTCGAATGCCGGTCTGCGTGTCATCGACAAACTCGGCATTGATGTCGTACTGGTCGACATGCGTGCCCGCGGCGAAAAAGTTTAATTAGCGCAACGGGATAAAGGAAAACATCATGGCAAAATCTGGCCGCGACAAAATCAAACTGGAATCGACTGCAGGTACAGGTCATTTCTACACTACCACAAAAAACAAGCGCACCACGCCTGAAAAAATGGAGATCATGAAGTTCGATCCCAAGGCGCGCAAGCATGTTCCATACAAAGAAACAAAAATCAGGTAATCGATTTTTGTCGTTAAAAAGCCCCGCAAGATCAAGTCCAAGCCCTTCAGTTAATCTGTGGAAAACGTGGTGATTTGGTTATAGAATAGCCCTTTAAGTCAAAGACTTAGAGGGCTTTTTCATGAAAAACTCGACAACCAATGAATTAAGTCTTAACGAGTCAAAAATCCCGAATGAAGCCGCCTACTCTTTTTCAAACGGTGAAACTCTAAGCATCCAAGTAAATTTTTGCAAGAATCCCTCCTGCGCCAACTTTGGCGTTCCACCTTCGCTCGAAAAAGGTGCGCATCGCTCGAAGGTAGCGCCAGGTACTCCCGGAACAGAGTACAGGCTTGATTCAGCAGGCGACGGCCGCACACAGCTTATCTGTCTGTTGTGCAAGGAGGTATTGCCGGTCAAGTCGAACCTAGGCGTTGCAGAGGAAGTGGCACGCATTTCCGCGTATTTAGTTCCGCCTGACTCCCCGAGCTGTCCCAATATCGATTGTCCTAACCATGGGGTGCCGGTTGGTGCCGGCACCGCGCATTATTACAGCAATGGCAAATCGGACCAAGGTTCGCTTCGCTACAAATGCCGTGCTTGCGAAAAGACTTTTTCTGTTTCGACAAGGCCAACGCTGAGACAGCGAGTTCCTCACAAGAACAGCGCCATACTGATGTCCTTGATGAACAAAGTCCCGATGTCGCGGATTTGCGAACTTCAGGGCATTGGAGGAGGAACACTCTATCAGCGCATAGACTGGATATACGAACGCTGTCAGTCGTTCGCCCGCCGGCACGAGCATAGACTACTTGACACGCCGATTCAGGAAAAACTATACGTTGCTGTAGACCGTCAGTATTACACCGTCAATTGGTCGCGGCGGGCGGATAAGCGCAATGTGGTAATTCATGCCTTGGGGAGCGCGGACCTTAGTTCAGGTTACGTATTCGGGATGAATATTAACTTCGATGGCTCTGTTGACCCGACGGTGATTGCAACCGCTGCCGAAGCAGGTGGCGACTATTCCGTTCCTTCTCCTTTCCGGCGCCACGCTAGGCTATGGCTACCCGCCGACTATGAAAGCTCCTTAAAAGCTGCCGGGGTACGCGCAGCGCGTCGAGCCCCCAAGACCAGTGTTGCAACCCTAGCCGATGATATTAGTATCAGATACAGCGACTCAGAATTGCGTGAAGACATTGAATCGGCAGAGTTAATGACTGGAAGTGAACAATTGCCTAAAAATGGCATGCTGATTCACAACGAGTACACGTTATACGCGCACTTTTTATTGTTACGTCAGCTTTTTTCCGGTGCGAGTAAAGTCCGTTTTTTTCTAGACCAGGAGTCCGGCATCCGGGCCGCTTGTCTCACAGCCTTCCATAAGGAGATACTGCAGCGGAAATGCGACGCCTTCTACGTCACCATCGGCAAGGACATGACTGTCGATGAAAAACGACGAACAATTCAAGAAAGCCGGGAAGCCTTCGACGATACGCAGAAGGCCAATCCGGGGCTCGCTGATTTGGAAATTCAAATTCTAATGGTGAAAGATGAGATGGCGCGCGCTGCGAAACATGGAAAATGGCAAGACCGCTGGGTCAAGCATCCGGTGCCAAATAGCAGCGAGGCGGAGAAGGCAATGTGCTACCTCACCGACTTCAAGGACTTTGACTTGGACCACATGGCACGGCTGTATCTCAAATGTAGCCTGCATCCGATAGACCGGTTCTTTATGCAGGTCAGGCGTAGGCTCAGTCTGCTCGAGAGACCACTTGGCAGCGCCAGTAACCCTGGAAGAGTATGGAACGGCTATAGCGCATATCGCCCAGAGAACATCGAGAAGGTCCTTGGAATATTCCGGATTTATTACAACTTTTGCCTAAAAACCAGAAAAGACAAGACGACACCGGCCATGAGGCTCGGTCTCGCAGACAGGGCCTACACGCCCGGCGAACTGCTATAACGAGGCCTTACGTGTGACCACAACGCCAACTTAAAAGAAAACGCCCCTGAACTCACATTCAGGGGCGTCTTAGTAATTACTAAATGAGCAACAAAATCAACAATTTCTCTGAAGCGAAAAGCCCTTTTTCCACAGATTAACTGAAGGGCTTGGATCAAGTCTTGCGGGGCTTTTTCATTTCTGCGGCGCTCTCCGGCTAAAATCATCATAAAAAAATGGCCCAGATTGTCCGGGCCATTACATATTTCATATCGAAAGCTTGTCATTCGTTGCCAATCATGCCGGCAGGTATTAGCCTTTAGGCATAGGTTCGCAAACGCAATGAAAAATCCTGCAAGGCCTTAATGCCGGAAGCCTCTGCCCTGACGCACCAATCCTGTAACTGTTGCAGCAATTGATCGCGAGTGGCATGCGAACGCTCCCAGATTGCACCCAACTCGACGCGCATCTCGTGCATGGTCTTGAGCGCCTTGCTGTGCGCAAATAATTCGGAAAGTTGCTGTTTATGAGCAGCTTCCAGCTTACCCGGCTCGCGCTGCAAAAGCTTTCTTGAAGAATTCAAAAATCTTGACTCTAACAGGGCTTTCTTTTTCAAGTGCACCAACTCGTCATGCCAGGCGTTCTTGAGGGATTTGGCGTACTTGGACATCACGTCATAGCGGTTGGCGATCACCGACTGCAGCGTATCAAGATCTGCAATGCGTTTTTGCCGGTCAAATTTTGGCTCCGGAGCAACCTTTTTGACCTTTGCCAAACCGATGATTTCCATCATCCGGATATACATCCAGCCGATATCGAATTCATACCATTTCGATGACAGTTTGGCCGAGGTGCCAAATGTATGGTGATTATTATGCAACTCCTCACCACCAATCAAAATACCCCATGGCACAATGTTAGTTGATGCATCGGCGCAGTCGTAATTCCGATAACCCCAATAGTGGCCAATCCCGTTGATAATGCCGGCGGCAGTAATCGGAATCCACATCATTTGTATCGCCCAGACGGTGATGCCAATTACACCAAACAGCAATACATTGACAAATAGCATTAGCACCACGCCTTGCATGCTGTATTTAGTGTAGACATTACGCTCTAGCCAGTCATCAGGTGTCCCGTGACCGTATTTTTCGATGGTTTCCCGATTTTTCGATTCGGCACGATACAGCTCAGCCCCCTCGAACAATACTTTCTTAATGCCGCGCGTGACGGGGCTATGCGGGTCTTCTTCGGTTTCGCATTTGGCATGATGCTTGCGATGAATCGCAGCCCATTCCTTGGTCACCTGGCCGGTGGTAAGCCACAGCCAAAAACGAAAAAAATGACTCGGTACAGGATGCAGATCGAGAGCCCGATGTGCCTGGCAACGATGCAAAAAAATCGTAACGGAGGCAATCGTGATGTGCGTTACGATCATTGTGAAAATGAACACTTGCCATCCGCTTGCCCTAGTGATGCCATTGGAAAGAAAATCCAGTGACGCCGCAAAAATGCTATTTAAAATCATTACTTCTCCAGAGTTAATCGCATCTGCGCGATTATTCCCGATAGATTGCAGAGAATTCGCGTTTCTGAAATTTTGTCCGCATTGTACGCCATTTGCATAATTCAGATCCGTGACCCGGCCCCGGTCACACGACGGCAATGTCTGGCAATGCAACTCCTGCCCGAGGACAAAACGCCGTTATTTATAGGGCGTTGCACCCCGCCGATGTCGCTCCCAGTTCAGCGCATAGCGTGCTGCCAGCAGTGGATTTTTACGGGCGATCAGGATATTCTCCGCATTTTTGTGTTGCGCCGACCAGGTGAAATTGTAGCTTCCGGTAATCACCGTTGCGCTTGCGGTACCGGCATCTATGACGACAACCTTGTTGTGTGCGTTCTGATAATCAGTCTCCAACCAAACAGCAATGCCGGCAAGAGACAAATCGTGCGCTTTGGAAGAGGGAACTTTAGCGGATTGCGCGGCATCGACTAACACCATCACATCGACACCGCGTTGTCGCGAGGCAATAAGCGCCTTCGTAATTTTTTTACTGGTCAGCAGGTAGGCTTGTACCAATACCTGCTTTTTCGCGCCATCAATTGCACCAATAATTAACGATTCAATATCATCCCAGGGCGAAAAAGCCACTTGCAAAGTTCCTTGCGCTGCAATCGGGTCTGACGAGGACGCATCGAATGCATGTGCCATTGGCGCGCCTAGCAGCACACCAATGGCAACGATAGCGAGGCAAATTTTGCGGATCTGCTCGGCTAGCGCGGTTTGCCCTGTGACCGGTGCAAGCCGGTAACGATCAAATATCGCACTATGCAGACCCAGCAACTGTTTGTGCATCACAATGGGACGATGGGTTCAGTCGAGCGGGGTCGGTTCAGCAGCATTCTCTATCGCAGCAATTGCCACCACTGGCGCTGCTGGCGGTACCTTGCGCACCATGACAGCGGCAAAGAAACCATCGGTCTGATGCAGATGTGGAGCAAGCTTCAAATAATCCTGCATATCAAGTGCAATTTTCTGCTCTGCCAATACCACTTTCATCGGCAACAGCGTGAAATCCGGATGACTGGACAAAAAATGGCTGACGATATCTTCGTTTTCCTCGTTCAGCAAGCTGCAGGTTGCATATACCAGTCGCCCGCCCGCCTTGACCAGTCTTGCCGCGCTGTCGAGGATCGCGGTTTGCTTGGCATTGAGCTCAACAATCGATTCCGGCGTCTGACGCCATTTGACGTCCGGATTGCGGCGCAAGGTGCCCAGACCGCTGCACGGCGCATCAACCAGCACACGGTCAATCTTGCCGGCCAAGCGCTTGATCTTGGCATCGCGTTCATGTGCGATCAGCACCGGATGTACGTTTGACAATCCGCTGCGGGCCAGACGCGGCTTGAGCTTGGCCAGGCGCTTTTCGGAAACGTCGAAAGCGTACAGGCGTCCTGTGTTACGCATCGCAGCACCGAGCGACAAGGTTTTGCCACCCGCGCCGGCGCAGAAATCAACCACCATTTCGCCGCGCTTGGCGCCCACCACCTGGGACAGCAACTGACTACCTTCGTCCTGGACTTCAATCGCACCCTCCTTGAACAAGGGCATGTTTTGCAATGCTGGTTTTTTGATGACCCGCAATCCCAACGGCGAATACGGTGTCGGCTCGCACAGAACCGGCGCTTCGGCCAGTTTGGCCATAACGTCCTCGCGCCCTGCCTTGATCGAGTTGACCCGCAAATCCAGCGGTGCAGGTTGGTTTAGTGCGTCAGCCAGCTGCATTACTTGCTCTTCGCCATCGCGTGCAAGCAGTTTATCGAACAGCCATTGCGGTAAATTGGCGCGCAAAGAAGGTTGCAGCAGGCTGCGGTCGATTTGCATCACGCGCGTGAGCCATTCGACCTCTTCCTCGCTCAGACCGCCGAGTGCATCGACGCCGACGGCATCTGCCAGGCCGAGCAGTGTCAACTTGCGCATGGTCGCGCCGCCACCTGATTCGGCAAAGCTGGAATACACAGACTTGTTACGCAACAGACAGTAAATGCCCTCGGCAATACATCCCCGTTCGCGCGAACCCAAGCGCGGGTGGTCGCGGAAATAGCGCGACAGTGTACCGTCGGCGGGGCCGGTGAAGCGCAAAATTTCGCGCAATACTTCTTCAGTTTGGTGTACTACTGCGGGTGGCAACCTCATGCTAAATCCTTCTTTTTATGATCTGGCCGACATTCGTCGGCATTGGTGCGTAACTGCTCCTGCTGTGACGCCAGGCTGCCTTCAATGAACATGCGTACCGCGCGTGGGTAAATGATGTGTTCCTGTACCAGCACGCGCGCTGCCAGCGACTGTTCGGTGTCACCAGAAAAAACAGGAATTTTTGCCTGCAACACGGCAGGGCCATGATCGAGTTCTGCAGTGACGAAATGCACTGTTGCGCCATGCTCGGCAACGCCCGCTGCCAGTGCCTGTCGGTGCGTAGCCAGGCCCGGAAACAGCGGCAGCAACGAAGGATGTATATTCAATATCCTGCCGGCATAATGCGCGACAAACGGTGCCGTCAGGATCCGCATGAATCCGGCCAGCACCACCAGGTCAGGCGCAAAACCGTCTATTGTCGATTGCAGCACTGCATCGAATGCTGCACGAGATGGATAATCCTGATTTTCAACCACAGCGGTCGGAATCGCGTGCGCGACGGCAAATTGCAGGCCGGGTGCGTCGGCGCGGTTGCTGATGATAGCGGCGATTCTGGCCGGCCAGCATTCAGCCCCCAACGCGCGCACTATGGCTTCCATATTGCTGCCGCGCCCGGAAATCAAGATAACGATGTTTTTCATGGCGCGCATTGTACCTTTTTGTTGGCGCTTAACGTAAAAGTCGCGCAGCGTCTCACTTCGCTCCCCTCTCCCGCAAGCGGGAGAGGGGTTGGGGGTGAGGGCGGCTATGGCGCTTTCATGCATTGTCTTGGCATTTTCGCAATGGCAGTCAAATGGAAAAACAAAAAGCCGACAACGCGGTCGGCTTGCTAAAACCCCTGCTGCGCTGCCTTATTCGAAGGAGTAAAAGACCCTGAACGCGACTTTCTTTTCGGCCCAGAAATCGGCGGCATCGCGAAACACATCCAACAAGTTTTCGCGTGCTTCCTTGTCGAATTTAGGCGTATTGGGAATCTGCTCCAGAACCACCACAAACCCAGGCTGCCGGCCCGCCTTGTGCACCAGGTCGGTCAGGCAATCGGACAGTGCATCATAATTCTTGCCAAAGTGCTTCGGAAAAAGAAACGACTCGGCAATGGTGGACAGCACCTGTTGCTTGGTCGCTGCATCCCCACAATAGGCATACAAAAAATGCTGGCCAAGATTGGCTGCCTCCAGTTGCAGATCTGCAACCCGAAATGCGCGGATGGATTGCACCACATTGGGCAGCACGGTTGCTAACATACTCATTGAACCCTCGGCCGGTACAAAAATTGGGTGCTGGTTTTCATGTCCGTCATTCTGTGATGCGCCGGAAACTGGCATAGTGATCTTCGGTGTAATAATATTCGCCGGATGCCTGCGGATCGCCGCCGGCTACGATGCGGCGAGCACCACGACTGCGCATGTCCGGTGTCTTGACCGTGTATTCATGGTAATAGCCACGATTTCGCCTGGGCAGAATTTGTTCATAATTACCAAAAACCGCACCGTCCTTGGCGTAAGAAAAAGGTCCTCCTCGCCTGATTTTGACCAGCACCTGTTGCGCCTGCCTTGGCAAAGCGGATACATGAACCGTAGCCAGAGCCGCAGCATCCGTTGCCGATACGCCCACGGAAAACAGGATAGCAATAAGAAAAAAAATGGTATTGCGCAGTGATTTGAAATTCAAAATCATTTCCCGTCGATTTAATGCATCCATTGGCGAGCGCTAAAAACTTGAATCACCATAGGGTAACGTGTTGTCCAAACCGAATCAACCCGAATCACATGGCAGTATCTTTCTTGAATATGCGGCAACGCAACAATTAATCAAGGCAATGGCTGAAAAAACTTGCGGCGCGGTTCGCCCTGGGAGAGCGGCGAATATTTTTCCAGTAGATTGCGGCACTTCAAAGAGCACTGGCGTAATTAATATACTGTACACTGTATATTAAGAAATGCAGTAAGAATATGCGAAAAAGCTGTTAAATATTCATATACCCTGAATATCTTAACAAATCACCAGATCTTGCTGGTAAGCCTTAACGGCAACCGGCAACACAGGCGCAAAAAAATCCAGCACGTTTTCACGCTGCGCAAACGTATCCCGCGCCCCCAGACCAATCAATTCACGGGTGAAGCTAGACTGAAATAATAAATAGGATGCCAGCGCCGCACCACGGGCTTCGGTCGCACCGATGCTGCCCAACAGCGCACGGATAGGGCGCGGCAGGCTATCGACGTGGCGACTGGCGATTTCATCAAGCCGCTCGGAAGGCGATATGATCAAAGTCTTTATCGGACGCAACGGAGTCTTGCTTTTCATCTCGTCAGACAGCATGGAAAGCGTCAGATTGATACGGTTAAGTCGTTCGATGTCCACCGCCAGGCTATCCAGGAAAATGTTCGACATCGCGTGTCCGGCGATCTGGGCCAAGCTGGGATAGGGCGCGGACTCGACTGTGGTGCGTGCCGGCGCCGTCAGGCGGCCGGCGCCGATTACCAGCACTTTTTCCGCTCCCAAGTGGATTGCCGGCGAAATCGGTGCCCGTTGCCGCATCGAACCGTCGCCAAAATACTCGCGTCGACCGAAACAATACAATGGGGTAGCCGGAAAGATGAAAGGAATTGCAGCCGAAGCCAGCAGATGATCGGCCCCGATCTGATCTCGCAGCGCGATGCGCTGGGTTCTGCTCCAAGGCTCGATATCGGCTGCGCACTGGTAAAAAGTGAGATGCTGGCCGGCCGTGTAAGACGATGCATGCAGTCACTGCCAGCGCATGCAAACTGCCACCAAACAAAGCCGCGTCCAGTCGCGGCAAGTCCAGCATCCGATGCAGCAGGCTGATCAGCGGCGTGTTGTCCAGCAAGGCGTTGGGCGGATTGGCATGCCATTGACGCAGCAACCAGCCGAATGACAGGGTCGAGAGCCAGCGCGCACCGGAACGCATTACGCCGAGCGCATCAGCGCGATATACCTGTTCCACTTCAAAATGTTCCCACACGTCCATCAAAGCCTGCACGCCTGCGCCAAAATTGTCAGCACGACAGGCTAGCGCGGTAGCGTTGATGGCTCCGGCCGAGGTACCGCAAATGATATCGAAGGGATTACGTTAGGCCGGCCAACCCGCTTCGCGCAGCAACGCCGCGATGGCCTGCAGTACGCCGATCTGATAAGCGGCGCGGGCGCCACCGCCAGTCAGAACAAGGCCTGTTTTCTTTCCTTCTAGCATGATCCACGATTAACAGACCACAGCGCGTTTGTACCCTCCTGCAATACGCAAGTTACCATTCACTGTGCTTTAATCGCCTTTGACGATACCCTCCCGGCGTGGATCGGCACCACCGAACCACATCTCTTCACCGTGGATATTGAGGCGCATGATGCCTTGCAGGCCGGAAGTCTGTTCCATCACACGCACGTTATGGCCCTTCGCCTTCAGTGCGTCCACCAGCGCGTCCGATACCCTGCCCTGCTCCAGTTCGGTCGGACCGTTGCGGCTGCCGAAGTTCGGCAGGCTGATCGCCTGCTGTACGTTCAAGCCCCAGTCCATGGTGCCAACCAGCACCTTGGCGACGTAGTTGATGATGGCGGAACCGCCCGGAGATCCGGTTGCAAGCACCAGTTTTTTGCTGCCTTTCTCAAAGACCATGGTTGGTGCCATCGAGCTGCGCGGACGCTTCCCGCCCTGCACCCGATTGGCGATCGGGCCGTTGGCGTCAGTGGAATCGAAGGAGAAATCTGTCAACTGATTATTGAGCAAAAAGCCATCAACCATCTGACGCGAGCCGAATGCATCTTCGATCGTGGTCGTCATCGAAACCGCGTTGCCGCTGCCATCCACAATCGAGATATGCGAAGTGCCGGGCAGTTCTGGCGCAGTATCCTGGCCCCATGCCAGCTGGATCGCAGGCGGCGTGCCGGGCTTGGCCAGGCCCATCGATTTGTCGCCGATCAGCGCCGCACGCTGGGCCAGATACTGCTTGTCCAGCAAGGGCATGAAGCTATTTCCCGGCAACGCCACGAAATCGGTATCGGCTACATAAAGGCTACGGTCCGCATAGGCGAGCCGCCCTACTTCCGAAAAAAGATGCACCGCATCCACGCTCAAGACGCCAGCTTTCGGTGCGAACGGTCGAATATCCCGGCTTTCCAGCATGCCGAGCATTTGCGCGATGGCAATTCCGCCGGAGGACGGCGGCGGCATCCCGCATACAGTCCAGGCCTTATAGTCGCTGCATACAGGTTCGCGCACCTTGGCCTGGTAGCCGGCAATGTCAGTCACAGTCAACAGGCCGGGATTGTGCGGATGGCTGCCGACTTTAGCGGCAATATCCTGCGCGATGCGCCCCTGGTAAAAACTATCCGCACCTCCTCCAGCAATTTCCTTGAAAACTCGCGCCAGCGCCGGATTTTTCAGTATGTGACCAGTCGGCCACGGTGTGCCTTGCGGATCATAAAAATACGCAGCGGCAACCGCATCCTTTTTCAGATACTGCTCGGAAGCCAACAGGGTATGCAGGCGCGGACTGACCGCGAATCCTTGTTCGGCCAGCAGAATCGCCGGAGCAAACAAATCGGCCCAGCGCAGCTTACCGTATTGCCGGTGCGCTAATTCCAGCATGCGCAACACGCCCGGCGCACCAACTGAGCGGCCGCCGACCACGCCCTCATAGAATGGCATCGCTTTCCCGTTCGCATCCAGAAACAGCTTATCGGTGGCCTCGGACGGTGCAGTTTCGCGCCCGTCAAAAGCCTGCACCGTGTTGCCATCGAAATGCATCAGGAACGCGCCGCCGCCAATGCCGGAAGACTGCGGTTCGACCAGATTAAGCATCATCTGGGTCGCAATCGCCGCATCCACCGCCGATCCGCCTGCTTTCAGCACCTGGTAACCGGCATCTGTGGCCAGCGGGTTGGCCGCCGCCACCATGAATTTCCTAGCCGTTACGCCGGATTTCTCGACATAACCGCTGGAGGCCTCCGGCGCACCCATGCCGGCAGCCGGCATTTCATAATGGAAGCCGGGACTGCTTGTGCTGGAACACGCACCCAGCAAAACGGCAGCAGCACAGGCGATAACGGTGATTCTGATTGCAGTCATGACGGTCTCCCAATAGAAAAAAGGCAAGCGAAGCTTGCCTTTTTTAGTGTAGCCGGATTAATCCGCATCGTCATTGCCATCATGAAAAAATGGCAATACGTCACATAAAATTATTTCGGTTGCATCCGAATCGCGCCGTCGAGACGGATGGTTTCGCCGTTGAGCATCACATTTTCAATGATGGCTTTTGCCAGATGCGCATATTCGGCCGGCTTGCCCAGCCGTGGCGGGAACGGCACCATCTGGCCCAGTGCATCCTGGACTTCCTGCGGGAAGCCGAGCAGCATTGGCGTCTCGAAAATCCCCGGTGCAATGGTCATCACACGAATTCCACTGCGCGACAAGTCGCGCGCCATCGGTAACGTCAAGCCGACCACACCAGCCTTGGACGAGGCATACGCAGCCTGGCCGATCTGACCGTCATACGCAGCCACCGAAGCGGTATTGATGATGATGCCGCGCTCGCCCTGTTCAGTAGCATCGGTTTTCGCCATCGCATCGGCCGCCAGACGCGCCATGTTGAAGGTGCCGACCAGGTTGATGCTGATGACGCGCTGAAATACGTCCAGCGGATGCGGACCGTCGCGGCCGACCGTTTTTACCGCGGGCGCAACTCCGGCGCAATTGACCAGACCACGCAATGTACCCATTGCAGTTGCAGCGGCAACGACTGCCAGCCCGTCTGCTTCGGCGGTGACATCGCATTTGATGAATACGCCGCCCAGTTCAGCCGCAAGTTTTTCGCCGGCTTCTACCTGCACGTCGGCCAGCACGACTTTACCGCCGCCTTCGACGATCATGCGTGCGGTTGCCGCGCCCAAGCCGGAGGCACCGCCGGTGATGATGAATACGCTATCTTTAATTTGCATGGTTTGCTTCCTTGATGAAAATATTTTAAATACTACGAGTTGTCACGTTCGTTACGCTCGTTACGTTTACGTAAGCGTCAATCATCTTGGATTGTAGCCAATTTTTGCCTCGCAACGTTAAAAAAGCGGCTTTCGCCGCTTTTTCATTTTGCAAGTTATCGATTAGAGCAGGCTGGCTTTCGCCTGCCGCGTCTGCGCACCATCGGCTGCGCCCAATGCGGTTTACGCTTCTTGCAGCAGATTCACTTGGTTCGGTATTCCGCCGCCACCGCACTTTTCCCTGGCGCAAAGTTGATTTTCACGGCGGTCATCTGCGGTGCCGCTACCGACGGCGCCACCACGGCAACCGGTGCTGGCATAGCGGCGCTCTGGATGCCGGTCCCTGGCAGCAATGGCACGATCAGCAGCGCAACAATATTGATGATCTTGATTAGCGGATTAACTGCCGGGCCGGCGGTATCCTTATATGGATCGCCGACCGTGTCCCCGGTGACTGCCGCCTTGTGTGCGTCGGAACCCTTGCCGCCGAAATTGCCGTCCTCAATGTATTTCTTGGCGTTATCCCAGGCGCCGCCGCCGGTTGTCATCGATATCGCGACGAACAGGCCGGTAACGATGGTGCCCATCAGCAAGCCGCCCAGCGCGGCCGGCCCGAGGATCAAGCCGACCAGCACCGGCACCACTACCGGCAGCAGCGACGGCACAATCATTTCCTTAATGGCGGAAGCGGTCAGCATATCGACCGCCTTGTCATATTCCGGCTTGCCGCTGCCGTCCATGATGCCCTTGATGTCGCGAAACTGGCGCCGCACCTCGACCACCACTGCGCCGGCGGCGCGCCCGACCGCTTCCATCGCCATCGCGCCGAACAGATACGGAATCAGGCCGCCGATGAACAGGCCGACGATCACCATCGGGTTCGACAGGTCAAAAGAAGTGCTAATTCCGACCGAATCGAGGGCGTGAGTGTAATCGGCAAACAGCACCAGTGCCGCCAGGCCGGCAGAACCGATTGCATAACCTTTGGTGACGGCCTTGGTGGTGTTGCCGACCGCATCCAGCGGATCGGTAATCGCCCGTACCGAATCCGGCATGCCGGACATTTCGGCAATGCCGCCGGCGTTATCGGTGATCGGGCCATAAGCGTCGAGCGCCACGATGATGCCGGCCATCGATAGCATCGCAGTAGCGGCAATCGCGATCCCGTACAGACCGCCAAGCCAGTAGGAAGTCAGGATCGCGGCGCATACCGACAGCACCGGATAGGCGGTCGACCGCATCGATACGCCCAGGCCGGCGATGATGTTGGTGCCGTGGCCGGTAGTCGATGCCTGGGCGATATGCTTGACCGGCTTGAAATCGGTGCCGGTGTAATACTCGGTGATATACACCATCAGGCCGGTCAGCACGATGCCAACCAGGGCCGAGCCCATCATCGGCAAGCGCATCGGCTGCGGCATGATCAGCCAGGTCACGATCGCAAAGCCAATCAGGGACAAGCCGGCCGCCCACCACAAGCCGGTATACAGCGCCGACATGATTTTCTTGCCCGGCTTGGCCTTGACCATGCTGCAGCCGATGATGGAAGCGAAAATCGAAGCGCCGCCCAGCGCCAGCGGATACAGCACCGCTTGCGATTCTGCGCCCTTGACCAGCAGACTGCCCAGCAGCATGGTTGCGATCAGCGTCACCACGTAGGTTTCGAACAAGTCGGCTGCCATGCCGGCGCAATCGCCGACATTGTCGCCGACGTTATCAGCGATGACGGCCGGATTGCGCGGATCGTCTTCCGGAATGCCGGCTTCGACCTTGCCAACCAGATCGGCACCGACATCGGCCCCTTTGGTGAAGATGCCGCCGCCCAACCGGGCGAAAATCGAGATCAGCGAAGCACCGAATGCCAGTCCTATCAGCGGCTTGATGACATCATGCAGCGACACCGTCTGGCCCAGTCCATGCGGAGCAGAAGCGGTGAGTACCCAGTAAAACAGCGTCACCCCCAGCAAACCGAGACCGACTACCAGCATGCCGGTGATGGCACCGCCCTTGAATGCGACATCGAGCGCCTGGCTCATGCCCTTGGTTGCTGCCTGTGCAGTGCGCACGTTGGCGCGCACCGAGACGTTCATGCCGATGAAGCCGCAGGCGCCGGACAACAGCGCACCGACCAGGAAACCGACCGCAGTGGTCAGCCCGATTCCTGGCAATACGGCGATGATGATGAAAAGGACTACGCCGACCAGTGCAATGGTGCGGTATTGACGTGCCAGATAGGCGGCAGCACCTTGCTGAATTGCGGCTGCGATTTCCTGCATTCGGGGGTTGCCAGGGTCTTGCCGGAGAATCCAGCGCCGCGAATTGAGCCCATAAATGACTGCCACCAAGCCACTCAGCACCGCAAACCATAAGACTGCTGCCATATTGCCTCCCCCTGTTATTAACGACATGGTCAAAATAACATTCCGGCTAGTGGCGCTGGATTTTCATAATCCGACGTTCGCTACCCGTTTTTAACGCAACTCGATGCTTCTTTTAGCTGTGATCTGACGCCTTGCCCGCCGAAGATGCGAGCAGAACGGACCGCTATCGAAACACGATGAATTTCTTATAAAATATGGAGTATCTTAGTTTTTATGGTATTTACCGCATATATTTATAGAGTTTACAAATATACTCAAGCTATTTCCAATAGCTGCATTGAATCACTTGCGCCGTGTAATCAGCACTTCTGGCGCTAGCCATCGCAACCTATTCGTACCGTTCTTGTTTTTCGTGGATATTGCGCATCAGTTGCATCGGTTATGACTGCGTGACTGCTTGCGTCAACAAAAAAGCGGACACAAGGTCCGCTTTTTTTACTCTGCCAGCGCAGCAAAAGCCCGATCGCGAATTTCATCGACCAGACCGACGCCGGCGATTTTTCGATATTTTGGCGCGCCCGGCAAACCGGCCTGTGCCCAGTCGCCATAATATTTGACCAGCACTTCAGTTTGTTCGTGATACACATCAAGGCGTTTCTTGACTGTTTCTTCCTTGTCGTCATCGCGCTGCATCAACGCGTCACCGGTTTCATCGTCTTTACCTTCAACCTTGGGCGGATTGTATTTGACGTGATAGGTACGGCCAGATGCAGCATGAACGCGGCGACCGCTCATGCGGTCGATGATGACGTCATCAGGGACATCGATTTCCAGTACGTAATCGATGGTGACGCCGGCATCCTTCATCGCATCGGCTTGCGGAGTGGTGCGCGGGAAACCGTCGAACAGGTAACCGTTGGCACAATCCGCATCTTTCAGGCGATCCTTGACCAGGCCGATAATGATATCGTCCGACACCAGGCCGCCGGCATCCATTACTTTTTTTGCTTCCAGGCCCAGCGGCGTTCCGGCCTTGACTGCGGCGCGCAACATATCCCCAGTTGAAATTTGCGGAATATTGTATTTTTCCTTGATGAATGTGGCTTGTGTACCTTTGCCGGCACCTGGTGCTCCTAACAGGATGAGACGCATGTTATTTCCTAAGACGAGTTTGAATTATGTTCGCAATTGCATCCGATATAGCTGAATCCGGGCAATACGCTGCAACGCGATATTATGTTTTATCACATTAACTTTTCACGAAACTTACCACGAAACCATACCGAATCCGTGTTTTGATGGTGATTTAACATCAAAACATTGGCGCAAAACAAGCATTTACTGGAAGT